>JBAWFQ010000182.1:0-31094 GCA_049592035.1 Terriglobales bacterium
AACTCCAGGCTTCCCCCCTTTATAGCTCTCGCTAACTTCAGTTCTTCGTCCATAACTTAATTATCGCGCACTACGGCCACATGAAGCTTTTGGGTGGCGCAGCGCTTTCAGCGCTGCGATTCAGGCCGCCGAATCCGACGGCTTTAGGCAAGTGGTACACAACGCGTTTTTCGTTGTGTGGGGCCAGGTGCCGCGCCAGACCTGACGGACCGCCCCAGCCGCGAAGCGGCGCAAGAATGCAGCCCACGGCGCAAGCCGTGGGTAGATTTGCGAGAGACGACGGTAGCCCCGTAGGGGCGAAAGAAAAGCCCGCCATAGTTTATGCGGTGTCCACATTCTCTAGGCTCCCTCTCGGATCGCATACGATGGACGGCGTGTCCGGGGTTGCTTCTTTCGCCCCTACGGGGCTTGCGTCGGTTTCGCCTTGAACCCACGGCTCTCGCCGTGGGCTGCATTCTTGCGCCGCTTCGCGGCTCTATCTTGCGCTTCTTGGCTCTATCTTGCGCTGACGACCGACACTAATCCCACACATATCGTTCGTCGTACGGGACATTGTTCTTTTTCAAGAACGCTAAGTATTCCTCCTGAAACGTCCGCTTCCTATGGTGCTCCTCTTGCGTCGCGATGTACCGGGAAACGGCAGCCACATTCGATTCGCTCACGCTGAAAGCGCCGTAGCCCGTCTGCCAGGCAAAACGCACGTTCCACTTCTCGCGGACCCAGCGCGACGAGTTGGTTTTAACCACGCGGGCGATCTCCGCCGTCGCATGCACCGGACGAATGCGGATGAGCATGTGTACGTGATCGGCCGTACCGTTAATGATGAGTGCCGTTCCCTGCATCTCGCGAATGATGCCTCCGAGGTAGGCGAAGAGGTCGGTACGGAATTCGGGGGTTATTACAGGGTGCCGGCCTTTGGTGCTGAAGATCAGGTGAACCACGAGATTGCCGGCGGTGTGAGCCAAGCTTCTTTCGCTCCTCCGGAGCTTGCTCCTCGGGTGCTTCCGTTCCCCCACGGCTTGCGCCGTGGGCTGCATTCTTCCGCCGCTTCACGGCTAGGCCGATTGTTCACGACGAGGAAACTCCACGCGGTGACAGTCGTCACAGCCCATCCGGTCGGATACGATTTTCAACCGAGTACGTAAGCCAACGCGGTCACAGCCATCACAGCCGATCAGCTCCGACAGCCCCTAGCCCATCGCAACCATCGCATCGAACTTCGAGCGTTCCTCCCAAGGAGGACGCTGTGTCGCAACCCAACTGCCTCAGAAAAAGCGGGAGACCCTCATGAAAGCCGTAAAGCGGCATCAGAACACAGCCCACAACGCAAGCCGTGGGTAGAAAGGCGGGTGCCGCGCCAGACCTGACGGACCCCCCAGCCGCGAAGCGGCGTAAGAACACAGCCCACGGCGCAAGCCGTGGGTAGATTTGCGAGAAACGACAGTAGCCCGGTAGGGGCGAAAGAAACTAATTCCAGATATACCGCTCTTATTTTTCTTCAAGAACGCTACATACTCTTCCTGGAAGTTCCGGTCTTGGATCCCTTGGCGATCCAACTTAAGATCTGACCTGCGTCCACTTCTCGAGGCACCCGAAAGTAGGCTGCCATTGAAACTCCTTTGTCCACACAATGTGCGCAAGATTGAAGAAGTGTTTCACGTGAAACACTATGTTTCACGTGAAACATTGTATGTACATATTCGACTTACAGTTGGCAAGGCATTCAATCGTTGCGGGTTATTTTTCGCCCAACTAAATGGAGCAACCGATCGGCGGCGCCGCTGCCGGCGACGGCGAGACAAAACTGGCTTTTTCCTGCCTTTTTGCTCGATTTTTCTTCTGCCGGAGAAGGCTGGTTGGCCAACCTCTCAAGTGGACATCCTTTGGACTACCCCATCTTCTGCGCAATGGTAATCGTATAACCATCAACATCCTCGAAGGCGAATTCCCTCATGCCATAGAACTGATCGATAACCGGCATGGAGATTTTCGCTCCCGCTTTCTGCACTCGGTCGCGGACAGCTTGCAGGCTATCTACTTCCATGTAGAGAGTGAGGCTCGCGCCAATAGATGCGGCAAGCTGCGGATATTCGGCTGCAACGGTCTTTTGGTCGTTGAAGAAAATTTCGACCGCTCCATTCGAGACCGACGCGAAAACGTAGGGAGACTGCTCGGAAACGCTAATGGCTTTTTCCAAACCAAGGACCTCGCGATAGAACTTCAGGCTGGCTTCGACGTTGCGGACGACAAGATTTGGCGTGAGTTTTTTGATCTGCATAGTTTTCCTCTCAAGTTGATGAATTGGTTCCGGACAGTGCGTGTGTCGTCTGTCGTGAAAGGCGAAGGACGATTGGCACACACTTCCGGTGTGCTCGCATCGCCTCCATCCACGACCCTTGCGAGGAAGGACGTAGGTAGGAACCCTCATTGTCGGTGGCGCTCAGACCATCAAGCGCGCGGGTCCCGCGAGGTACGAGACAGATAATAGCATGGCAAGTCAAGGGCTTTCGTGGTGCAGTTTGAAAATTGACGTCCCCCAGCGGCTAAAAAGCCACAATGAAAATGCGATGCTTACGGCACGGCTGAAGAGCTTGCGGAAAAAATGCCATTTGCCGCCGCGCTTCACCGCAGCGGCTAAAGCCGTCGTGGAAAACAAGCCAGATATCGCAGCGGTAAACCGCTGCGCCACCCAAAAGCAAGACCAAAATCGAGTTTTTCCGCAAGCTGTGAAGCCGTGCCCTTTCAAAGCCGCTTCAAACTGCACTACTACCGCTTTCGTCCGAGACCAGCGCTACAATAGCGGTTTTTGGCAAGCCTGCGGGAGGGTTGATGGCACGTAGCGGAATTGCTTTGGTGATTGGTCGCGATGCTATTTTTGACTCGGTGCTCACATCTCTTGCAGCGGTTGCGGCCATGCTTCTGGCTCGCCTTCTGAAGCTGCCGGAATACTACTGGGCTCCGATCTCGGCCATCGTCGTCGTTCAATCCACGATCCCTCCGCTGACGTTGGCGTGGCAGCGATTTGTGGGAACCGCTCTGGGAGCGGTGTTGGGCGCGGCGTTGGCGACTTTCTTTCCCTCGAGTGCTCCGGTTTACGCCCTTGGGATTCTTCTGTGTGGAATGGTGTCGTGGTCATTGCGTGTCGGCAGCGCGTATCGGTTTGCTGCAATCACGCTGAGCATTGTCTTGCTGATTAACCGCGGACGTCCTCCTTGGATCATGGCGTGGCACCGGTTTCTGGAAGTATCGCTGGGAATTGCAGTAGCGCTGGTAGTAACAACCGTGTGGCCGCAAACGAAGAAAACCGTGTAACGACGCGCGCGAAGTGTCGATACTTTAAAGTTGTACCTGATTCCCCGTAGAGACACGGCTTGCCGCGTCTGAGGCGTCTCCAGAGGATAGGTGCAAGTCGGCAAAGCGCTTGAAGCGATAATCGCGGAAGTCGCCAGGATTCCCCTCGCGGCCGTCGCAAGCGGCGAGCAGAATGTTGGCCATCTCGCGCGCGGTGACGAAGTGCAGCGTTTCCTTTCGGTCGGCCGCGCCATCGACCAGCGCGGCAAGAAAGTTGCGGAAGCTATCGCCGATCACGGCGTCTTTCTGGGTCGGGTTCATGCTATGGCAAAACACTTTGATGAACAGCCAGTCAGGACGCCCGGCAACGTGGACCTGCGCCTGTTTCCAAAGAGCCACACGATGCAGCGTTGGAGGATTGGCTCCCGTAATCGCGCCGTTTTCGAGCACGGGCCGCGCCGAACGCACGCTGCGCTGCAGGTCGGTTATGAGCGGTCCTTGCACGATCAAAGGCAGCGTTTTGGGCACGCGCCCAACAGCCAAGTCGTGTCCCTTGCGGTGTGGCGCGGACTGATCGAGCGGGAGAGCACATTCGTAAACGGAATTGGTTTTTGCAATCTGCGCGCGATGCCAGATTCCGCTCGGCATGCTCAGGTCGACGTAGCAGCCGGTCTCGGCAAGAATCTGCATCTCCGAATCGACGCCGCAGAAGTGTCCGCCAGCGGAGTTCGCAAGGGCAAAGTTTCCGTGCACAAAAGCGTAAGCGGGACGAGTGGAACCTTCCTCAACCGCAAGGCAACGATGGCGAAAGGCCAGCCGATCACGGTGTTCGGTGAGCAACTGGCGAGTGTTTTCGGCGGTGTCGGGATGCTGCATTCCGTGATGCAGATGAATCTCGACTTCTCCCCAGCCGGTATGGCAGTGCTCAGCGAGCATCTCGAGCAAACCCTGGTCGTACTGCTCGGCAGGATAGAAATAGGTGTGGACCAGCGGACGACCATCGTGATCGCGCCAACGGTCGACGACCTTGGGATATTCGCGCGTCCACCATTCCAGACGACGCTCCTGCTCGTCGCGGGGAACGCGCTGATAGCCGTCTTCAGGAACGATAGCGGGTTCGAAGTGATCGGCCCAGGCAAAGATCAGATGGACAGGGCCGCGGGAAGGCGACCGCAGGGCGCGCCAAGTCGCCGACGGCAGAACCTTCCTGGCATAGGCGATTTGTTTTTCGATACCCATTACTGAAAACTATTCGCAACCGGCTTCCTTCGCAGTTGTGCAGCCACGGCGAGCGATGGAGACTCCGTTTAATATCAGGAATTCGTTTCTTTCGCCCCTGCGGGGCTAACGTCGTTTCTCGCAAATCTACCCACGGCTTGCGCCGTGGGCTGTGTTCTCACGCCGCTTCGCGGCTTGCATGAGAAACTCACTTTTAAAGTATATCTTGCAGGCCAAAACTCGCCTGTATTTCGGCAGACTCACTGATTTTGGTATCCATGGGGATGGTCGCGATGCCACTGCCACGCGCTTTCGACAATCGCTTTCAAATCCGGGAACTTTGGTTGCCATCCCAGTTCGCGCCGAATTTTTTCTGAGCTGGCAATCAACACCGCCGGATCGCCCGCCCGGCGCGGCGATTCGATCGCAGGAATCGGATGTCCAGTGATCTGCCGCGCCACTTCCACTACCTGGCGCACACTGAAGCCTTGTCCGTTGCCCAGGTTGTAGATCAGCGGACTAGACTTTTCGGGCACTTTTTCCAGCGCATTCAGCGCCAGCAAGTGCGCTCGCGCCAAATCGCTGACGTGTATGTAATCGCGGACGCAAGTGCCATCGGAGGTGGGGTAATCGGTGCCGAAAATGTTCACCTGTTGTGCGCGGCCGAGCGCGACTTCGAGAATCCGGGGAATGAGATGTGTCTCCGGTTGGTGCGCTTCACCTTGATCGGAACGCGACGCACCCGCAGCATTGAAATATCGCAGACTGGCATAACGAAGGCCGTGAATCTGATGGAGCCACGCCAGCATTCGCTCGACCAGCAGCTTCGATTCGCCGTAGGCGTTGGTCGGGCAGAGGAGATCGTCCTCTTCAATTGGCGTGCGCTCGGGATTGCCGTAGAGCGCTGCGGTCGACGAGAAAACGAAACGCTTGACTCCGGCGGCAAGCATGGCTTCGAGCAGTGTCAGAGCATTCGCGGTGTTGTTGCGGAAGAACTTTTCGGGAGCCTTCATCGATTCGCCGGCTTCGATCAGCGCCGCGAAGTGCATGACAGCGTCAATCGTGCGCGACCGGAACAGATGATCGATACTGGCGCGATCCGCCAAGTCGCCCACGACCAGTTCAGCGTCTTGCGGCACGGCTTGGCGATGACCGCGGCTCAGGTTGTCGTAGATGACGACCTCGTGCCCGGCCTGTAATAGCTCCGCAGCAACTACGCTGCCGATGTAACCCGCTCCTCCGGTAACTAGAACCCTCATGCACGTTCACTCTTTCTGTTGATTTTGCAATTTGGTAATCGGGTAATTTTGTAATTTGAGTCTCGGCCACGCGTTATCAAACTTCCCCAATGACAGATTACAGAATCAGGCTAGGCTAGGCCACGCCTAGTGAAGCTGTTTACGAACTAGCGCGCCGCGGCCGCCTGTTCGAGGCTGACAATGGTTGTGTTCGGGTAGTAGTGGCCGAGAATCTGTTGGAAGTTGGCGCCTGCTTCCGCCATGGCGCTCGCTCCGGCCTGGCAGAGCCCGATGCCGTGTCCCTGGCCAGTACCTTCGAGAATGACATGATCGCCTTCGCTTTTCTTGGTGAAACTGTTGCTGGGAACTGTGCTCCAGCCGAGACGGCGAACAAATTTCAAGCGCGCCGCCTCGTCGGAACTGTGCAGAGTCGCGGCCTCGTGCGCGGAAATTCGGCTTTGCCAACTCTCGGGGTGTTCACGGCAATACTTGCAGTCGACGGAATAATAAGGATAGTTGCCCGGCGACAAGCCAACTTCAACGGGCGTTCGAGTGCGGCCGCTGCAACTGCGTGTGTACATCGCAGCAAAGGGCTGAGACTCGAAGACCATCACCAGGCCACGAGTTGCGAATGCGGCTTCAGCGCTAGCGCTGCCGGGCGCTGGCGGCTCGCGCAGGAACTGACAGTGTGTCGTATCGCAGAAATCGAATTCGGAGTGGCGGCCTTTTCCGGCAACGAAATAAGAACGCGCTGCGACCGCTTGCGCTTTCAGGGCCTCAAGCGGCGCTCCCGGCAAGCCTTCCGCAGCCACTACCGAAGCAACCGCGGTCTCGAGATCCATATCCACAACCGCAACCAGGCCGCCCGCGCCAGAAGCCGGCTTCAGTTGGAGGGTTCCGCGGTAGCGACGCACGATCTTTCCAGGCACGGCAAGGATGAAATCTGCCGGACCGTTCGCCCGGCTGCTAACGGTGATCTCGGGAGTTTCGACGGCGTGAGTTCCCACTGTCGCCACCATACCGCTTCCAGCGGCGCGTATTTGGGCGGCATTTTTGCCAGAGCTTTTTTCCAGCACGAACGTTTCCTGTCCAGCGTGAATTACGACAGCGTTGCCGTCCGCCGCGCTCACGGTGAACTCGCGCGGGTGAAAGAGTCCAAGTACGCCGATGCGGACGTTCTCAGCGAACGATAGCGACGTTCCGGCCAGTGCGGCAATCGCGATCGCGAATTGGATTCGTGGCTTCATCGGCGTTGGCAATCTTATTGGCCAGCCTCGA
Organism: Terriglobales bacterium; assembly: GCA_049592035.1. Taxonomy (GTDB): domain Bacteria; phylum Acidobacteriota; class Terriglobia; order Terriglobales; family Acidobacteriaceae; genus Acidiflorens. The sequence continues at coordinate 7,026 of JBAWFQ010000182.1, forward strand.
CAGCTGGGTCGATGCGGCGCAGCATTTGTCCGGCGGTTCGGGCGGCTTGCGCTCCCGGAACACCGTGAACGCGGAGCAAGAGCAAAATCTTCGGCGCATCGGCCGGCACCAATGCAATAGTGAAACCGTCTCCCGGAGCATGTCTTGCGTGAGTACACGGCGCGGTACCGGTTTTAACGATCGCAGGCGAGTGCGGGAGAACGCGGCCGACTTCCGCGCCAGTTCCCTGCCGTGCAGCCAACTCCATTCCGCTGAGCACCGGGAGCACGCCCGGTTGATCGCGGCGACGAATCAGTTCCAGGTATGCACCGGCCATGTTCATCGGCGAAATCAGCCATTGGCTATCCGAATCGTGATTGCCGGTTCCGGCGCTCGCGGTTTCGGCCCGACTGCGGAGACCAGCAAGAGCAGGTCCGGCGATTTCGGGAGCAGGCGACTCGAGACCAAAGCGGGCCGCGGTCGGAGAAACTTCCGCGGCGGTCATATTCGTCGTGAGCAACCGGAAATAAGAGTTACACGAGTAAGCAATGGCGGAAGTCAGATCGACGGGACCGTGGCCGCGGGGACGCCAGCAGCCCGTCGCCGTCCCACGACAAATGTGGTTTGGATATTTGAATTCGTGCAGTTCTCCGTAGGCCAGCGCGAGAAAAGGCTTCACTAATGAACCCATCGGAATCGGCGTCTCGGGATGGTCCCAGCGCGAGGCGAGTACGACGCCGGTTTTAGCGTCGAGCAGAAGAAACGAAATGTCGGCGCTGGGGAAATCGCGGTTGAGCGTCTGGCTGGCGGATTGCGCAAAGAGCGAAGGTCCGCTACCACCTGCGAAATCCTCCGCGAGTCCATCCGCGCCAATTCCGCCAGGAGTCTGTGTGCGTCCACTGGAAATAGACAGCGAGAACATCCCCAGCGTCAGCAATAACGCGGCGATTCTCATCTCGACCACGCGTAGGTAACCGTCTGCAACACTTTGTCTCCCTCGACGCGCACCATGATCCTCTCCGCGGAAACGGCGGTGAGTGTTCGGCTCAGGCTGGCCATGTTCTCGGCGAAAAACTGCGGCTGCCTGTCATTAGAATAAGCATTAGCACTGCCACTGAATTGCGCCACACTTGGCCGATCGACCAGTGCGACGAGGCGGGCGAAGTTTGACTGCTCGCGTTCGTGATTAAATCCAGCGACTAAGACGGCAGCTTTCAGATTCGGCTTCTGCTTGAAGTTCGCAAGTATGGCCTCGAGCAGGCCGGGATCATCGGCCACCAGCAAATACCTGCCACGAACGGACGTCGCGAGCGGCCAGAGGCCATCGAGTTCCGCGTAGCCAGACTTCTGTTGCCATGCGACTCCATATCCGCTGGCGGTCAAACCGGGGCGGACAAAATCAGCCAACGTTGATTGAACCCTGGTTTCATTCCAGTCGGAGGCCGCGGTTAGAACGATGGCGGAGTGAATTCGGACGAAAACTCCAGACTGGTCGTGCTCGTTTGATTGCGATTGTGTCGATTGGGCCTCAGTTGTTTGAACCTGAGTTGTCTGAATCCGGAGCGAAGCCAGAATTTGAGTTTTGTCGAACAGGTCTTTCAAGGCAGAGGTGCTTTGCGGCACAACCGGACGCTCGACGGCCGCACGATCGATACGCGTCTCGAGATCGGAGCCGCTTCCGGTTTCTCCCGAAGTCAATTGCACCTGGGGAGCAATTTCAGAAGCAGGTGCGGGACCGAGATGTGGCGCCAGAAGCTTGGTTTCGATCAGATCGAAACAGGAATCGGAGGATGGGTTCGCCTTAGCTTCGTAAACGCCTGCGCTTTCTGGAACCAGGCGAACCAGATCGGCAGCCGCCTCCGATCCTTCGGCGGGCATCGGGGGCGGTGAAGTCTTGCGGAGTAAGATGCGCTCCTCGCGATATTCCTTCCTCGAACGGAACAAGTCGGAAACCGCGGCCGAGTACTGCTTCATGTCGGTAATATTCTGCTGCACCCAGTAGGTGCGGAAGTAGGGGCTCGGAACAATCTTTTCGAGGTTCATCACCATGCGCAGATCGCCCGTCGGTCCAGCGGAGGCCTGCGACTGCGACCACCAGGGCTCGGATTCGATGGTGCGGGCTTGGGCGCTCAGTTTCGCGTCGCCTTGCGTTCCTGAAACCAGCTGCAGCGCAGCAGCCAGAAGGTCTTCCCGCGTCGCGAGCAGCAGGTAATCGCCGGAGACCGCGAAAGCAACTTCCTTCTGCGATTCCGGATCGCGCCGAACGTAGAAAGTTACTCCACCGGCGCTGCGCGGCTCAAACTTGGCGCGCGTTTGCCAGAGCGTGGTCTGCATCGACTTCGCCGAGGGCAGATATGTCACGTAGAGAAACTCTAAATTCCCGATGTCATACAACGCGAGAGCGCTGTGGGTTCCGGCAACTTGCGAAAGAAAATTCATGTTGGGTGGAAATCCGGCCGCAGCGGCGAATTGATCGCTCGCCCCCTTGAGGCGCAGGAACAGGCGCGAGCGGGAGAAGACCTCATAATTGCTGGTCGCGAGCCATTGCTTTTTCTCGGCGGAGGAATTCCAGTCCTCCAGCAATGAAGAGAAGTCCTGCGCCTCTAAATAGAGCAGCGCCCCGGCTGGAACATATTTCGAAAGCGGCGGCTGCAGCGGTTGCGCAGCTTCATACGCCGCCCGGCCGATGCCCGCGCATACCAGAGCGAGCGCTGCAAAAATAAGGATGCGTTTCATTGCTTGCTGCCTCCTTGCTTCGAACCTGCCTGTTTTGAAGCGGCTTTCGGTGCGGGTCCGGCGCGAGCCACGAGGCGCGGACGAACCACGCGATCCTGCTCCAGCGCTTCGTGCAAAAGCGGCTGTCGCGCGGCATTTTGATGTTGCATCCGCAGTTCGGCTTTGGCAGCCACGATCTTGTGGGCGAGTTGCTGGCGAGCTGCCGCCACGTTTTCGGAGCGGCGCGCGATTTCGAAATAAGAGACGGCATCGCCCAGCCGGTCGAGGCGCATCATCGTGTCGGCAATCGTCTCGGCCACTTGCGCCCGCTGAGCGCGGGAAAGCGCCACGCCAGCGATAGCCGTGGAAGTCGACTCTGTGCCGTTACCTTCCTCGTCGCCATCGGAGCTGACGATCGGTTCGGCCGCGTCTTCCGCTTCGGTTTGGGTTTCGTTTTCGACTATGGTTCCGGAAATGTGCCGTCCGAGGAATTGCTTCTGGAGCAGCGGTTCGAGAATCGCGAGAGCAAATTCGTCGGACCGCAAACTCGCTGCCGCCAGAAACAATGGGACGCGAGCTTCGTGGCGGCGAGGAAAATCGATCAGGCAATGGCTGAGCAATTGGATTTTCGTCTGTGCGTTCGTCGTACTCTGCGCGGCTTGGATACGGGCGGCGTAGAAATACATCTTGTCGGCCGCAGTGGCGGAGATGGCGGGATTGCCGGCAAGCAGGTTCAGTTCGCCGCTCCCGAGATCGGAGTGAGGCCGCCCGGCAAGCGCGAGGCTAGCTTTGATTCGCAGATCGTAGGTCGCAGTCGATCCCGAGGCGATCGACGCAAGCACGGCTTGCGCCGAAGCAACATCTTGGCCGGCGGCGATTCTAGCCTTGGCCAGACGCAGCCGGTAGGACGCATCCCACGGCGCCGATTTCACGAGCGGATCGAGAAACTCGATGGCTTCGGCGTTGTGACCGGCCTTCTCCAGCAGCGCCGCGGCAGGATCGAGATTCTCAAATGGATTTCCGACGACGACCACCAAGCGGCGCAACAGATCGAGAGCGCCGGGCGTATCTCCCGAGGCGAGCCGGATCTCGGCCAGGCCTAGAAAGTTGGCGGCGCTGAGCTCGTGCTCGTCGATTTCGCGCGCGAAGACGAATTCGAGAAGCTTGCGCGCAGATTGCTTGTCACCGCTCTCGGAGAGCTGGCGAGCGGCGCTGCGGAGAATGGCCGAATCAGGAACAGTTTGGGGCTGGGCGTGGTACGCGGCAATTTTCTGGTCGAGCGTTCCCAGTTGCGCGGCCGCGCGGAGATCGAGCGGAACCAGGGCGCGCGTCTGCGCCTCGCGCGTCTCTTTCGGCAACGCAGCGATGGCGTCGGCGACCTGTGCGTACTTTCTTGTACGGACGAGGTATGTGATCCAGCGCACTTGCCACGAGTCGAACTCCTGCTGGGCGTCGTCGCGTTCTATGCCAACGAGTTTGTTGAGGGAACTCTGCTTGGACTCGAGAATGCGCTGATAGATTGGCGCGCGCTCGGCGAGCGGGACCCAGGAGGCGTCGGCAACATCGGAGAGAATCCGCGTCGGATCCGGCGCAGCGGAGGAGATGTCCAACAGCCATGCTGTCGCTGACGCGGGATCGCCAACGGCCGCGTACGCCGGTTGCAGCAGAGCATTCGAACGCCAATTGCCGTTATGTCGAAGGTAGGAGCGGACGATAGCATCGGCATCAGGTTTGAGCTCCGCGTAGAGATGGCGAGTGCGGAGTTGATCGCAAGTGCGGCCGAAATCGGTCCAGAAAGTTTCCGGGACGCGGGCACTGTTGAGCTGCTTCGAGAGCGCCTCGAAGGCCTGTTTCCAGGTGGCGAGAGCGGCAGTGCGATCGCCTTGCTTGTAATAGGCGACGGCAAGGCTGTCGAGAACTTCGGGGCGGTTCGGCGAAAGTTCCAGGGTATGGTTGTAGTCCACAATCGCTCGACCGGTGTCACCGGCGCCGGCGTAGTAGTCGGCCAAAGTCAGGTATCCGGAAGACGTGGCCGGGCTTTGCTCCAGGATGGCGGGCAGGAAGTCCTCGGGGTTACCGAACTTGGTTGTCTCCTTTTTATTTGTGCCCAGGTATTCGCCGTAGCGCGAACCGTAGTAGAACCAGATATTGCCGGCTAGTTGCTGCGAGCGATCGACAGGCGTGGCGAGGCGCTCGGCGATGGTGTGGTCGCCGAGGGCGCCGAGAAAAGCGTTGTTTACGTCCGCGGTGGGCTCGGCAAAATAAAGTCCGACGAGCGCGTTGTAGGATTTGTTCCAGACTGGCGGCCGAAGCTGTCCGCGACTCTGCACGACGGCGTGCGCTAGCTCGGCATCTCCGTGTGCGACTGCGTAGTTCGCCGCCTGCTCACCCGAGGGCGACGGCCACCCCGATGCGATGCGCACGAGTTCCTGCGGCTGGCGCGCCAGAAGCAATTGGAAGAAACGTTGTTGACGAGTCACGTCCATGCCTCTTGCGGAAAAAACACTGGAGAGCACGCGGAGTTCTTCCTGTTCGTTGTCCGCGGAACGATAAGCATCGGCGGCGGCGAGCAGAGGTGCGATGCCCCACATCGGCGGCACTCCCTTTTCGTACTGCTCCAGACTTGATCCCAACTCGGCGAAGCGTCCGCGGCGGCGCTCGAGATCAATGAAGGGCTGCACGCTGGCACGCGAATTCGGAAACGCGATGGGCCGCTGCATCATCAACCCGAAGCGCCAGCGAGATTCCTGGTCACTGAGCGCGGCGTGTTCGGCCAGAGGAATCGCAAATTTCTCGACGTCTACGGGGTTCATGCCTTTGCACTTGGCTTCGGCAAAGCTGGCGAAAGCGCCCCGCTCCTCTGGCGTGAAGTAGGTATTGACCGTGCTGCCCATTTCCCCGAGCACGACAGCCATGCCGTCGCGAGCAGTGTTGATGCGGGTTTGGAGCACCCGGTCGCGCCAGCGCTGATCGGTCACGGCGGAAATTCCCTGCTTCTCGATCTGTTCCTTGAGGACGGGCAAATTCGATGCAGCACCCACCAAAGCATTCTGCATCGTGGCGTAGGCCTGCTCATGCTGGCGCAAGCGAGTCATGATGCGGACGTAGGTTTTTGCGCCACCCTGGTATTCGGGGGCAGCGAGCAGGTCCGGCCCGGCGCTCTTGATTCCGCGCTCAGCAAAAGTGCGGGCCGCGGTGAGCATCCCCCAGGATTCGAGACGACGCGCCGCCTCGAAGTAGTTGGCCGCATTTTCCGGACGGCCATCGATAAGCGCTGCTTGCAGCGCGGCGACCACTGCGTCTTCTTTCCCTTGCCGAGCACGAACTGCGGCTACCTTCTCCATCCACTGCGGATCTTTGTACGCGAGTTGATAAATGCGTTCATAGTCGGAGGCGGCATCGTCGAAGCGCATCAGGCGCTCCTCAAGTCCAGCGCGCGCGGTGTAGAGATCGACGCGGTCGGGGCGGATGGCAATCGCCTTGGCATAGATGTCGATTGCAGCGGGATAGTTCTCGAGATTGGTTTGAATGCGAGCCAGCACCATCGACCAGTGATAATCGCGCGGCGATTGCGTTACCGTCTTGGCATAGAAATCCACGAGTTGCTGCTGGCGCTGATAGCGAAGCGCGTAGAGCGCAGCCTCGGTGACCAGCGCGTCGTCTTCTGGAAAATTATTGATCAGCTCGATGTATTGATCGACCGCGCCTGAGTAGTCTTTCATGCGGGTGAGCGCCGGAATCAGTCCACGACGCAAGGCGGCGATCTGCGATTTGCGAGCGTCCGCCGGCAGAGGCGCGCTGCGGAAGAGCGCAATTTCATCTCCGTAGAACTGCTGCAGCCCATGATCGTCACCCGCATGGGCATAAGCATCGGCCATGGCCGCGAGGTATTCGGCATTGTAAGGAGAGTCTTTCAGAAGCTGAGTAAGCAGATCGCGCGCTTGCTGGTACTCCTTTGCATCCGTCGACTTCCGCGCTGCCTCGTACGTGAACTGCTTGCTCAGGTCGGGATAGGCGTCTTTGGCCGCCTGCAGCAGCACGGAAATCGCCTGCGGATAGTTCTTGGTGCGCCAGTAGAAGTCAACGGTCGAGCGCACTACTCCAAGAATCTTCGGATTCTCGCGATAGAGAGCTGCGACATTTTTCTCGGCTGACTGAAAATCTTTTCGGCCCTCGTATAACTGAATCAGGGCGTAGCGGAGTTGAAGGCGAGTTACGGGGTCGGTAGTAAGCGCGGCCTGTTTTTCGAGGGCGTGCTGGCGAACGGTTTCGAGCGATTTCTGTTGCGCGAGGTTTTCGATGGTCTGCGCCTGTTCGATCGTGGTCGCGCGCGCGGCGAGTGAATCAAGAAGCGCTTCAACCTCCGGATTGCGATTCTCCGCTTCCAGCACCTTTACGCGCAGGAACACGGCGGGCATCGACGGATCGGGCGGGTCCGCGATTCGGCCGGTAGCCTGATCGACGAGATCGCGGTATTTGGGGCGGCGCGCGAGCGCCAGCAGGCGCAGTTCAGCGGGCGAGTCGGGTAATCCGCTGAGCGCTCCCCGAACGTATTCTGCGACGGCGTGAGCGTAGTCACGCTGGTTCTCATAGATCGCGCCGGCTTCGTACGCGTACAGATTCGGATCGTGCAGGCGATCGCGTCCCTCATGCAGCAAATGGAGTGCGTTGGCAAAATCGTAGTAGTCCCAATAGATTGTCGCCGCTTCCAGATATCCGCCTGATTGACCGGGCGCAACCTGCGGTATGCGCTCCCAATACGGAGCGGCATCGGTGAACCGTTCACGGTCGGCGTAAATGTCGCCGATACGCGCCATGATCTCGGTATCGCGAGGATTCGCCTGCAGCAAATTGTCTTCGATCTTGGCCGCGACGGCGGTGTCGGCAGGTTCGGAGTAAGCCAGAGACCGATAGACAGACGAGGCGGTGCGAGCAATCTCAGGCTCCGCGGGATATTGGGCAGCGAGCGATTTCAGCACCGGCGCGCTGGCTTCAAAATGCGACTGCCAGAGATTGGCGCATGCGATGAAATTGGCGGCAGCGGGATTATTTTCCCAACTGGCGTCATCGGGAGCACTCTGGCGTAGGGCGCTCAGCGCAGATTCCAGTTTGCCCGTTCGCGAAAGGTACTCGAAAAACTCGCTGCGAAGAGTGGGTTCTTCAAACCAATGCTCGCGCAGCAGTGCTTCCCATGCGACCGGATCCGGCGTAAAGGGGTCCCTATACGCAGAAAGCAGGTTGCGAACAAACACTGGATTGTGCGGAAAGCGCTGATGGGCGTACTGGTTCAGCCGCAGGTAGAGCGCGGGGCTGCCATAGACATTGTTGAAGTAAGATTCCAAATCGGTGCCATTGAAAGTCTTCACCGCATCCCGCGTTAGCTGCTCGAAGTCGTCAGTTCTCTTGTAACGCAGATAGAACCGCGCGAGTTTGTCATACCATGAGCGATCGGGAAAACTTGCCATCGCCCGGCGATATACTTCCTCTTGTTCGCTGCCTAGCTGGTTCTGATCGAGAAACACGGCGAGCCGCTCATAAAGACCGGGATCGTCGGGATTGCGGTCAATCTCGCGGCGCAACACGGCGAGCGCCTGGGGAATCTGCTTCATCTGCACTAGACGAGCAAGATAACGTTCCAGAACACGGGCATATTCGGGCGAGCGCGGGCCGGCTTGCTGCGTGGGCGATGCCGTCGAACCAACTTGAAACGCCCGGCTGGGCGGACGCCGACGACTATCGTTCTGCTGTGGCGCGCCGGTGTCTTGCTCCGCTTCCTCATTTTCGGCTCCGGCTTCAACCGCACCAGACGCGCCTGAGGAATAGCTCCACGCATAGTTGGCGGAGTTGACACTTTGCGCTGCTCCGAGAGGCACGTTCTGCGTTTTGGCCGCGAGTTCCTGCAGGACGGAATCGTAGATGGCAAACTCGCTGGCGGTGTCGTCCTTGCGCGAATAGGCATCGGCCATGAGCAGAGCGACCGCAGTACGTTGCGGAGCGCTGGGGAAATTCTTGAGGAACTCACGACCGCTCTGAATTACGGCATCGCTTTCGCCGGCGCTGGCATAGAACTCGAGCAGCTTGGAATGAAGTTCGGGGCGCTGGACAGAAGTCGGAAACCTCGTATCGAGCAGGGCCAGCAGTTCCGCGGCGCGAGCACGGTGGAAGTACGGAACCGCGCGCTCTTCTTCTTCCGAGAATTTCGCTGCCGGCTGGGTGCTATTCAGCAGCAACGAGAGAATGCCGTTCCAATAGCCCGGTCCCTGATCCATGGTGGCAATATCGCGGTACATCGAGAGTTCACCAGAACCGAAGCGGATGGGCGTCTCTGGGGCAGTCAGCAAAAGATTGGTCAGGCCCGCAACCGCCTGCTCCTGCGCATCCGGCAACCCCTGGCTGTTGTAGAGGGCGAAGTAGTAGCGCGCCGACTCGGGATAGGCATGGATGTCTTCGAGCAAACGCGCGCAGATATATAGTTCCTGCGAGGTCCAGAGCGACTTGTTGTTTTCTTTGTGGTGGCGGAAATCGGCGATGGCCTGTTGCGCCACATCGAGCTTGCCTTGCTGCTGGTAGTAATAAAAGAGGCGCGCCGTCGCATTGAGGTCTTCGGGATTGGCATTGAGTGCGGCGCGAGTCTGGTCGAGAAACTTGCGCAGATTCTGGGTTTCGCGCAGCAGATCGAAATAACTCTTGACCAACTCCGGATCCCAGAGCGGCTGAAAAGTTTGCTCGTAAACCGCCAGACCTTCGCGCACCGAGCCCTGGCGATATTCGATCATCGCCTTCGCTTTCACAGGAAAGATCTTGTCGTTGGGGAATTGCTGACTGTAGTCGGCAATCAGTTTGCCGGCAGCAGCGTACTCTTTCTGAGAAACCAGGAACTGAAGGAAACGCGCGTAGAGCGATTGCTCGTGAGGATAGCGGGCGATCCAGGCTTGGCATTGTGCGATCGAAACTTCTTTTGGCAGGCCCTGCTCTTGAATGATGCCGAAGATGCGGTCGAATGATTTCCAAGACTGCTGCTCAGCCGGAGACGTAAGTTTCTCTGCCGCAATCGGCGGCGCATTCGCAACCAGTGAGAGAATTTTGATTTCGTCGGCTGGACGCAGGCGGCGGTGGTAAAAATCGGCGAGCGCCAACTCGGCGCTAATCTTGTCGGAAGATTGTTCGACGTAGGATTTCCAGTCGGACTCAGCCGCTGCGAAGTCAAGTTGCTGTTCGTCTTCCAGCGCTCGCAAGGAATAAAGCTCGGCCTTGCCGGGCTGGGATTGGATGAGATCCGAGAGAGCCGGACGAGTCTCGCGCGGAGGCCGGCGAAAAAGCACAGCGCCGCCCGGCAGCGACATCATGCGAAAAAAGACGGCCTGCAGCGCGCTCCCGGCTTCGATGTTCCGAATCCACGAGGGCAACTCGCCCACGGCGGAGAATGTCAATCCGCCGGCGATGACGAGCGCAAGTACTGCGAGCTTTTTTGGTTTTAAATCACGGAAGCACTTCAATCCGCACCTCCTGCGTTGCAATGTTGTGCGCAATATCCTCGGCGGTGACGGTCAGCTTGTAGGTGCCGGGAATGGTTTGTCCGGGAATGAAGAGATCGCCAGTATTGGCGGCGGCTTTTGCGTCCCACCTGAGTTCAACTGGCGCCGCACCTTCCAGGCGCGCGACCAGCGTACGCGTGCTCTGGGATGCATTGACCTTCAGGTTGATCGTCTGACCGCGCTGGAATCGTTTGTGGTCCAGCTTCACTTCGACTACCGGCGGCTTGCTCGCAATCACAAATGTCTTTGATTCACGATAGGTATGCCCCAGCCGATCGCGCAGGATAAGACGCACCGTGTAAGTTCCATCCTGCATGTCGGTGGGAGCGAGAAAGCGCGTCTGCCAGATGTCTTCCGATGAGAGGTAGCGAAGCGGCTGAACTAATCCAAACGGAAACAGCGCGACTACCGAGACTATGGATTCGTCCGCTTTCACGCGAAGCACGGGATCGCCGGGACGAATGACGCGTGGGCGCAGCAAGGCGCGCGGGACGGCCAGGAACGATGTGTACGGCGTGACGAATTTGTATTGACGCGCGAGTCGGATGATCTCGTCGATGGTGGCTTGATCCTCGCCCTCGCGTTCGATTTTTTCGAGCAGAGCGTCCACTCGGGCGCGCGCCCAGAGCCGCGGCAACTGCGCGTGCTCGAAGGATTCGCGGGGAAAGTTGACATTACTGTCGAGCGCTAGCGGATTTCCGTCGCGCACGCCACCCACCTTGAAGCGGACGTTTTCCTGCGGCTTCTGGTAACGGCCGACCCAGGAGGCGAGCGACCCGGCAAAAGTTGCGGCCTGCAAAGGATAGACGCTATCGACAGCCGCTTCAGGCACGACGGAAAGTTGCAACTGGCCGATGGGGCTGCGTCCGATCTTCGAGAGAAACGAGTTCAGTTTGAAATCCATGGGCTCGGTTGAGAGCACGTGTTCGACGAGTCCGTCCTGGCGCGCGAGCAGACGAAACAGCGGCAGGTTGGCATCGTCTCCGACGGCAAGAATGTATGTACGCGGGCGCTGAGTTTCCGGAAGCTGTTTCCATGCCGACGCGTACCACGCCGCCAGTTTTCCATTCTGAATGGGACCGCGAGTTGCTCCGCCATCGCTCAAAATCACGAGATAGGAATTGGTCGCGCCTTGAGCGGCGGCTTGCTGCAGTCCGGTCTGGAGGGCGCGCTGGATATCGGTGCCTCCGCGCAGGCGGCTGGCGCGGACGAACTCAATGGCATGCTTGATATTGCCCGCATCCGCCGTGGCTAACGGCAAGACTTGCGTCTCGCTGTTGAAGAGCACGAGACTGAAATGATCCGCGGGCCGAAGCGTTCGCAGCAGAGTTTCGAAAGCCTGGTAGCTGCGCTCCAGCTTTTCCCATTGCATGGAAAGCGATGTGTCGAACAGAACAATGATGGTTTTTGAAGCGCCAGTCTTGGACGCGACGCTCGGCGCATTTCCGTTTGGAGCCGCGCTCTGCCCAAATCCGAGCAGCGCTTCGGCTTCGAAGAAGCCTGGTGCATTTGTGCTGCGGACGGGAGACATCTCCGTCGGCGAGGGCTGGCCGCTGACCGGGTTGCGATACGTTAGAACCTGAAGACTGTCGGACGCGGCAGGATCGAGATCATAGGTGACGACGAAGTCTTCCCCAAGATTTACGTTTTCGCCTTCAAAGTGGCCTTCGACGACGTGTGCCGTGCTCTGATCGAGTTGCATAGCGAAGGTTTTGGCCGGCGCCTGAAAGTTGCGGATGGCGTGCGCCGAATGCAGTTCGAAGTTGATGCGAAGATGGCGCGCAGCCTGGGCTGAATACGCGTCGGGACGCAATGGGATAGCAAAGTAGGACTTGAGATTCTCCACCGGAATCGACTCGTGATACTCAATCTCCAGGCGCTTCGTCCCATACGCTGAAATCGGAACAATGCGCGCGCTGAACACCGAGGTGCGTTTGGCCTCTTCCGAGCCGCGTTCTCCCATCTCGAGCAGGCCCGGATCAATCGCCTGCTGCTTCAGTTGGTTGTAGATCTCCTCGGCGCGCTTGCGCTCAAGAATCACGGCGGGGATACGCGTGGGTCCGTCCCAGGTGGCAAAATCGGAGATGGTGGCGTGACTCGGAAGAGCGAAGATGTAGTTCCCTTCTTCGATCCTGCCGGTGTGATTGGCAAAAATCTGGCGCACGAAGACGCGCGCATCCCCGTTGTCGATGCGGACGGTGATTTCCATTTCTTCGAGCGAGAGCACGGCGGGATCGGGCTGCTGTTTGTCGCGCGGAATGAGGACGCCCGCATCGGCAAACAGCAGCCCCGCAGTCAACAGCAGAGTCAGGAGCGAAGCCAGGAGCGAGATCAGCAGCGAAATAAGAGCCGGCAAAATTTTGCGTTTCATAAATGCAGTTTCTCTTCTCGAATGCGGACCAAACCGTTGTCGGTACCGATGTAGACGTAGCCGCCGCCAGCGGCGAGCGCGGTCACATTGAGTGACGGCAAGCCTCGATCGATCGCCGACCAGCGCCCTGACTGGCGATCGTAGAGATACAAACCTTTTCCCAAAGTCCCGGCGAGAACGTAGCCAGGCGTCACCAACATGGCGTTGGGGTTCACTTCGAACTGTCCGGAAGCGTTCTCATATGCATGAAAATGTCCGGAGCGATCCAGACCCACGATGCCTGCGCCGTACGTGCCGACCATCCATTCCGTGCCCACCGGCGCGACGGCCGTGATCCAGTTGTGTTTCAGGTTCGAAGTTGTGGTTGTGTAATTCGCGGCCACGTCGCCTTTTTCCAGTACCGAGATACCGCCCAGCGTGCCGGCAACGAGTTCGTCGCCTGAAACGCCGAGCGCATAAACATGGTTGTTCACCAATCCATGGAAGGCATACATGCTGCGGGCGCCGCTCGCATCGAGAAAAGTCAGTCCGGCGGGCGTGGCTAGCGCGAGACCATCACGGTAGATGGCCACATCGGTTACGTGATCGGCGATAAGCCCGTCGGCGCGAGTGAGTACCTGTTGTTCGCCGCCCGAAGTGCCGAAGCGACCGTCGAAGCGATCGTCGAAACGAACTAGACCATTGGCCGTGGCAACATCCATCGTACCGGTCTTCGAATCCAGCAAGATGCGGTTGACGCAGAAGACGTGTTCATCCTCGATATGGGACTCGCGGGCTTTATCGGGCGAAAGGTTGTCGGGCGAAAGTATGTCAAGGCCGCGGTCGAAGTAGCCGACCCAGAGGCGGCCGTTCGCATCCGCGGCCAGCGCGGAAATATTGCGGTCGCTGAGAGTGGCGGTGCTGGCCTGCAATACCGGCTCCCATCCGAATCCATGTGAATTCATGCGATAGAGGCCGTTGCGGGCTACCGCGAACACTGCATCGCCGGAGCTGAAAATTTGGCGCACTTCGGATAACTTCGATTCTTCTTCCGAACCTGGCGCAAGGTTGAAGCTAGGGCGCCGACCTTCCAGCGGAATTGAAATCACGCCCTGATCTTCCGTCCCAACATAAAGCTGGTTGCGAATCGCAAGCAGAGCCGTCGCCAGAACTCCGGGGGCGAGCGCTCGCGAAAACTGTCCGCCACTGAAAACGGCCACGCCCAGCGGAGTGCCGACATAGGTCGTGTCACCGAAAACGGCAAGGGACTCTACCTGCGGATCAGGGAGTCCTTGCGCTTCAGAAAAACTGTCAGTCGCGGCGGCATGAAAGTGGAGAACGCCACGATCCAAAGTGCCAACCCACAAGTCTGACTCATTGCCGGCGAGGGCAGTCACATACACATTCTTTAACGTGGAATGCAGAGCCGTAATCTTTTTTCCGTCGTAGACCAGGACGCCGCGCTTTTTCGTTCCAATCAGAAGATGGCCGGAAGCATCCGGGAGAATCGCAGTAATGGCGCGAACCTCGGAGTCGTAAGGGAAAATCTGGCGGAAGCTCCGGCCGTTAAAGGCCAAGAGGCCGTCGTTCGCGGTCGCAAGAATAAGCTCAGGTTCGCGGGAATCGGCGAGAACCGCTGGAGCCAGCGCGATCAGCGGCGATCCTGGAAGCTCGCGGCCCACCGCATATTGGTGGAGCAGTGCGCCGCTGGCATCGTATTCCAGCAGCCCGGCCGGACCCGCGATATAGAGATGATCCTCGAACCTTGTTGCCTGGAAGAATACGGCGGGCGCGCTGATTATTTCGAAATCGGCGTTGGCTGCGGGAACAAGTTGACGAACGGCAAATCGGATCTCGTTGGCCGCATGAAAATCAGCAGCCGCCGAACCGAGCGCCCGCGAGGCGCGCCAAATTGCAAAGGCTCCTGCTGAAACAATTAGAAGGAGCGCGACAGCAACCACCCCGCGTACGGACACTATGGGCGTCCGCTTCATGATTCCCTCTTCTTTGCCGAAAGTGAACTATAAACTGCGAACATGACGCAGCAAATAGAAAGCAAGGTTCGGACCAAAGACTGGCTCCACGTTGGGCGAGGACTTCGCAGCCCGTGGCGAAGTCGGAAACTCAAAACCAGCGCCTAAAGGCGCATTGATTTTGCTGCACTTATGGCACGCATGAATGCGTGCCCTGATACGAATCGCACTTGCACCACAGGCTGTTCGCGCAGAAGAGGGCGGCGAGCGTCGTGTCTTGCGGTAAACGGCGTATCAATCCGGACACGACGGAATTTGCACAAAAGAAAACGTCCCGGAAATATCCGGGACGCTCTCACTTTTCGGATTCGTGCGCGACGTTAGTGCGAAACGTTAGTGCGATACTGCCGCGAACAGCGGCGAGTTCATCAGGGACTGGAATTTCTGGTCGTCGCTCTTGAAATGGAGTTGCAAGTTCGAGCTGTCGGAATCGACGGTAGACGAGTCGATGGCAGCTTTTTCGGCCGGGCTGGCACCGAGCTTCTTGTACAGCATCACACCCTTGAGAATTGTGGAGAGCGTGGCCGCCGTCATCGAGTCGGCGGTTTGCACGGTCAGATCGAAACTTACTCCACTTTGGAAGTTCATGGTGTAGCGAGAAGCCAGGATGCGCTTCTTGATGCTGTCGTAGTCGCCGACCTTGGACGCGGCGTCGCCCATTGCGGAAAACATGACCGCCTGGGTTCCCTGCTGATCGAGAATGCTCCACATCGGCGCACCGTCAACGGCTGCCATCTGGTCGGTCATCACTGGATTCGAATCGAGTGAGGGGCGCTTGCCGTCGCGCGTATCGAGCGCGCTGTGCAGTGACGCTTCCTCGCCGAAGGCCAGCGTGTTGTCGTCAAGGAAGGTCATGACCAGACCGTTATCCATCGGATAAATGCGGGCCGTACCGTACTTGACGCCCGTGATCTTCTTGAGCCTCATCTTCTTGAGCACGGCTTTGGCGGAGAACGATCCGGCCGCCACGCCGATGGTTTGAATGCCTTTTTTCTCGGTGCGGAATGAGGCGAAATTCAGCTGGTCAAGATCGCGATCGGAGCTGATGCCAATGCCCTTCAGCGCGACCTCAAGGTCCTTGAGATTTTGGGGCATGACTTTATCTTTGAGCGCCTGCGCGGTGGGTGAATCCTTGAGCGCCCGGTAATCGACGCCAATCAGTTGCTGAAGTTCAGCAGGCACCATGGCACGCGCCGACGATGCGATAGGCATGGCGTAGCCGACCGTCGCGCAGAGAAGCAATACCGCAAAACACAATTTCTTCATAGCACTCCTCAAAATGTAGCTCTTAGGGCAAGGCCGTCAAATGGGTTTGCAATTTTAGATGCAGACCACAAATGATACGTTATCTTCCTGGACTCTACACGATCTATCTATTTTAGCGCCTAATCGCAGCATGGACCGTGACTAAAGTACGTCGTCCCCCGGCTGGTTCTAGAACGCTCGAATCGGGGAAGTTTGCGTGGGAAATGGGCGTTGCCTCCTAGCCTTTCAGCTTCGTAGCATGCTTTCTCGTCTCGGTTACGAACGCCTCGTCCTTCAGTGAATCCAGATTGATCTCGACGTTTGCGAGCGCGCCTTCGAGCGCGGCCTTCGCCAGTGCGATTGCCGTCGTCAGATCTGATTTCATGTTTGGATTCGTGATCGGCTTCAGCTTGGCAGCGATCTCGGCCACCTCGACGACTCTTTCGGCGACGCCCAGAGGAACGCTGGTCGCCTGTTTGAGAGCAGCGGCGATCGCGGCGTCGCCTTCGTTACCGTTGCCACCGGATTCTTTTGCCGACTTGTAGGCTTTCATCACGAGGTTGTAGGACTCGGCGTCGGCATCGATCGCGGACTTGAGTTCTTCGCGAAGCTGGCCGAGCCGGGCGATGGCTTCGCTGAGTTGGCTTTCATACTGCAAGTAGGCTTTCTTGCCGCGCGACATGGAGGCGACCATGCTTGCGAGTCCGGCGGCCATGGCTCCGCTGGCGGCGGCAGCGCTGCCGCCTCCGGGGGTCGCGGTCGGAGCGGCCAGTTGTTCGATGAAGGGTTCGACTCCGGCGCGCAGGCCACCAACCGCCATTTTGCCGCCCATCACCGCGGTCAGGCGGTTCTCCAGGATTAACGAGGAATCGAAATTCTCGACTTGCAGAAACCATTCCGCGGCCTGCTCCAGCGCCTTTTTCGGAATCAGGCCGACGATCTCGCTGGAGACCGGAATGACGCCATAGCGCGCGGCTTCGCGCTTCACGTATTCGAAGACGCGATGAATGGGAGTCTGCTCGAAGTCGGTCAGGTTCATCGAAACCTGGGCCAGGCCGCGCACCAGAAATCCGGCTCCCTTAACGAAGCGCAGGCCACCATTCGAAAAGCGCACGGCTTTCGCGATTTTCTTGGCGATGTCGACGTCGGGCGTATTGAGGAAGACGTTGTAAGCAATCAGAAACTTGCGCGCGCCAACGACGGTTGCTCCGGCCGTGGGATGCACGCGAGGCTCGCCAAAATCAGGCTTGCGCGCAGGATTCGTCGCAATGTCGGCGCGAATGCCTTCAAACTGGCCGCGGCGAATATTTTCCAGGTTCTGGCGTTCGGGAGTGGCCGCGGCGGCTTCGTACAGATAAACCGGAATCTGGAAGCGTTTCGCGATTTCGGCTCCAACGTGGCGCGCCATGGCCACGCAGTCTTCGATGGTGACCCCGTCAATTGGGATAAAAGGAATAACGTCGGCCGCGCCCATGCGCGGGTGCGCGCCCTGATGTTTGGTGAGATCGATCAACTCAGCCGCCTTCCCTACTCCGCGAATCGCGGCTTCCTGAATGGCGTCACGCTCGCCGACCAGGGTAATGACGCAGCGGTTGTGATCGGAATCCATCTCGCGGTCGAGGAGATAGACGCCGGGAATCTTCATGGCTTCAATAATGGCATCGACTTTGGCCGGGTCGCGGCCTTCGGAAAAATTAGGAACGCATTCGACGAGAGTGCTCGGCATGGCCAGAAGGATAACGGGCGGCGGAGGGGTTGAGCAACTGCGGTCCGTAGTGGAGAAATTTGACATGGCGCTCCGCAACGGGCAGACTGCGAGTCACACTCTGACTATGCGCTGCCCGTCTCGACGCTCCGGCCGCGGTTTTACTTGACGATAGTCCCGCGTAAAACGTCCGTTGGCCGTTTCCCTGTTATCAACCGTCGCTAGTCGTTGGTCGTTGGTCGTTCGCAAACGATTCGTCTCTGGAAAGGATGCGCCATGCTGCGTCGATCTCTGCTTGCCTTGTTAGTCGTGTTGTCTTTCCCAGAATTTGCTCAGCCTACTCTTCAAAATGAGCGCCACTTCAACTTTCACTACGCCTTCACCGTGAAAAATGTCAGCCCCGGACAGCGCGTATGCGTTTGGATTCCGCTCGCTCACGCCGACCTCTTTCAGGATGTGAAGGTTACTTCCAGAAGCGGCGACTTGCCGTTGAAGCAGGTTCGCCAGCCCGAATATGGGAACGAGGTTCTGTACGCCGAGACGGCGAGCGCGGACAAGGCCGAGTACAAGTTCTCCGTGGATTACGACGTGATGCGGAAGGAGCACGTGGTGCTGGTGAATGGAAAACCAGTAAGAGAGGCGCCGCCCGCAAAACCTCCCCGCGTCGAATTAGCGCGATTTCTTGAGCCCGACCGGTTGGTGCCGGTGACAGGAATTCCGGCGCAATTGGCCGCGCAGGAAACCCAAGGCGCGACCACTCCGCTCGAAAAGGCCAAAGACATCTACGAATACGTTTTTCGCACCATGAAATACGACAAGACCGGCGAGGGCTGGGGACACGGCGATACGCTCTGGGCCTGCGATTCCAAGCATGGCAACTGCACCGATTTTCACTCGGTCTTCATTTCGATGGCGCGGTCCGTGAAGATTCCGGCACGCTTCCAGATCGGCTTCCCGATCCCGGCCGATAAACACTCTGCCGAAATTCCCGGATACCACTGCTGGGCGGAATTCTATCTCGACTCGACGGGCTGGGTTCCAGTGGATATTTCGGAGGCCTGGAAGCACCCGGAGAAGCACGATTATTTTTTCGGCGCGCACGATGTCAATCGCGTGCAGTTCACCGAGGGACGCGATCTGAAACTGGTCCCGGCGCAGGATGGTCCGCCGTTGAACTATTTTGTTTATCCCTACGTGGAGATCGGCGGGAAAGAATATTCGAATGTTTCGATCGCGTTTTCGTTTGCGGATGTCGGAGAAAAAGTGGCGGCCGCGAACGGCCAGCAATAAACCTTCCGAACGGGAGCGCCTTGTATCATAAGTTAAGATGGCTTCCTCACACAGGCCGACGATCGGCGTGTTTGACTCAGGCGTAGGCGGACTGACGGTTCTCCGAGCTCTGGTCGAACGAATTCCCGGCGCCGACTATCTCTACTTCGGCGACACGGCGCGCCTTCCTTATGGATCGAAATCAGCGGCCACGGTCGCGCATTACGCGGTTGGAGCAGTGCGCTATTTGCAGGATCAGGGAGCGGAACTGCTAGTAATCGCTTGCAATACGGCTACCGCGTTGGCGCTCGACGAGATCAAAGCCGCGGCGAGCGTGGCGGTTATTGGCGTGGTTGAGCCGGGAGCGGAAGCGGCCGCAGCGGCTACTCGCAAGCGGAAGGTGGTTGTCATCGGCACAGAGGCGACCATCAGCAGCCACGCCTACCGGCGCGCGCTCGAAGCTCGAAAAGTCGCGGTGCGGGAGAAGGCTTGTCCTCTGTTTGTGCCGCTGGTCGAAGAGGGTTGGGTGGAACATCCGGTGACCGAGCAGGTGGCAAGGATTTATTTGTCGGAAGCTTTTTCCGCCGATGCACACGATGCTGATGTGCTGGTGCTTGGCTGCACCCACTATCCGTTAATCAAGCCACTGCTGCGGCGATTGGCGCCGGAGCACATCGCGATTGTGGATTCGGCGGAGTCGACGGCGCAGGACGTAGCGCATCAACTGGGGATGCGACCAAAACCCGCGCAGTTGCCGCCTCTGTCCGACCGCGAGCGAGCGGTTCTTTCTCCTTCGCTCAAGTTCTTCGCGACGGATTCGGCGGAGAAATTCAGAAAGATGGGAACGCGGTTCCTTGGGCTTCGGGTGGAGGATGTCGTGCACGTGGATTTGAAGGAATAGGCGGCGACGAGCCGGGCTGTGCCCGGCTGGGGCAGGTGAGGGCACCTGCCCCTACGTGAACCTCAAACAAAAACGGCCGCTTGCGCGGCCGCTTTCTGGGCTCCTAAACTTTTGCGACGCCTCAGTACAGGCGGAACGTGACTTCGACGTTAATCTGCGTCGCTACTGGCTTGTCGTCTTTTCTGCCCGGCTCGAAGCGCCATGTTTTCACGGCTTCGATGGCCTTTTCATCCAGGCCCAATCCCAGTGTGCGAGCCACTCGGATGTCGCGCGGCTTACCATCCGGACCGACCACCAGCCAGAGCACACAAGTTCCCTGGAATTTAGCTTTGCGCGCTTCCTCTGAATACTCAGGATCGGGTTGATAAATCACCTTCGGGGCAGAAACACCACCACCCACCCGGTACGCGCCGCCGCCGGTGCCGCCGCCATGACCTGGGCCATAGCCAGGGCCTTCGCCCGAGCCCACGCCGCCACCACTGCCCGACCCAATGCCACCGCCATATCCAGTTCCATTCGAAGGGACCGACGGCAGATGCGACATCGGATTCCCCAGATCGGGCACGTTCGGCTGCTGCAGCTTGATGTCGGGAGGAACCACAATCGTCGGATCGACTGCCAGCTTCGGATCCTGGTTGCGAATCACTGCCGCTGGCGGAGTTATCTGTTGCAGAGACTGTTTGGGCAGACGGCCCGGTGACGCCTGTAGTTTGTCGCGATCGCCGCCGCCGCCACCACCGCCGCTCACGCTTTTCGAAGCGGGCAGAGCGGGAATTTCATCGGGCGCAATCAACTCCACCGTCTGCTTCGGCTTGACGACATCCACCATCTTCTTTCCCAGGTAGGTGACGCCAATAATGATAGCGATGGCCAACACATGGATGACAGTCGAACCCGCGGCTCCGCGTCCCTTGTAGTTGTAGAAGCCCCAGATATCGCGCACCGGGACGGGCTTCGATGTGAGGACTAGCGGCGGAAGTTTTTTGGGGAAGAAGAAGTCGTCAATATTGCGGAATAGGGATTTCCATAGAGGCTCGTCCAGAGTCTGATTCGTCAGCAGGAGGTGCAACTCCGGCTCCGGTCCCATCGGATTCTGCGGTGTTTCAGATGCTGGCATATTTTCCCGAGCAGTAACCCCAAAAGGCCGCCGCTGACTTAGATGCCTCAGCGCTTGCCAAAGTTTGCAAACAAAAATGTAGCTGCCGAAGGGGACGAACCTGCCCGCCCGTTCCCAGTCATTTAAAAAGTAAGATGCGCGCGAGCTTCGACCTGGTAAAAATTGTACACGCTTTTTCGGGGTGGGAAACAGTACTTTTTGCATTCCCTGGAAGTGCGGCAGCCCCGAGAGACGTATCCCTTTCGCGCTCCCTATATAATGAAAAGATTCAATCAGTTGGGAGAACATTGCCAGTGCCGATGGACCTGAAATCCACCATCAATCTACCCAAAACCGGCTTTCCCATGAAGGCCGGACTGCCCCAGAATGAGCCCAAAATGCTGGAGCGCTGGGAGCAGATGGGCCTCTACGAGCGCATCCGCGAAGCCCGGAAGGGCAAACAAAAATACATCCTGCACGACGGCCCACCCTACACCAGCGGCCCCATCCACCTGGGCACGGCCATGAACAAGTGCCTCAAGGATTTCATCGTCAAATCCAAGACCATGTCCGGGTTCGACGCGCCCTACGTTCCCGGCTGGGATTGCCACGGCCTGCCCATCGAAATCAAAGTCGACAAGGAACTTGGCGGCAAGAAACTGGAAATGCACCCGACCGACGTCCGCGCCGCGTGCCGCAAGTATGCGCAGAAATTTCTCGACCTGCAGCGCCAGCAGTTCAAGCGCATCGGAGTCTTCGGGCGCTTCGACAAACCTTACGCCACGATGACGCCGCAATACGAGTCGACGGTGCTCGAAACCTTCTTTTCTTTTTATGAGAATGGGTTCGTGTATAAGGGCCTGCGGGCCGTCTACTGGTGCATGCACGACGAGACCGCGCTCGCCGAGGCCGAAGTCGAATACGAAAATCACACGAGTTCGACGGTTTGGGTGAAGTACGCGCTGCTCGACGATCCGGACAATGATCCGGCGAAGATCGATCCGGCGCTCGCCGGCAAAAAAGTCAACACCATCATCTGGACCACGACTCCCTGGACGCTGCCTGCGTCCATGGCTGTTGCTTTCCATCCCGACGAAGAATACGTGGCTCTTGAATCCGGCGATGAGGTCTATATCGTTGCCTCCAAGCTCGCAACAGACGCTGCCGAGAAGTGCGGCCTTGCCAACCCGCGCGAACTCGCCCACTTCCCCGGACGCAAGCTCGAACGTCTCAATTTCCAGCACCCGTTTCTCGACCGCAAAGTTCTAGGCGTGCTCGCCGACTACGTCACCATGGATACCGGAACCGGCGTAGTCCACACCGCGCCTTCGCATGGAGCCGAAGACTTCATCACCGGCGTTAAGTACGGCCTCGATGCCACCAGCAATGTCGATGAAAAAGGGATTCTGCGCAACGGCCTCCCTGAATACAACGGCAAGCGCGTCTGGGATGCCAATCAGCCCATCATCGATCTGGTCAAAAGCCGCGGCGCGCTACTGCACACGGAAAAAACCGAGCACTCGTATCCCCACTGCTGGCGCTGCCATAATCCCGTTATTTTCCGCGCCACCGAGCAGTGGTTCATTTCCATGGAAACGCCCATGCCCGGCGGTAAGGGGAAAGAAGATACGCTGCGCACTCGCACGCTCAGCGAAATCAAGCACGTGAAATGGGATCCGGCATGGGGCGAGGAACGTCTTTCCAACATGATTCAAACTCGCCCCGATTGGTGCATCTCGCGGCAACGCGTGTGGGGCGTGCCGATTGCTGTATTTCTGTGCGAGGGATGCGGCAAGCCTCTCAACGACCACGCCATTAACCGCAAGGTTGTCGAATTGTTCGCTCGCTCGGGGGCTGATGCCTGGTTTACCTCGGAGTCCGACAACATTGTGCCCGCCGGAACAAAGTGCCCGCATTGCGGCGGCACAAGTTTTGAAAAGGAAACCGATATTTTCGACGTTTGGCTCGAATCGGGAGCAAGCTATCTGGCGCTGATTGCGGACGAGCCCGACTATCGTTATCCGTGGCCTTCTGATCTCTACCTCGAAGGCGGCGACCAGTACCGCGGATGGTTCCAGTCATCGCTTCTTTGCGCCATGGGCACGCACGCTTCGCCTCCGTATCGCGGAGTCGTTACGCCTGGCTGGACGCTCGACGACAAAGGCCAGGCCATGTCGAAGTCGCGCGGGAACGACGTCGATCCGGTTGACATCGCCAGCCGCCTCGGCGGAGAGATCGTGCGCTTCTGGACCGCGTCAGTCGACTTCCGCGAAGACGTGGTCGGCTCCGAAGCGCTGATGCAGCGCGTGGGCGAAAACTACAAAAAGATTCGCAACACGTTTCGCTACATTTTGAGCAACCTCTACGATTTCGATCCGGTAAAAGACGCAGTTCCCTTTGAGAAGATGGAAGAACTCGACCAGTACATGCTGCGGCAGACGTGCGCTTTTGCGAACGATGTGCGCAACGGTTACGACGAGTTCGCTTTCCACAAGATCTATCACCGCGTAAACCAATTCTGCATCGTCGACCTGAGCGCCTTTTACTTCGATGTGCTCAAGGATCGTCTCTACACTTCTGCGTCGAAATCGCAGGGCCGCCGCAGCGCACAGACCGCCGCGTGGCACATCGGAGAAGCTCTAGTCCGCCTGCTCGCGCCCATCATGAGTTTTACTTGCGAGGAAATCTGGGGATACCTGCCGAAGCTCGCGGTCCGCGAGGAGAGCGTGCATCTGGCGTTGTTCCCTTCCTCGTCTGAGATTGCAGCCGAAGGCAACTCCAAATCCGGCGAGAAGTCGTCCGACGACGATTGGACCACGCTGCGTTCCGTTCGCGACGAGGTGCTGAAAGCGCTCGAAGAAGCCCGGAACAACAAATTGATTGGCACGGGTCTCGAGGCCCAAGTCTCAATCACCGCACCCGATCCACTGCACTCAGTTCTGAAGCGCTACGAGGGACAACTGCGCTACCTATTCATCGTCTCGGCGGTGACGCTGAAGGAAGGCTCCGGCAACGGCTCAAGCGGCGTGCACGTGGAGGTCAAGAAAGCCGACGGACAGAAATGCGAACGCTGCTGGAATTACTCGACTCACGTGGGCGAAGACAAAGATAATCCCACGGTGTGCGAGCGCTGCAGCGCCGTGCTGAAAGAAATTCAAGGCGCGTGACTTCGACTCCCCGGAAACGCGATAAGCTGTGGTTGTGTCCCGCAAGCTTGCGGCATAAAACCATTGTGTCATCC
>JBAWFQ010000183.1:0-5937 GCA_049592035.1 Terriglobales bacterium
GCAGCAACCAGTGCGGGACACCGAGCTGAATGAAGAGCAGCAGCACGATCAGTTCGTAGAAAGTGGAGAGCACGGCGGAGTCGGCCTGGCTGTTGTCGGGATTGATGAGGCTGGCCAGTGAGAATCCCATCTGGACGCCGCAGATCTGGCCGGCAATCTGGCCGGCCTCGAAGATGAGTTGCAGCGTCAGTCCGAGCAGGAAACCGATGGCAAACTCTCCGAGCAAAAGCAGGACAAGCGCGGACGTTGAAAGAGCAGATGGAAGCGTGGGGACGAGTGGCGCCATGAATGCGGTGAGCAGGAAGGCAAGGCCAACCTTGATACGAGGGGGGACGGCGGCACTGCCAAGAAAAGGCGCAACGACGAGGACGCCGGTGACACGTGAACCGGCAACCATCCAAACGGCGAGCGTGCGCTCGATGGCAGTCGCAAAGGGCATCGTTGTGGGCAGTTGAAGCACAATCACCTCGGTGGGCAGTTGCTAACTCGGTACTACCTCAGCGGCTAAAGCCGCAGTCAAAACAATGCGGTTACCGCAGCGCTAAAGCGCTGCGCCCCCCAAAATCAAGTGCAACATCGAGCCCTCCGCAACCTTGGAAGTCGCGCTCGTCCACATCTCTCAGCGGACGGCCCTTTCAGCGCACGAACGGGCGAAAGTCGGACCACAGGCCGATGGTGAAAAACATCAGTTTGCGCAGCATCCAGGGGAAAAACAGCAGAATGGCCGCCGCCATCGCCGCCATGCGCGGAACGTGCGAAAGAGTTTGATCCTGCAGGGAAGTCAGGACCTGCACCACATAGACGAGCAGGCTCACCAGAACCGCAAACAAGAGCAGCGGCGCGCCAATCAACAGAGCCATCTGCAGGGTGTGGCGGAAGAGCGCGTCGACTTGTTCGGTTTCCATACGCGCCTTTCGTTTTCGGGTTCGGGTTCAGGTTCAGGTTCAGGTTCACGAAAAACTCCGCATCAGGGAACCGATCAGCAGATTCCATCCGTCAACCACCACGAACAAAATGATCTTGAGCGGGGTGGAGATGATGACCGGCGGCAATTGCATCATGCCAATCGAGGTGGTGACGGCGGCGGTGACCATATCGATGACAAGAAAAGGGAAAAACAGGGCGGCTCCGATGCGGAAGCCAGCCTGCAGCTCGCTGAGGAGATAGGCGGGCGCAACGATGCGCATCTCAAGATCGTCGGGGCGGGCGGGACGCGGCTCATGTGCCAGTTCGACGAAAAGCGCGAGATCTTTTTCGCGGGCGTACTTGAGCATGAAGTGACGCATGGGAATGATGGAACGATCGAGGGCGGCCATCATAGTTATGTGTCCGGCGTCGAGGGGAACGATGGCGTCGTCATAGATGGCGGCGCCGACCGGCTGCATGAGGAAGAAAGTGAGGATAAGGGAGAGTCCGATGAGGGTCTGATTGCTGGGCGTGGTCTGGGTGCCTAGCGCCTGGCGGAGAAAATGAAAGACAATGAGCAGGCGCACGAACGGCGTCATCGAGAGCACGATGGCGGGAATCAGGGTGAGCAGAGTGAGGAGCAGGACAATGTTCCAGGGCGCGGAACTGCCGGGCGCGGCCCCGGGCAGCAGTCCCGGCAAAGAGATGCCGGGCTCCGGATGCGGACGCGCCCAGAGCGGCGCAGATGCGGCGAGAAGCAGCAGAGCCAGGCCGGACGAGCTTCGAAAAAATGAGGTTCGCAAGCCCCGCATCAATCTTTCTTCTCCGCTCTTTCCTTTACCCTTTGCTTTTTTCTGCAAGATCGTCCCCTTCTTCGCCGTTGCCGCATTCGTCTGGCAGTCTTGAAAGCAGAGTGACCGAAGAGGGGCTGGAGCCGATCAGGAAACGACGGCGCTCGAACTGGATCACAGAAACGAAGCGGCGATCGCCGAGCGCAGCGGTTTCGCTGACGGAAAGCTGCTTGCGCGGCCGGCGTACGCGTATGCGGCAGGCCAACGATCTCCAAATCAATGATCTCGAAATCGACGATCTCGAAATCGACGATCTCCAAATCACGGTGCGCCAGAAAGTTCTGACACGGGCAGCGGCATGCGCGAGCCAGCCCGGCCGGTTTGCCGGTGCATCGGTTGCGATATGGATTTCGGCGAATTCCATTTAGGCCAACTCCGTCAAGCGCACCGCCAGGTGGTTCTGTACGACTTCAAATTCGCTCCAGGCAATCAATTCCCCATTGACCCGCAGGGGAACGTCTTGCCCAACCGTCCAGCGGCTGGCAATGATGCGTCCGGGTTGCAGATGAACGAGGTCGGCGACCGTGAACCCGGGCACGGAGATTTCGACCGTAAGCAGGCAAGGCAGAGATTCCACTTGCGCCCATCTTTTTGCCAGAGCATCCGCCAGAGGATCGGCAGGCCGATCGGCGACAGCAGTGGCGGGATTGGGTTGGGCGACGGCAGCCATTTAAGTTGCACCAGATTATGTTTGGATTTACTGCCTCTGTACTTCCTGCACTTGCTCTTCTTACATCTGGTCTTCTTACATCTGGACCAGAAATTCGGTGAAGTAGACATTTTCGACAGCCAACTGAGGCACCCGCTCGTGCAAGGCCTTCAGCAATTCGTCCTTGAGCTGGCGTTTGCCTTCGAGCTTCAACAACTCTTCAGGCTGGGAGGTGGCGAGCACGGAGAGGATGGTGTCGCGCACCAGCGCCGTGGGCACGTTGCGAGGCGGCGGGTGCGCCAGGCCGAGTGTGATTCCGGCACGGAGGTAGGCACGCGGGCCGGAAGCAGTGAGATTCACGACAAAAGTTTCCAAGGTAAGCGTCGACTCGGCAGCGCCTTCGGCGGCGGTTGAGGGTTCGCGCAACCAGAGGAAGATGCCCGTTGCCGCCAGCACCAGAACGAGCACGACCGCCGGCCATTTTCTTTTTTTCCGGGCAGCTTTTTCGGGCACGGTACTGAGTTGCACATCCGGCATCGTGCTCACGTTTGCAAGCCTGGGGCCGGGGTTCCCAGGCGGACAATCCAAAGGGCGATGGAGAAAAGCAGGCTGGAATCAATCGCTTGGAAGAAACCAACCGGCGTGGGAGACACGACGGCACGACCGCAGAATCTTATCTGAGGGCGCTCTCATGAAAAAACTCAGAGAAGGACTGTGCTCGGCGCGATGCCATCGAACCCGGTCGAGCCAACTATAGTGGTGCAGTTTGAAAATTTGCCGTCCCTCAGCGGCTAAAGCCGGCACTGAAAATAGGGCGTCTCTCGCAGCGCTGAAGCGCTGCGCCACCCAAAATCAAAAGCTAATGCAAAATCAAGTGCAGATGCAAAATCAAGTGCAAATGCAAAATCCTAGCTCCACGCTTCCGTGGAATCCCACCCTTGCGCAAAAAAAACGCGCAAGGATGGGGCACCCATCGCCCAGATAGGCGCGACCAAAAGCCGACTCCAGCTTCACTCAGGACGGGCTCGTGAAGACGCCCGTCTCCACGCGAGAATCGAACTCTACTGTTTCAGGGCGATGGTGTCCTGCTCGATCTGATCGAAGGTGGTGATGACGCGAGCGTTGGCCTCGTAGCTGCGCTGTGCGACGATCAGGTTCGAGAACTCGGTGGCGATGTCGACGTTGGACGCTTCGAGGGAGCCGCCGGTAATGCTGCCGAGGCCGCCGCTGGTGGGCGCGCCGATGGTGGGCTGGCCGGAAGCAAGCGTGGTGGAGTAGGTGTTGTCGCCGTTGCGGGAGAGGCCCTGCTCGTCGGCGAAGCTGGCGAGCGCGATTTGTCCCAGGGTCGCGGTGGTTCCGTTGCTGAAAGAGCCGGTGATGGTGCCATCGGAGCCGATGTTGAAACTCTGCAGGGTGCCGCTGGCAGTGCCGTCCTGTTGAATCGAGGCGGTGCTGTTGGCGGCAGCCAGTTGGGTGACGACAGGAGTCTTCCCATTGAGCAGATTCCAGTCGAAGGTCTGGTTGGCCGCGCCATCGGCGAAATTGGTAATGGGAATGTTCGTGATATTGACCGGCGGCGTATTGGTGGGGCCGGCGCCAATGCTGTCCGAGGCTAACACGCCATCGCCGTTGAAGGTTAATGTGCCAGTCTGCAGAATTCCCGTCCCGCTCGTGAGGTCGGTGGCGGGAATAGAGACCTGAAAGCCCCAGGTGTTGATGACGGCGGGCGTGGCGTTACTGCCGTTTGCTCCCGCGCCGGCGTTCCAAGTAAGTTCATTGGTGCCACCTCCACCCGAACTGGTGGCGGTGAAATCGCTGGCGGTACCGGTGCTGGTTGCGGCTAGAGTGATTACGCCGCCGCCCGCGTCCGTGGCGATGGCAGCGAGATTGGCGCCAGTGCCGGTCCCATAACCGCCCGGAGAGGCAGTGCCCGCGGTATCCGCATAGTTGCCATTGATGGCATTCACCAGGTTTGCGGTGGTGATGGCAGCCGTTGCGCCAATGAAAACGTCATTTGTACCAGCGGCAGGGGCGTTTGTGGTGAAGGTGTAGGTCTCGCCGCCGATGGTCACAGTTTGGGTGTCGGCAGGGTTAGCGGCCATGGTGAGCGTGCCAGTCGCGGCTTGGGCGGCGGCAGCGGGGGCATCGAGGTTGGTGTAGGTGACGGTGACCTGGTGAGCGGCGCCGAGCGAATCGTAGATGGTGGCCTGGGTCGAATACGTGCCATCGGTGTCGGTGGCGTCGAGGTTGGTGGTCATCTGCAAGTTGGCGGTCGCGGTCGCGGGACTGCTGGTTCCGGCTCCGAGCTCGAGAGTGGTGAGACCCGCGCTGGTGTCGACGACGCCATCGGTGGCAGGGTATCCCATAACCGTTTGACCGTCGGCGGTTTCGAGCAGGTTGTTAGTCCCGACTTCGAAATTGCCGGCACGCGTGTAACTTTGTATGCCGTTGTCCTGGACCACGAAGAAACCATTGCCGTTGATGGCGACATCGGTTTCGATGCCGGTAGCGGAAACGTCGCCCTGGGTAAAGTCGGTGGTTTGAGAACTGACTTGGACGCCCGCGCCCTGCTGGATCGGGTCACCCGCGCCGTCCGTCCCGAGGTTCTGGTAGAAGAGATCGGCGAACTGGATTTGCTGGTCTTTGTAACCGACAGTGTTGAGGTTGGCCAGATTGTTGGCGGTGGTGGCGAGGGCGGCGGAATTGGCGTCCAATCCGGAAAGTGGGACTGAGAAATTCGGCATACGGGCTCCTTAGTGAGAAATGGAATTGACATTTGGCGTGGAAGTTGGAGTGGCGGCGGCATTGGCGTTGCCGCCGGAGGTCGAAGGGGTGGTGCCACCGACATCGTTGACCAGCGTCTGCATGAGCGATTGGATCTGCGTCAATTCGCCGAGCGAGTCGAAGGTTGCGAGTTGTGTGACGAACTGGTTGGGATCGACGGGATTCATAGGACTCTGATTTTCGAGCTGCACCGACAGCAACTGCAGGAACGTGTTGGTCAAGTCCACGCCGGGATCGGTCGACGAAGACGAAGACGAGGAATTTGTAGACGACGAAGATGGGGACGAGTTGGCCGCGGCTTGAGCGGCCGGGTGAAGCATTTGTAGCAGCGAGGCGTGCACGAGTTACCTCCTAAGCGTGAATGCTGACGCGATTTACCCCAGGCCCGATGGACAGGTCTGTGGGGAGAATGTCAATGGTTGCGGTATCCGATACTGTGTCTTCTTCTGACCGGGTTCCGGGCAACGCGGCGGCTGAGGAGCCGGACGTTTGAGAAAAATGTTGCTGCGACTGGCCATGCTGAAAGCTGGTCGCGGTCTGAACACCAGAGCGTCCGTTATCAAAGTCGACGGCGGTGAGGTGGAGATGGCTTTGGTTGAGTCCGGACTCGAGGCTCGGAACTTCAGAACTGAACCAGCGCGCGATATCGCGGTCGGACTGAACCGTGATGCCGACCTGGCTTTGCTGGACGACCGTATGAATCTCAACCGATCCGAAGGCGTCGGTGCGAATGCCGACATGCATCTG
>JBAWFQ010000184.1:0-7521 GCA_049592035.1 Terriglobales bacterium
GAACTTTGGGAATTTTTTGTGGCGTGGCCAAGCTTCGTAGAAGCCCTCGATCGCAACCGGAACAATCGGCGCCTGGGTGTGGATCGAGAGAATCGCGGCGCCCTTGCGGAAAACCCGCGGAGTGCCGTCATCGGTGCGCTCGCCTTCGGGATAGAGAATCAGGATGTGTCCCTGGCTGAGGCCGTAGGCTCCGGCGCGCATCGCGGGCACCAGGTTGGCATCGGGGTCAAGGACGGCCACGCGCAGCCATCCCGCCAGCCGCCGCATGAATCCTTTGCCGAAAATGTCGCTGGTACCCAGCGCAAACGTGTCGCGAAACAGCCGCCAGGGGAACGCCCCAACCATCACCATCGGATCGACATAGCTCTGGTGATTCGGACAGACTAGGAAGGGACCCTTTTCCGGCAGATTCTCCAGTCCGCGCATCTTCAAATGAAAGCGGTCGAGCGCGAAAAGATAAATCAGTTTTCCCAGCAGAAAGAAAAACACTTCGAAGAAAATGTTGTGCTGCGTCAGGGCAAGCACCTCGGGATCGGTTACTGGCTCGCTCAAGATCGTCGACCAAGGGGGTGCTGCTGTGCCCGCTTGGCCTTCGCCCCTGCCCGCGCTCGCCAGAACGGCGTCGACCAGATCGCGCACCGAGTAGATTTCCGCCAGTTGCGATTCGGGCACATCGCCACCCAATTGCTGCTCAAGTGCGGTCAGCAATTCGACGCGCTGCATGGAATCGAGGCCCAGATCGAGTTCGAGATTGTGCGTAGGAAGAATCGCGCCGGTGCGGTTGCGCGCAGATTCTTGCACGACTGCGAGGGCGCGCTTCACATCGTCGCGCTCCAGCCACAATTGCTCGTCATCGGTAAGCGGGGCTAGGGTAAGCGGGGCTAGCGGCTTCTCCGCGCCGCTATCGGAATCGCCGCCACTCCGTTGTAACTCCCGAACTTTCTTCTCGATCTGGAAACGCTTCAACTTGCGCGTCGTGGTACGCGGCAGTTCTTCCTGCCAGATGTCATAACTTCCTAAGCGTTTGCCCGACGCGATCTTGTGCGAGAGCGCTTCAATGTCGATGCGGATCACTTCTTTGGCGTTGACGATCTTGCGTTCCCGCAACCGTTCAAAGTTGGGCACGACCACAGCGTGAAGACGTTCCGACATCGGATCTCCCGGACGCGCCTCCAGCGCCATCACGCAAATTTCCTTCACGTACGGAGCCTGCAGGTAATGGACCTCGACCTCTTCGGGATACACATTCTTTCCGTTGGCAAGCACGATGACTTCCTTGCGCCGCCCAGTGATGAATAGATTGCCGCCGGAATCGAAGTAGCCAAGATCGCCGGTGTAGAACCAGCCGTCGCGCAGCACTTCGGCCGTGGCCTGCGGGCGATTCCAGTATCCCTTCATGACGATGGCGCCGCGCAGCGCAATCTCACCTGCGGGCTGAGCGCCTGGTTCGATTGGTTGCGGGTCCACAATCTTAGCCTCGACTCCGGGAAAAGGACGTCCGACCGAGCCAAAGACAAGAGCGCGCCCCGGAGGGTTCATAAACGCGCCACCACTGGTTTCCGTCAAGCCGTAAGCGTTCAGAACGTCGATGCCGAAAGAATAGAAGTCGCGGGCGATGGCAGGATCGAAGCGCGAGCCCCCCGTCACCAGATAGCGCATGCGAGCGCCGAAAGTGGCGTGAATCTTGCCGAAGAAAACTTTCCCGGCGTTGACTCCAACTCGGCGCAGCGCGCGGTTGAGCGCCATCAAAGTGCGCACCAGGCGCAGCGTGAATTTGCCCCGTTTGTTCAGTTCCTTGAAAATGCGTTCGTGAATCAGGTAGAAAAACTGGGGCACAACGCAAAATGCGGTGATGTTGCGTTCCTGTAAAGCGCGCAGCAATTCGGTCGTGTTCAGCGTCTCCAGGTAGACGACCCGCGCGCCATTGAACAGAGGCAGGAAAAGATTCGCCATTTGCGCGAGCACGTGGAACATCGGCAGAATTCCAAGCAACGCATCCGTGGGACCAATCTTGACCACGGCGAGCACCGAATTTGCCTCGCCGACAAGGTTGGCATGAGTGAGCATGACACCCTTAGGGTCGGCCGTGGTGCCCGAGGTATAGAGCAGCGCGGCCAGATCGCTTTCCGCAGGCACGAGGGGCTGAAAGCCAGCCGGCCCGGCGGCAAAGATGGAGTCGAGGTCGGCGGCGAAGGTAACAGCTTGGGCGCTCCACTCATTCTCATTGCGTTCTGTGCGATGAGCGGGATTCGTAGTGATCTGGGTCGCCGCGGCGAGTTCAGTCGCCGCCGAAGTCATCACCAATCCCACGCTAAGTCCTTCGACCGCCTCCCTCGCCACTGGAAGATGCTTTACATCGCAGAACAACAAAGAAGCGCCGCTGTCGATCAGTAACTTCCTCACCTGGTCGGCATGGAAGGCTGTGTCCAGCGGAACTGCGGTTCTGCCGGCGGCGATGATCCCCAAGTAAGCCGCTACCCATCGCGGATGATTTGCCGCCAGAATCGCTACGCGTGCGTCCCGTGGAACACGCGTCGAAAGCCAGTTCGCCACGCTCTCCGACATGCGAGTGAGTTCGGCGAAGGTGACGCGCTCCACCGTCTGTTCGCGCTGAATCTCAAGAGCAATGTTGTCGGGGAACTTCCGGGCCGATTCCTGGAATCGCTGATAGAAAGTGGGCATGTCCGAGGTGAATATACTAAAGACGGCTGGGGAAAACTAGGAACTGGTCGATCTTTAGCTGTGGAGAATACGATGGCGATGACAGAAATCACATTCAGTGCAGAAGCAGACCTGCTTGACCGCGCAGAACAGATTGCAAAAGAGAAGGGCACAACATTAGAGAACGAGATTCGGCAATGGCTGGACGACTTCGGCTCCGGGAAATGGAAACTTTCAAAGAAGACCGAGGAAAGCCCCAAGCCGAAGGAAGAGTGAAACGCAGCCCGTTAGGGGATGTCACTCCGCCTTAGTGATCGCCAACTGGACAGCTTCTGTCCAAATCGCATTGTTGTATTGGCCGGGCTGGTGGAAGGTAGCACACGTCGCGGGATTTGACGCAAGTCGACAGAGAGGTCTGATAGAACTTTGCGTTCGTATATCTTAGCTGCCATGCCACCGTTAAAGCAGATCAGCTCAACGTGCTTGTGTGCGTTGAAGAATGTTCTGAAATCGTTTGTGACAGTAGTCGAAAGCTTGATCCGCGAGTCGAGACTGCCTACGCGGTCTCCCGAAGCAAGGACGTCCCAGAGCGCAATGCGATTTTCGATAAGCTGCCGCTTTCGCAGTTCGTAAGATGGCTCGACGAGAGGTCCAAGAAGTTCGGCCACGATGCGCCAGAAAGAGTTCCTAGGCTGCGAATAGTACTCTCCAGTCTCCAGAGATACTCTACCCGGCAGTGTGCCTAGAACTAGTACGCGAGCATCCGCGCGAGAAATTGCTGCAAACCCGCGAGAGTCCACTGCGACAATCCCCATTCGTGATCTGGCTATCCTAGCCCGCCGAGAGAGAAAACGAAACTGGTCCTCGGTCATCCCTCCTGCATCTAATGTGCTAGGCTTTATTGATAGTGTAGGACGCGTGTTCTCTGAAGGGTTTCCGTTTTGATCAACACATTGTTAGGCAAGGTTTTCGGGACGAAAAACGAGCGCGAGATCAAGCGCCTGCAGCCTCGCGTCGCGGCCATCAACGCGCTCGAGCCGGAGATACAGAAGCTCTCCGACGACCAGCTCCGCGCTAAGACGTCGGAGTTTCGCGCCCGAATCCAGGAGCGTCTCAGCTCGATTGCCGATGAACCGGCCACCGATCCTGATCGTCCAGACGCTGATGTTCCCGATATAGATCAACAGAAGGAACTGGAAAAGCAACGCAGCGAAGTTCTGAAGGAAGTTCTCGACGAGCTGCTGGAGGAAGCTTTTGCCGTAGTCCGCGAAGCCGGAAAGCGCGTACTCAACATGCGCCACTTCGACGTGCAGCTGATTGGCGGCATGGTTCTGCACGAAGGCAAAATCGCAGAAATGAAAACCGGCGAGGGCAAAACCCTGGTCGCCACGCTGCCTGTATATCTGAACGCGCTGAGCGGACGCGGCGTACACGTAGTCACCGTCAACGATTATCTCGCCAAGCGCGACTCCGAATGGATGGGCAAGCTCTACAGCTTTCTCGGCCTCACGGTGGGCGTAATCGTCCACGACCTTGACGACGCCGAGCGCCGCGCCGCCTATGCCGCCGACGTGACTTACGGCACCAACAACGAATTCGGATTCGACTATCTGCGCGACAACATGAAGTTCGACCTGAACGATTGCGTGCAGCGCGTGCACAACTTCGCCATCGTCGACGAAGTCGATTCCATCTTGATCGACGAGGCCCGCACGCCGCTGATTATTTCGGGCGCCAGTGAAGAGTCCACCGATAAGTACTACAAGGTAAATCGCATTATCCCCAAGCTCGAAAAGGGCGAGGAAATCGATACCGCGCCGGGCGAACCCAAGATTATGACCGGCGATTTCGTGGTCGACGAAAAACATCGCAATATCACGGTCACCGACGAGGGCTGGGAAAAAGTTGAGAAACTGCTGGGGATCGGCAACATCGCCGATCCGGAGAACTGGGCGCTGAAGCATCACGTGGAGACCGCGGTCAAAGCGCACGCGCTTTACAAGCGAGACGTGGAGTATGTAGTCAAAGACGGTGAAGTCATCATTGTCGACGAGTTCACCGGGCGCCTGATGCCGGGGCGGCGCTGGTCCGACGGGCTGCACCAGTCGATCGAAGCCAAAGAGAATGTCAAGATCGAGCGTGAGAATCAGACGCTCGCTACCATCACCTTCCAGAATTATTTCCGCATGTATAAAAAGCTGGCGGGCATGACCGGTACGGCGGAAACCGAAGCGCCGGAGTTCGACAAGATTTACCGGCTGGAAGTCGTGGTCATACCGACCAATCGTGTGCTGCTGCGCAAAGAGAACCCAGACATCGTCTATCGCACAGAGAAAGAAAAATATTTCGCCGCCGCCGACGAAATTCAAAGGCTGCACGACAGCGGTCAGCCCGTGCTGGTGGGCACAACCTCGATTGAAAAGTCCGAGCGCCTCTCCGACCTGCTGAAC
Source organism: Terriglobales bacterium (assembly GCA_049592035.1). Taxonomy (GTDB): domain Bacteria; phylum Acidobacteriota; class Terriglobia; order Terriglobales; family Acidobacteriaceae; genus Acidiflorens. The sequence goes on from JBAWFQ010000184.1 coordinate 5,112, forward strand.
AAGAAGGGATTGAAAGACCACGTCGTATTGAACGCGAAGTTTCACGAGCGCGAAGCGGAAATCGTGGCGCAGGCGGGACGCAAAGGCAGAGTCACCATCGCTACCAACATGGCAGGCCGCGGCACGGATATTCTGCTCGGCGGTAATCCCGAATTCATGGCCAAGCAGGAATGCGTGAAGAAGGGAATCGCTCAGCCCATCCGCGCCGCGCAAGGCAAAATCGAAGCCGAGGTCGACGATCCCAACCGCACGGTTTGGTACTACGCGGGCAATGAGTACGCGGTGCCGACCGATCAGTGGAACGAAGTGTTCGCGCGCTACAAAGCTGACACCGACCGGGAACATCGCGAGGTAATCGAAGCGGGAGGCTTGCACATCTTCGGCACCGAACGCCACGAAGCGCGGCGCATCGACAACCAGCTCCGCGGACGCGCCGGACGCCAGGGCGACCCAGGCTCGTCGCGCTTCTATCTTTCGCTTGAAGACGATTTGATGCGAATCTTTGCCAAGGAGTGGATTTCAAACCTGCTGCAACGCCTGGGCATGGAAGAAGGCGTTCCCATCGAATCGCGCATGATTACGCGCCGAATCGAAGGGGCGCAGAAAGCCGTCGAGGGCCAAAACTTCGAGGCCCGCAAACACTTGCTGGAGTATGACGACGTGATGAATAAGCAGCGCGAAGCGGTTTATGGCTTGCGCCGCCGTCTGCTCGAAGGTCTCGACCAGAAAGATCTCATCATCGAAGATTACGTCTCCGGAATTCTCGGCGACCTTCTGGAACGGCATTGTCCGCCCAAGGAGCACGTTGACAACTGGGATCTCAAAGCGTTGCGAGACGCGATTTCGGCGCGATTTGGCGTCGATATCTACGCCGAAGGCCTTAAGCCCGAGAACATGAATCGCCAGGAACTGGGCGATGCCATCTTCGAAAAACTCAAAGAGCGTTACGACGCGAAAGAGAAGCTGATTGGCGCTGATGCCATGCGCTATCACGAGCGCATGATCATGCTGAGCGTGATCGACGCGCAGTGGAAAGATCACCTGCTCTCGATGGATCACCTGAAAGAAGGCATCAACCTGCGCGGCTACGGACAGCACGATCCGCTGGTCGAATACAAGCGCGAGTCCTACGACATGTTCGAAGAAATGATGCAGCGCTTTCAGGAGGAAACGGTTCGTTATCTCTACCTGATGCAGATCATGGAGCGTCCAGCAGAGCCGGTGGCGCGGTCGCAGGGCGTGGCCGGCAACCTGTCCGAGGAGCAAACTGGCGCGCCTGCCGTGATCACCGGCGGCCGAGGCGGCAATGGACGCCCCCCGCGCCAGGTTGCGACCTCCGTGGACGAAATAGAAGAAGCTTTCCAGCGCAAGAAAAAGAAAGAACTGGAACAAGCGCGTATGGCGGGGGCGGGCGACATACAGGTCCAGCAAGTAGTGCGCTCGGGAACGAAAGTCGGGCGCAACGATCCCTGCCCGTGCGGCAGCGGCAAGAAATACAAAAAGTGTTGCGGGGCAAATTCGTGAAGGCTTTTACCGCAGAGGACGCAGAGATCGCAAAGAAATGCTTTGGCTAAACCTCAAGAGGTCACAGCGATTCGAATTCTAGCTTTTTCTCAGCGCACTCGGCGTTCTCCGCGGTTAAGCAGCTCTTGATTTCTTGCCGAGCGCGCGAAACGTCATCTCCGTCGCTTTGCTGTGCGTGCGCCGCTTCCACTCGAAGAACATCGGCGCATAGGTCTGCGTGATGTAATCGCTGCGTGCTATCCCGAGTGCGCGCGCCGTGCGGTCGATCCAGCGCGGAGGCCCTTCAATCTCGCCAAAGTTTCCAATCGGAGTCTCATCGAGCACCACGTGGCCCGTGCCGTCGCTCCACTCCGCGCGATATTTTTCATAGCGAAAGGTGGGCTCGAATCCGAGCATGCGCAAGATGGCGTCCATCTGCTGGCCGTTCTCAACCTGCGTTTCTCGTTCCACCCGCACCTTATGGCGTCCGGCCTTGCTCTTCGCCTTGTGCGTCAGCGTCCAGGTTTCGCCGTACTTGCGCAATCGCAGCATTTCGTCCCGTTTGCGCAACTTCTGGCCGGGCAGATCGTAGAGCGCGTTCATCTCATGAGTGGAGCGGGTGAGCTGTTTAAACCCCACTCGCTTCAATGCGCGGGCCAAGGCGGGCAGATCGTCAATTCGAAATTTGATTTCGATTTCTTTCGGCATGTTGAGATATTAACCGCTGAGACGCAGAGGTCGCCGAGAAAAAACTTGAGAAAATGATTCGCTGGAAGGCGACATTTTTTATGGTTTGTCATCCCGAGCGTAGTGAGGGATCTGCAGTCCGTCCGCGGCAAAAGCAGATCCCTCACTTCGCTCGGGATGACAAGAGTTACGTGGTTTTATTCTTGAGGGGCGGGGGAAC
>JBAWFQ010000185.1:0-12027 GCA_049592035.1 Terriglobales bacterium
GCGCTACTCCGGTGCTGGCAGAGGTGCGCGAGGGAAACGATGTCGCCGGATACTTTACCGGGCTGACGTTTTCAAAGTTCGGCATGAAAGTGCTGGGCAGTTCTTTTCCCGGCTGGACTACTCCTTACATGGGATTCAATCTGAAGCCGGGTGCGTCTCGTCGGGCGGCGCTCGAAGCGCTCGAGAAATTTGCCTGGGATCAATTGAAATGTCTTCATCTGGAAGTCTCCGACCCGCAGTTTGCGTTTGAAGATGGCGAGGGGTTGGGATTCAAAGCCGAGTATTACGATTCCTACCGCACGGACCTGACTAAATCCGAAGAAGAGTTGTTCAATGGGATGGAGAGCGCTTGCCGCCGCTGCATTCGCAAGGCGGAAAAAAGCGGAGTGACCATCGAAGAGGCGCATGACCTTGCTTTTGCCGACGAATACTATGAGCAACTGCAGGAAGTTTTCGCCAAGCAGGGACTGGTGCCTACTTATTCGTTGGAGCGCGTCCGTTCGCTGGTCAAGCATGTTGAGCCCAGCGGCAACTTGCTGCTGATTCGCGCCCGCAACGCAGAAGGGAAGTGCATTGCCACCGGAATTTTTCCCGGTTTCAACAAGATTGCGGAGTTCTGGGGCAATGCAAGTTTTCGCGAATTTCAGAACCTGCGGCCCAACGAAGCATGCCATTGGTATGCGATGCGCTATTGGAAGCGGCGTGGCGTGGCCATTTATGATTGGGGAGGCGGAAGCGCGTACAAAGAAAAATACGGTTGTGTGCCGCACCGCGTACCTTGGTTTACGAAGTCCCGGTATCAGATTGTGGGCGCGCTGCGCAACGAGGCGCGGAACATGTTCGCCCGCAAGCAGAAATTTCTTGGCTGGTTAAAGGGAGAGCACGGGCAGCGCGGCGAAGCGACTTCCGAGTAAGAACGAGTGAGGAGATGAGGGCATGATCAAGAGGGGTTTGAAGCATCTGTCGCGGGTAAACGATGTGCTGCTCCGGCGGCTTCGCATTGAGCGCGACATCACGATCTTCCCCGATGACATCTTCCTGACTTCTTACCCGCGCTCGGGCAATACTTGGACGCGGTTCCTGGTCGGCAACCTCGTCCATACCGAAGAGGCAGTAACTTTTTTGAACGTGGAGCGGCTGGTGGCCGACATGTACAAGCACAGCGACCACTATTTGCGAAATTTGCCCCGGCCGCGCATTATGAAGAGCCACGAGGTGTTCGATCCGAGATACAAGCGTGTGATTTACATCGTCCGCGACCCGCGAGACGTTGCCATTTCGCAGTATCACTGGGAAATGAAGCAGAGAGCGGTGGCCGACGCCTGCCCCATCGAGACTTTTTTGCCTCCCTGGATTGAAGGCAAGGTTTGGGACCGGCTGGGAAATTGGGGAGACCACGTCACCAGTTGGATGAGCACGCGGGGCGGCAGCGATAGCTTCGTAGTCTTGCGCTATGAGGACCTGATTGCGGATCCGGCGCGGGAACTGGTCAAAGTCGCCAATCTGCTGGGCATTGAGCCTGCACCAGAGCGGCTGGCCCGGGCTGTCGAATTGAGCTCGGCGGACCGGATGCGTCAGCTAGAGGAGAAGCAAGGCAACAAGTGGGTGCAGACGCGCTACACTCGCCAGGATAAGCCGTTCGTCCGCAAAGCTGCATCGGGTGGCTGGAAAGCGGTGCTTCCTCCGCAATCGGTGGCGGCGATTGAAGCAGCGTGGGGACACGTGATGATTTCGTTGGGTTACCAGTTGTCCGCGGAGACCGCCGACAAGGGAACCTTGGCTCACCAGACACATTGATTTTGGCTTCGAAGGGGATTCACCATGACGAAATCCATACAGCGATTTAACGCCTGCTCGGGATTAGTTGTTCTGGTTATCCTGCTCATGTTTTCTGCATCCCTGAGCGGGCAGGCGACCGCGCCTACTTTGGCTAGCAACGTCGCGGCGGGGATGGACCGGCCTTCGCAAGTGCCGGCGGATTACGTGATCACACCGTTCGGTTACTTTCATCCATCCTGCGTGTTTGAGATCGAAGAAGAAGCACGGCTGCTGGCAGATGGACGCGTCGAACATGCAAATGGCACGGTGGACGCGAACGCTCCGGTATGCGGTTATCCGCACTACACGCCGACGGGAGTGCTGGTGCCGGCAGACCTCAAAAACGTGAGCGGAGCCAAGGCGCCGGTCGTCGCCGGCTGGCTTGAATATGTATCGGCCACCACAAGTACATCGTACGGCGAGATTGCCGCCACCTGGGTTGTTCCGCCGATTCCCTCGACCAATGATGGACAACTCCTATATTTCTTTCCCGGCCTGGAGGACATCGACGATGTATTGAGCATTGTCCAGCCTGTGCTGCAGTTTGGAAAGTCCGTTGCAGGTGGTGGAGACTACTGGACGGTTGCCAGTTGGAACTGCTGTATAGCCGGAGTCGCGTGGAATAGCCACCTGCTGAAAGTGAGCCCGGGCGATACGATCCTGGGCACGATCACTTCCAAGTGCAAGGGATTAAATTACTGTGGCGACTGGAAAGTGATCAGTGAGGATGAGACTACGGGCAAGAAGACAATGCTGAGTAAAACTCCCGCCGAGGGACAAGTGTGGAATTGGGGGTTCAGCGCCGTGGCCGAAGTTTACGGCGTACAGCAGTGCAGCGATTGGCCCGCCAATAACAGTCTCGTATTCACAGTGCAAGTGTACGACCAGAACCGGGAGGTGATCTCGGACCCAGGTTGGATAGGAACTCCCGCGCCTGGGGGCACAAATCCGAATTGCAACTATGGCCTGATCGTAACCGACACGCAAGGGACGCTGGAGTATTAGATGAGATTGCGCAGCGCCTGCGTCACGTATCGTTAGAAGTTAGCGGGCAACCCGTCACCATCGGCACGCGTGATGTGAAACGACGGACGGTTTTGTTCGAGCGGCTGCAGTAATTCCGTTAGTTTCTTAGAGGCCGCGAAGACGAATGTCGAAGGCCCTTTCAGAAAACCTACGCTCTCGAAAGCACGACACCAGACATGATGGCTTTGATTGGAAACGATCAGATCGACGTCGTCTTTCTCTAATGCTTGATTGGCTGCCTGAACTACTGATGCCGCGTTTTCCGGGCATGCCCAGCAATCCACGATTGAGCCCACGCGCATCTTTCCGAATTTCGGATCCTTGCGCCGCTCGCCGACAATCGCCCAGCCGATCACATCGCGATTCCTGCTAATACGCAAACGCCTGACGCTGGTGAGATGTCCTGGATACAGCAGTCGCAGGGTGTTCGCATCCCGTACCGCGGCAAAGCTGACATTGTCCTTTGCCTGGTCCCAGAGTCCATCGGCCCACTCCGAAAATTCGGATACTTCTTCTACAACGAAATCGGCATTGGGGCGACTGCGCAGCCTCGCCATCCCTTGGGCTGACTTGAGCGCGAGCCATCCCGTGCCCGTAGTGGCGGCTATGTCCATAAGGACTGCGCGCCATCGCGCTTGCCGCAGCGCTTGCATTTCGCGGAGAAACTTGGCGGGATGTATCACCCGAAAATAAAATGGGATGGGAGTCAAGCTGAAGCCGAGCGCCTTGAGCATCTTGGGAAGTGGACGTTCATATCCGCCCATGCCGAGCGCGTAAAGAAACGGTTGGCGGGCGAGCGCGTCTCGGGCTAGCAGTCCACCGACGCTGGCATAAGACCGGTCAATGATTCCCTCAGAAAGCGGATGATGGTAGCACGCGACCTGGTGCATGCCCTTTCCGCGGACGAAAACCATTTCCTGCTTCAGGCCGTAAGCACCTCGCACCGACGAGCCTTCGACCGCCACGAAGAACTCGTTCCAAACGGGGTTGTGATTGGCGGGCGCGAGCCACCGTGGGATGGCGGTCTTCGAAAATACCAAATCGGGGTCGCCCGACGATCGTTGCAATCGGCGATTGAATTCCTCGACCGCCGGCTCGTGCTCCTGGCGATAAGGCTGAATAGAGATCGCCAAGACTACCTCGAAGTGGCTTGCAGTTTGCTCTCAATCAGCTTGGCGGTCTTGCCGATGTTTGTCATCTGCTCGATTTCTTCCGGAGAAAGTTGCAGGCCGAACTTTTCTTCCACGGCGAGCACCAGATTCAGATGCTGGATCGAATCCCAAGCCTCGAGGGTTTGCGGCGAAGTATCGGCCGTAATGCGCTCCGCGGGAACTCCGAAAAGATCGGATGCCATGGTTCGAATCTGATCGAAAACAGCAGCGGTCAATGGTGTCCTCCGTTGGGCGTGATTAGTTTAACCCATGCGGGGAAGGCTACTTCCTGCTGCGTGAGATCGAGGGACCAGAGCGAACCGTCGCGAGTTTGTTCCACGAGTTCAAATTTGTGTTGCGAGTAAAAATCGCGCGCCGGGGCATTTTTCTTAGTGGGCAGGAACCATCCCACCAGCCGCTTGCAACCGCGGTGCGCGGCAGTTTTTGCGATGTGGGCCAGGAGCGCGGTCTCAACTGTGCGCCCGATGACACGGCAGCTCAGCAGGAACGTGTCGATTTCGCACTGATCGCCCTGGTCAAGGACGATGGCGACACCGACGAGGCCATGATCGCCGAAACGGTCGCGCACGCGGATGGAACGAATGTTCCAACCTGGCTTCTTTGCCATTTCCGCAATTTGTGCCTCGGTATAGCGCCGCGTGGTCAGGTTGAACTGGTTGGTTTTTTGCGTGAGCTGCGCGATGCGCGCGAGCGTGAGGTCCGACACGGGATCCAGTTCGGCTTCTTGCTCGAGGAAGCGGAAGAAGTCTTCTTTCGATTGGAAACTTTGTTCGGCGCCGGCGCGCTGGCGCTGCTCGGCGTACATGGCAGTGCGCTGCTGGTCTTCAGCGGAGAGCGTGAGGCGCTCGAAGACAGGACAGTCGCGCACCGCGGCAGCATACTCGAGAGGGTTTTGAGGGAGATCGATGACTGTGACTTCAGGGAGAGCGGCGCGAACCTGCTCGCGCTCGAAAGGGTTGTCGTCGAGGAAGGCGAGCGAGTCGATGCCGATGTTAAGTTCTTGCGCGATCTCGCGGAGATTCTGCGATTTGTCGGTCCAGTTAATGCGCAGCGCGGCGAAGTGCTGGGAGCGCAGAAGCATGCCAGGGTGCTTGTCCAGGGCTTCCATGGCATCGTCGAGATTGTTCTTGCTGCACACGGCCAGCAGGATTCCTTTTTTCGAGAGATCGAGTAGAGCGCGTTGCAGAGCCTGAAACGCGGCGCCGGGATATTCGGCCCCGACCTTGATGCCGGTCATTCCCTCTTCGCCAATGACGCCGCCCCAGAGCGTGTTGTCGAGATCAACGGCCACGCATTTGGCGGTGCGGCCGGTGAGGGGGACGAGAAAGCGCATCCACTCGCGGGCCATGTGAAGCAGATGGTTGGCGGCGATGGGCAGGCGAGCCGTCAGCCATTTGCGTTCGTCGTGCCAATTTTCGCTGCCATAGCGAGCGACCAGAGCGCCGTAATCGAGGACGCGAACGCCGCGAAATCCCTCGGCAATGCGGCGCAGTTCGCGGTTGATCTGGCGAATGAGTCCGGATTGTCCGGTTTCGGATTGGCTGTCGAGGACGCCGAGGCTCGGATGCGCGGGGCGTTCGAGCGAGTGGACAATGAGCGCGGCCTGACTGTGCTGGCGGAACGAAGTCACCCACTGCTCGTAGCTCCGCGTGACACGGTCGGCGGCCTGCCGCGCCGCTTCGGGGGACAGGTCGGCAAACTCGCGGGCGAGCTCGGGCGCTGCGTCGTCGGTGCGAACGGCGAGGACTACGGCGTTGGGCGCGAATCGGTAGAGAGAGCTGCTTGCGTCGACGATATCCTGCACATAGGTGTTGAAGTCGCCGACGTGGACTTCGAGATCGATGCCGTACAGGAAGGCCTCGGCGCGCAACAGCGGAACAATCGGCTCGATTGTGAACGAACGAAGAAAAGCGAGCTTGAACCTAACGAGTGGAAGCTTGTCGCGGAGTTGATCGATGCGCGAGTTGACGAATCCGGCAGTGGCCGAACCCGGCTCGCGGCGCCAGAGTTCACCGAGGCGTCGGGAAGCCGCGTCGGCCGAGCCTGCAGCGATGAGGCGATCGACTTCCGCTCGCAAGTTCGACGGATTGTGTTCTTCGGACATCGTCAGCGCTTCAGATACTCGGTTTTGAAAGGGCACGGCTTCAGCCGTGCCGCTCAGGGCTGCCAAGAATGAGGGCTTTAGCCCCTGAGGGTCGTTGAAAGTTTGCTAGCCTAAGGTGCTCCTGTTCTCTTGCCCATGCGGCCGGTGCTAGCGATGCGGGCCAGGGGAGTATCCGATTTCAGCCAAAGCTTAAAGTCGAAATACAGCGGGTACAGAAAACTCATGAAGCGCGCGGCGAGCGACGCGTGCCGATTTTCGGCCGGCGTATCCAGCTTGTAGCCGGTCGCTTCGAGCAGATCGCCATCGAGGCTCTCAATGTTGCGAATCTGTTCGGGCTTGAACATGGTTTTCCAGCGGCCGATGGTTTTCGCTTCGGCCTCCTGTCCGTCGCCGCGAAACGAAGAATTCGGATTCTGCAACGACCCAAGGGCATTCTGCTGAATATGGTCGTAATCGAGATCCTGCTCAATGAATTTGCCGATTCGCGCCAGCGCTTCGCGCGGATTCAGTACTAAATCTTCGTAATGTATTTCCATATAATCGCCGCCCATCGCTTGCCCGTAGCGGCGTCCCTTGCTTACGATCCAACGCCAGAAAATTGCGGGCGCAAGGTAGGCGCGCGCGCGATCCCAAGGCAGAGGGCGAATCCATCCGATGCGGTGCAGGGAAGCGGTGACGTCGCGGCCATCGCGAATAATGTGGACGATCAGCGCGTCAGGGACGACTTTCTTGATCAGCGGCAAATAAAGCAGGTGGAGCGGCGTGCACTCGGCCCAGCGCGGGACGCCTTGTTTGCGGGCGACTGCGTCCATCACGATGCGGAGGAAGTCGCCGGCGTTCTGGCATTCGTCCATGACGCGCCGATCGATTTCTTCCGGCTTCAGGCCGGTGCGTTCGAACAACATGCTTTTGTAGTATGCGTCGAGTAATTTGCGGCGATTGCCGCGACGCTTCAGGTTGCCGAAACGCAGGCCGAGAAGATTAAAGGCATTACTCTCGGCGTAGTAAACGGCGAAGCCTCCGGCGGAGAGCAGCGTGTGATAAAGAAATTTCGTTCCGGAGCGTCCGCAGCCGAGCACAAAGACGGGGGCTTTGGACCGAACATTGGAGCATGCGCTGGTGTCTGGCGTAGCGCCTGTGTTCGTTTTCTCGAGAGTTTCAGCCGCGGGATTCATAAACGATTTTCAGGAGCCGGACGCGTCGGCAATTGCCGGGGGTCTTCCGCGAGTTCCAGCGCGGAAACATTGGCGAAGCGGCCCACCGGCGTGTTTATCTTGAGCCAGAGTTTGCTGCCGAGGAACGCGGGATAGATCGAGCGCATCCACGAGAAGCGCAAACTGCTGCGCCGTTCGGCTGCCGGGAGCGAAAGCTGGTAACCGTTCTCTTCGAGACAGTTGCCAACCGTGCCTTCGATGGCGGCGATGCTCTCCGTGGAGAGGCGTTCCTTCCAACGGCCGAGCGGATGGATCTCTTCTTTGCTCCCCTCTTCGCGGAAGGAAGAATTGGTTTCCGAGAGGCGTCCGAGAGCGGCGCGCTGAATTTGATCGTAGTCGAGATCATGATCAATGAAGCTGCCCAGCTTGCCGAGTGTTTCGCGCGGATTGGTGACCAGGTCTTCGTAGCGAATTTCGATGTAATCGGCGGGAAAGCGGCGACCGGCGGCGCGTCCGTGGCGCACCATCCACTCCCAATAGAGGGCGGTGGCGACAAGGCTGTTGGTTTCGCTGCGATCCCATGGAAGAGGAGCGAATCCTCCCATTTTTTTGAGCGAGAGAGCGATATCGCGGCCGTCGCGAATGATGTGCACGAACAAAGCGTTCGGAATGTCCTTTTTTATGCGCTCGCTGTGCAGGACATTGTCGGGGTCGTAAACCGCCCAGCGACCGACGTTCTGTTGCTGCGCGACCGAATCCATCACGACGCGAATGAAATCCCCGCCAGTCTGGCATTCATTCAAGATGCGGGCAGAGAGCTGCTCCGGCGCCAGCCCGGTGCGGCGAAAACCCTTGCTGCGCAGCCACGTGGCGACGATTTTTTCGCGCTTGGCGCGGCTCTGCATCGAGCCATAGCGCGGAATCAGAACCTTATAGACCGGCAAATAGCCGCGATAAATGGCGAATCCTCCAGACGACAACAACATGTCGTAGAGGAGATTGGTGCCAGAACGATGGCAGCCCATCACGAAGACAGGGAAGTTCTTGCGATTACTTGGAGTGGCCGGCGACACCTATTGAAAATCTTACCACGCAAGATCGAGCCGGTCGTTTGAAAGGCCCGTTAAAACTGGGGTTACGGAAGTCACACTGAGTCTTGTCCACGCCGCCTATTCCACACCTGCAATTGCGGCCTCTAAGCCGTCGATATCAGCGCCCACGTCACGGCCATCGGAGGCAGCGCCTGCACCCGGGGACTTCCCTTGGCAGCCCGGACCTTTCTCGTGGCAGAGCCTGGGGTCCTTGCTGATCGTGCCTTTCAAGTTGCGAATACCAGCAGCTTCCGGGTTGGAGACAATTATGTTGCCCTTGGGCCAGCCACCCTTATCGTCTGTGATGATGAGGTTGTGGTCGAACCGGTAGGGATTAAAACACGCATCCAAGAGGGCTGCTGCCCCGAACCTCTGGCTGCGCGGGGCACAACTATCCTTACCGCCTCCGGCAGCAGCGAGAGGGGAACGGCGTCCGCCGCCTATTTCGAAGACGCTATTGGTAATGGTGAAGTTCTTGAGTTTCTCGGCGTCTTCTCCCTTCACCATAATGGACGCGAGCACGCCAGGACCGAAAGAAGTGACGTGATCGATCTGGAGATCATGAACGGGAGGAGCGGCGGACAGCAACACCAGGAACACACCCCCGCCTCTGTAGTCCTCTTCGTGGATGTCGTCGGCGACAATGTCGTGAATGCTGTAGATTCCGCCATCGGCGGCAACGCCCTTACCCTTGGTCGCGTGCGAGTTCGAAATCTGGAAGACGCCTGCCACGTTGTGGATGCGGTTATAGCGCAGCGTGATGTCATTGACGCGGCAGATCGGACAGTTACTCGCCTGGCTGCGTGCGCTCAGCAGCATGGAGAATCCCCTTTGGCTGAAACCACCCCAGGAGTTCTCCAGCAGATTGGCTTCGACCAGAACGCGGATTGCGCTCTTCAGTTCGAAGTGGTTCTTGACGATGTAGGGGTCTCCCTTGGGGCTCGGCGTGTACCCAGGCTCGCCCTCCTTCCAGATCATGGGGCGAAACAGATGGTTGCGGCGGATCTCGATATCGGTCGGGTTGCTCTTGGAGGCGGCTCCGCCAAAGAGAATATTTTCGCCGGAAGCCTCGAGAAAATTGTTGTAGATCTTGAAGGTTCCGAAGGGCTCATCGCTGTGGGCGCCGCCGACTGCGGTGGCGTCCGTGCATTTGCCGGAGCGGGCAATGCAGTTGAAGCCGCTAACGTAGGAATTGATGACAGCGACGAAACGGGCGCCTTGCACCATGCCGACACCATGCGCAAGTTCAGCGCCCTCGGCGGGGTGAATGTAGTTGCGATCGAAAATGACGTGATCGCTATGCTCGGTGCTGATCAGTCGCATGATGTTCGCTTCGGGGCGACTGGTCCACTCGATGCCGATAAAGCGGAGGTGATCTCCTACCACAGCGCCCGAAGGGTCTTTCACCGCGAGGGTTGCCAGAAGTTTGGCAGCGCCACCTTGAGGCTGGGCGAATGTGGGCCTGCCAGGAAGACTGGCGACGCCTGCCCACGCTGGAGAAACGCGCGTGCCTTCCGGAGGCAACTTGGAGTCCGGGGTATCGGTTCGAATCGTGATGTAGTGGTGATCGTCGCATTTTTTCGAGGGAAGGCTGGCGACTTCGTAGATTGCGCCGGCAGAGAGCAACAAAGTGTCTCCGCATTTTGCGCTATTGATCGCTTCGGCAAGTTCTTCCCTGGCGGCAACGCGAATCTGCCTTCCGGGCGAGGGCGTGCCATCGAGGCCGGTGTAATAGCAGGTCTTGGGCAGTTCAGCGGGACCATCCTTCTCGCCGAACTGGGGCACGTCGCCTTTCCCGCAGTAAGCATTCTCACCGGTTGGCGGCGCGGCCGCCGAGGCCAATCCTTGCGACAGGAACACGGAAATCAGAAGGAGCGCGAAAAAGAGGATTCTGGTAGATGAAAATGAAATCGAGCGGAAAGCTTGCAAACGAATCCGAGCCATTTTTTCTCCTGGCCGCCCGCACGCGTCGATTCAGGAAACGACCGCACAGAAGCCTGCGGTTTTCAGTTTACTAGGCTGCGCCGGTGGCTGCCACGGCCGCCGCGCAATCAAGGTTGATCCGCGCTCAGGATAGGAAAAAATGGGGAAAGAAAAAAGGTCCGCGCCAGGAGTCGCGGACCTTAGTAGTGACGCGTACAAAAGCTATTGGACTCCTGCCAGAGCCGCGTCGAGTCCGTTGACATCGGCTCCCAGATCCTTGCCATCCGTGCCCTTGCCCTTATAAGGACTGCTGGGCTGGAGTTCGTAGTCTCCACCGTTGCCATTGTTGTAGTTGACAAATTGGACGGCTGCCGGAGTGGCCGGGAAGAAATTGTTGGTCGGCCAGTCGGATGGCGGAAACTGAGGTGGAGTTGCGATCAGTCCGTTGTTCTGGAACGTGTAGGTGGTGAAACAATTCGTAATACTGGTAATGGGCACATCCTTGGCGGCACAACTGCCCTTGCCCCCTCCCAATGCATTCCAAACGGGGTATCGGCCAGTCAGCACCAGGTTGTTGGTGAAAACCAATGCATACATGGCCTCGTTCCCGGCGTTGTTCCCCATGGTCGTGACGTGGCTGCCCGCATCGGGAAATGCAGTAATGTGGTTGACGGTGACCGTGTTCAGCGGATTCTTCGGCCAGCCGTTCACGATCTCGAAGGCGCTGCCGCCGCCCACGTACTGCGTGCTGAGATCATCCATCACAACATCGTGAATGCTCCAGCGAGTGCCAGCCTTCGCGGGGGCTCCACCCTGTCCGTTGCCGGAAATCGAGGTTGCCAGCTGCATTCCACCGCCCGCATGCGAGATCTGGTTATAGCGGAAGGTCACGTCGGTGACTTGGCATATATCACACACGTTCTTACCCGAGCGCGTGTGCTGATTTTTGGGAGTGAGCAGAACCGCAAAACCGTTCTGGCTGAAGCCTCCCCAAACGTTGTCCATCAGATTAGCTTCGGCAAGCACGCGCACGGCGTTCTTGAGTTCCATGTGGTTCTTGACGATGAACGGATTGCCCTCTGGTCCGCCGACGAATTGCGAGTTCCCCGGCATCCACTGCCAGGGCTTCCAGAAGTGGTTGCCGACGATCTCGATGTCGGTTGGCGTCATGGTGGCGGGTCCGCCGCCGAACATGACTCCCTCGCCGGAAGCTTCCAGGAAGTTGTCCTCGATCTTGTAGGGACCGTCCTGGGTATCGCTGACGCCGGCACTGACGGCGTGCGCATCGGTGCAGGATCCCTTGTCTGAGATGCAATGGAAATCGCTGAAATAGGAATCCACGACGGCAATGTAGGTTCCGCCGCTCATGGCGAAACCATCGCTGGTTTCATCCTGCGTGTTGCCATGCAGCCACGAGCGATCTAGGATGACGTGGTCGGCCGTTCCCTGCAGCGTGATCAGGGCTCCGTTGCCCCTGAGTCCGTTGGTGCGAGTAATTTCCAGGCCGACGAAGCGGTAAAAATTGGCTCCATTGGCGATTTGGAACGGACCGTTGCCGGTTTTCACCATCTCCACCTTTGCCAACACATCTTGTGGGTCCGGGCAGTTGTAGGCGGGGCGTCCCTCCAGGGAAGAAACACCGGCATAGCAGGGCGTAACACGCTCCCCTTCGGCCGGCAGAGCGCTGTCCGGAGAACTGGTGCGGATGATGATCCAATCGCTGTCAGTACAGTTCTTGG
>JBAWFQ010000186.1:0-18687 GCA_049592035.1 Terriglobales bacterium
ATGTGATTTACGAATTCGGTGAGGAAAGGAGGTCGCGGAGAATCGCCAGAGCCATTGTCCGGTCGCGGCCGATACGCACGACGACGCAACTTGTCGAGGTGGTAGCGGCCGCGGCCCGGTCAATGAAATTCAAGCATGAGCGAATTCATCCGGCGACGCGAACTTTTCAGGCTCTCCGAATCTACGTAAACCATGAACTGGACGATCTGAAAGCACTGCTGGAGGCGGCGCCTCGTGTGCTTCGGCCTGGCGGCCGGCTGGTGGTGATCAGTTTTCACTCGCTCGAAGACAGGATCGTCAAAGACGCGCTGCGCGAGGGTGCTCGGCAGGGGTGGTATCGGTTGCTGACGAAAAAACCGGTAACGGCAAGTGAAGAAGAGATTGACAGCAATCCCCGGTCGCGCAGCGCCAAGATGCGCGCGGCCGAGCGGTTGTAGCGCCGGCGTCCCGCCGGCAACGATTTTGAGTTTGCCCCGGAGAAACTGCCGGGCTCCCGGTGCGGAGATAGTAAGTCGCGCCGGGTAAGAGTTTAGAACCTCTGTGGTGGAGTTTTCTCGGAGCGGCCAAAAAAAAGAACAAGGCCGAGTCCGAAGACGAAAAACAGGAACGTTTGAAATGACCTATACGGGCAATCTAATTGAAGATCTGATGGCGACCGTCGAACGCGCGGAGCAGCGCACGCAGCCGGAATTGGCCTTGGCTACTGAACCGATGCTGATCGAGCCTATGCTGGTCGAGCCCATGTTGGTTGATAGCTGGTTCGCTTCCGTGCAGCAAAGCACCGAGTACGATTCGAAACTTCTGGGAGTGGCATAGATTATGAGCGCCGTGGCCAAGCAGAGCGCAAGTCCTTTCATCCGGCGGAAGTCGTGCTGGCTGGGGACGCCGGAAATTTATTTTCGCAAGACAATCGATAACTCGCGGCTGGTCAAAGTTGAAGACCCACGCCGCGAGCGCGAGATGAAATATTTCGGACTGGCGCTATGTTTGCTATTTCTGCTGGTTATGGGATACGCGCTGCAGCATTTTCGCGCCATTGAATATGGATACAAGATCGAAGCGCTGCGGTCCGAGCGGGATGGGCTTACGGAAATGAACCGGGCTCTGCGGTTGGAAGAAGCGTCGCTGCGCGATCCGGAGCGAATCGATTTGAAAGCGCGCCAACTGGGACTGCAACCGCCGCAGCCTGGGCAGGTGGTGCGCATGGACTCCGCCAGCGATGCGGGAACACCGGTGATGGCCAGCGTGACTCCGGTGGCGGTGGTTTCGGCGCGGTAACATTGGTTGTGTGACGGGGCTTTGGCCCGTCTGGACGTGGCAGAGCCCCGTTACCACACGTGACCATCGATTTTTCACGGCGGCTCCTCGGGGCCGCCGAAAGTTTCTGAGGACTGGAAGTGGCGGCTAGCACCTCTTCGAACGGCGCAAAGTTCAGGCTATATGCCTTGTCTGGATGCCTTTGCTTTTGGCTGCTGGCGATCTGCCTGCGGCTGGTTTACCTGCAAGTTTTCTGCTACGGCGATTTCGAGCGGCGCGCGGTGCGCCAGCAGCAGCGCAGCTTCGATCTTTCGCCGAAACGCGGCGTCATCTACGATCGCGCGGGACGCGAGTTGGCGATGTCGATTCAGGTGGACTCGGCTTTTGTCGTACCCTCGGAAACTCCCGACCTGACCAATACGATCAGCCTGATTACGCGCATCACGCAGGACGATCCGCGGGTAGTGCTCGCCGACTGCCGCGCGCACAAAACCTTCTGCTGGGTGGCACGCAAGGCGGATGCGGAAGTGATTGAGCGCGTCCGGGCGCTGAATCTGCAGGGCATTCACTTTCAGAAAGAGGCCAAGCGGTTTTATCCCAAACGCGAACTGGCGGCGCAAGTTCTGGGTTACGTTGGCACCGATGACCAGGGATTGAGCGGATTGGAGCGGCAATACAACGAGCAACTGCAGGGCAAGCCGGGCAAGCTGATGATTTCGGTCGACGCGCGCAAGCGCTGGTTTGCCAGCGTTGAAAAAGAGCCCGAAGCCGGCAACAGCGTAGTGCTCACCATCGATCAGAATATTCAGTACATTGCCGAACGGGAACTGGAGCGCGGGATGGACGAGACGCACGCCATCGCGGGCACGGTGATCGTGGAGAATCCGCACACCGGCGAGATTCTGGCGCTGACGAACCGGCCGACGTTCAATCCTAATAATCGGAAGGAAATTAAGAACGAGGCGCTGAAAGACCGCGCTGTGAGCGACGTCTACGAGCCGGGCTCGACTTTCAAGATGGTGACGATCTCGGCGGGGTTGGAAGAGAAAGTCACGCGGCCCGACGAAATGTTCGATTGCCAGATGGGATCGATCGTTATAAATGGCATGCGGATTCGCGACAGCCGGCCGCATGGAATGCTGTCGGTCGCCGACATTATTGCGGAGTCGAGCGACGTTGGCGCTATCAAAGTTGCGCTGCGACTGGGCGAAGATCGGTTTTACAAATACATTCGCGCGTTTGGATTCGGACAGCAAACCGGGATCGAGCTTCCCGGCGAAACGCGCGGGCTGACGAAGCCGGTGGAACGCTGGTCGAAGGTTTCGATTGGCGCGATCTCGATGGGGCAGGAAATTGGGATTTCGCCACTGCAACTAGGTTCGCTGATTTCGACGATTGCCAACGACGGGGTGCACGTTCCGCCGCGGATTGTGGCGGGTACGATTGCGCCGCAGAATACTCCGCAGACGATTGTGCTTCAGCCGGCGGAGGGGACGCGGGTGATTTCATCGTTGACCGCGGCTGAGATGCGGCAGATGCTGCAGGGAGTGGTGCTGCACGGGACAGGACGCAAGGCCCTTCTCGAAGGCTACAGTTCAGCGGGCAAAACTGGGACGGCGCAGAAGGTGGATCCAGCTACCGGCGCTTACTCGAAGACCAAATATGTGGCGTCGTTTGCGGGATTTGCTCCGATTAACGATCCGCAGATTGCGGTGGTCGTGATTCTGGATTCCGCGGTCGGGCTCCATCAGGGCGGACAGATTTCGGCTCCCGTTTTTCAGCGGATCACACAGCAGGTGCTCGAGTATCTGCACGTTCCGCATGACGTGCAGTTGCCACCCAGCCGGCAGGTTTTGCTGGCTCGGCGCAACGTGCCGGACGCTAGTCTGGAGGAAAGCTCGCCCGATCATTTGGGCGCTAGCCTGGATATGGCTGACGCCGCAGATGCTAATGCAGCGACCGTTGTTGCTCCGGCGACCAAGCCTGGCGCGATTGCGGCTAAGGTTGTTCCGGCGGCGCTGACGACGCGAGAAACAAATCATCCCGAGGCGAGCGCTGCTGCGACAGTGGCCGCGAATTCGCCGGCTGCGAGTTCACTGGCTCCACAATCGGAGAATTCGCCGCCGCAGAAATTGCCGGCTGGCGGAACGGTGGTTCTTGACGTGGAGGAGGGAGGGATCGAAGTCCCGTCGTTCCTGGGCAAGAACCTGCGCGTTGTCGTTGAGGCCGCGCAGGAGGCCGGACTCGATCTTGATGCCATCGGCAGCGGCGTTGCGCGCGAACAATCGCCTTCACCCGGCGCGCGCGTCGCGGTCGGATCTCGGGTAGTGGTGCGCTTCGGACGATAGGTCTAGCTCGTTCTGAGCGGCTTCTTTCCTCTGGAGAAAAAGCTTGAACCACAGGGAAACCCCAACACAGGGGAAATCCACTTCGGATATTTATAATCACTCCAATGACTTTCCAACAACTCTTGCAGGGCGCCGAGGTCCTCTCGCAGAGCGGAAACGCGGACGTTGCCGGAGTGGAATACGATTCGCGGCGAGTGCGCCCTGGGACTGTTTTTGTCGCGATGAAGGGCGAGACTAGCGACGGGAATCACTTCATCGATCAGGCGATTGCTGCGGGGGCGGTCGCTGTTGTTAGCGACTCGGCTGCCGAAAAGCCGCGGCCTGCGGTTGCCTGGGCGCAGGTCGTGCATGGACGGCGGGCGCTTGGCCGCTTGAGCGCTAATTTCTACAAACGTCCGGCGGAGCGGATTGCTAATACCGGGATCACGGGCACGAACGGAAAAAGTACTACCGCTTTTCTTGTCGAATCTATTTTTCAGGCGGCTGGGCGGAAGACGGTGCTGATTGGGACTATCGAATATCACGTTGCGGGGAGGATTTTGCCGGCTCCGCATACTACGCCGGAAGCGCTGGAGTTGAACCGGCTTCTGGCCGAGGGTTTGGGCGTGGGAGTTACCGAGGCGGTGATGGAAGTTTCGTCGCACGCGCTTGAGCAACAGCGCGTTTTTGGAATTCCTTTTGATGTGGCCGTGTTCACGAATCTCACGCGCGACCATCTCGATTACCACGGCACGATAGAAAATTACTTTCTGGCGAAACAGACGCTGTTCGACGGCTGCGGGACGGACCCCCCGCGGGCCGCCGTTCTTAACCTTGACGACGAATATGGGCGGCAGCTCGGGAAGGTTTGTAAGAAGAAGAGCGCCGTCGTGCTTTCTTATGGTCTGACGTCGGGCGATTTTCATGCTGAGTCGGTCGAGATCACGCCGCGCGGGACGCGGTTTCAGATGGTGACGCCTGGGGGCAGGATTGCCATGTGGTCTCCGCTGATTGGCAACGTGAATGTGTACAACGTGCTGGCAGCTTCGGCCGCCGGTTATGCGCGCGGATGTTCCGCCGAGGCGATTGCCAAAGGGATCTTCGATCTGGCGCGGGTTCCGGGACGCTTTGAGCGCGTGGATTGCGGGCAACCGTTCACGGTGGTGGTGGACTACGCGCACACCGACGATGCGCTGCGCAATCTTACTTCCCTGACTCGCGACTTTGTGGTGCGTGCTGGACTGAAGGGCAAAGTCATCACGCTCTTTGGTTGCGGTGGCGATCGCGACCGCAGCAAGCGTCCTTTGATGGGCGAGGCCGCGGGCAAGGGCAGCGATTTCGTCGTGCTTACTTCCGACAACCCGCGTTCGGAAGATCCTCTGGCTATCATGAACGATGCGCTGGTCGGGTTGCAGAAGTCCGCCGCAAAATATTCTGTGGAGCCCGACCGACGCAAGGCCATCGCGTTCGCTTTGCAACAGGCGACTCCGGGCGACATCGTGCTGCTGGCGGGCAAGGGACATGAGAAAGTGCAGATCACGCGGGAGGGAACGATTCCCTTCGACGATGTGGAGGTTGCTCGCGAAGATCTGAAGGCGCTCGGCTATGACTGCCAAAGCGCTACGGCTGGTATGGCGGGGGAGACGGCATGAGACTTCTTCTCTCTCGGATCGCTGAATTCATTGCGCCTGACGGGCAGGCTGCGAGCGGCCAATATGATGGCCGCGAAACGGTTCAGGGATATTCCATCGACTCGCGCACCGTGCAGCCGGGCGAACTTTTTTTTGCGGTCAAGGGCCAACACTTTGACGGTCACGACTTTGTGGAGCAGGCATTGAGCCGGGGCGCACTGGCCGCAGTGGTGCGGAAAGACCAGTTGGCGCGGTATTCCGGTCTCGCCGACCTGCTTGCGGTCGACGATACTTTGGTGGCGCTGCAAACTTTGGCTACGGCGGTGCGAAAAATTTGGGGCAAGACGGCCATCGCGATCACGGGCTCGATGGGCAAGACCACGACCAAAGAAGCGATGGCGCATTTGCTTGCGATCAAGTATCGCGTGCATCGCACCAAGGGAAATTTCAATAATCACTTTGGGCTTCCGCTGGGGCTCCTCACTTTGGAGCCGGAATACGATCTAGCCGTGGTCGAGATGGGGATGTCGCACGCCGGTGAAATCGCGGCTCTGGCTCGGATTGCGTTGCCCAACCAGGCGGTGGTCACGAACGTTGCGCCGGTGCATCTGGAGAGCTTTGATTCGATTGCCGGAATTGCGCGGGCGAAGTATGAACTGATCGAGTCTCTTCCCCATGGCGGCACCGCCGTGTTGAATGCCGACGATGAGTATGTGAGCCAGTTCGGGCGCGACTTCAAGGGCAAGGTCATTCTGTTCGGATTGAAGGCGGTGGCCGACGTGCGGGCAGAGAACATCAAAGTGCTGGGAGCTGAAGGCACGCGCTTCGATCTCGTCAACTGCATCGTAAGCGGCGAAGTTCGGCAACCGGTGCAGAGTCCGCTGCTCGGCCAGCACAACGTCTATAACGTGCTGGCGGCGGCTGCGATTGCTCTCGAGCACGGCATCACGCCCTCCGAGATTACCGCTGCGCTGCCGTCGCTGCAGCCAGCCGACAAGCGCGGACAGGTCGTCCAAGTGGGTAACATCATCGTGCTCTACGATTGCTACAATTCAAGTCCGAGGGCGCTGATGGCTGCTGTCGATACACTGGCCAACATTCCCGCGCGGCGCCGAATTGTGGTCGCCGGCGAGATGCTCGAACTCGGCCCGGCCGGCGAACAGTTTCATCGCGAGTGCGGGCGCTATTTGGCGGGACGTAATCCCGACTTTCTGCTCGGCGTCCGTGGACTGGCAAAGCCGATGGTGGAAGCGGCGAGCGAAGCGGGCATGAAAGCGGAGTTCGTGGCGACGCCCGAAGAGGCCGGGGAGTGGCTGGCGCGCGAAACTCGCGACGGCGACGTTGTGCTGCTGAAGGCTTCGCGCGGCGTGAAGCTGGAAAAAGCGTTGGAGACGTGGCAACGAAGAAGCGGTGTTCCCGACGTCTTAGGCGCGGGGAATTAATAGCTGAGCTGACAGCTGAGAGCTGACAGCGTGTGTCGGAGGCGGATTGCTCTATTGGCTGCTATACCTGAAGCTCTACCATTACATTCCGCCATTCCGTATTTTTCGGTATCTCACTTTTCGCACTGCCTTCGCCAGCTTGACCGCGCTTTTTACCGGACTGATCGTTGGGCCCATCGTGATTCAGCGGCTGCGCGATTTTCAGATTGGGCAGTACATCCGCGAGGAGGGGCCGCAGGCCCATCAGAAAAAAGCCGGTACGCCGACCATGGGCGGCTTGTTGATCGCCATCGCGATTCTCGTTCCTACATTGCTGTGGGCGGACCTTAGTAATCCGTTCGTGTGGATTGCGGTGTTTGCCACGGTGGCGTTTGGCGCGATCGGGTTTGCCGACGACTACCTCAAGGTCGTTCATCGGCGTAATCTTGGGCTTACGGCGCGCGCCAAGATGGGCTATCAGATCGCGGCCAGCATCGTCATTGCGATGATACTGATCGCATTGCAGTATCGTGGATTATATTCCACGCGGCTCGTGGTTCCGTTCTTCAAGCAGTTTCATCCCGACCTGGTGGTGGAACGATGGGCGGTTCATCCGCAACTCTGGCCACTGGCTTTTCTGCCGTTCATGGTCTTTGTTGTGATTGTCATTGTAGGGTCGAGCAACGCGGTGAATCTTACCGACGGGTTGGACGGGCTCGCCATCGGATGCACGGTGATTGCGGCGGGAGCGCTGGCGGTGCTCACTTATCTTAGCGGCCACGCTACGTTTGCCACTTATCTCGAATTGCAGAAGATGCCGCAAATTGGCGAGCTTACTATTTTTTGTGGGGCCATGGTGGGTTCGGCGATTGGATTTCTGTGGTACAACGCGCATCCGGCGGAAATTTTCATGGGCGATGTGGGCTCGCTGGCTTTGGGCGGCGCCATCGGCACGGTTGCCGTTATGATCAAACAGGAACTGCTGCTCCCGTTCATCGGAGGAGTCTTCGTGATCGAAGCGCTCTCGGTGATTTTGCAGGTTGGCTCGTACAAGCTGCGTAAGAAGCGTATTTTCAAGATGGCGCCGATTCATCATCACTTCGAGTTGCTGGGCTGGTCGGAGTCGAAGGTGATCGTGCGGTTTTGGATTGCATCGCTGGTGTTCGCGCTGTTTGCGCTGACTACGTTGAAACTGAGGTAGAAAATTGTAATTGGCAATTTGTAATTTGAATTACTCGTATGAGGGGCCGGCGAGACGCCGGCGCTACAAATGGACCTGAACAACAAACGCGTGCTGGTCGTCGGTCTCGGCAAGTCGGGCGTTGCTTCTGCGCTTTTTCTTAAGTCGCGGGGCGCTCGCGTCACGGTGTCGGATTCGAAGCCGGAATCTGAGCTGCGGGATGAGATTCTGCTTTTGCTCGAGCATGGGATCACGGTCGAAACCGGCGGGCACGGCGACCGCACTTTCCATGGGCAAGATTTGATCGTGGTTAGCCCGGGAGTGCCAGTCGACGCTCCGCAACTGGTGCAGGCGCGCAATCTGGGAGAACCGGTTATCGGCGAAATTGAATTGGCGGCGCAATTTTTGTCTGGGCCGATCGTCGCCATTACCGGGGCCAATGGCAAAACTACTTGCACTTCTTTGGCTGGCGAGATTATTGCTGCTGGGGAATTCTCTACACTAGTGGGCGGCAATATCGGGACGCCGGCTATCAGTCTTGTCGATCAGGCTGGGCCGGCGACCTGGACGGTGTTGGAAATTTCGAGTTTTCAGCTGGAAACGATTGTGAAGTTTCGTCCGCGGATCGCGGTGATTCTCAACATTACGCCGGACCACCTCGATCGGCATAAAACTTTTGCCAATTACGTCAACGCTAAAGCGCGGGTTTTTGAGAACCAGCATGCGGATGACTTCACCGTGCTGAATGCCGATGACGCCACTGCCGCGGGTTTGGCGGAGCGTACGCACGCGCAGTTGTTCTGGTTCAGCCGGAAAAAAGAAATTGAAAAGGGAGCTTTGGCGCGCGGAACGCAGATTTATTTTCGCGACGGGCAACGCGAAAGCGAGATCATGGGGCTGGCGGAAATTCCGCTGAAAGGCGCGCACAACCTGGAGAATGTGCTGGCGGGAGTTTCCATCGGCATGATCGCGGGTTGCAAACCGGAACAGATTCGGGCGGCGGTGCGGAATTTCAAAGCGGTCGAGCATCGTCTGGAGTTTGTGGCCAGAGTTGCGGGCGTGGATTACTACAACGATTCCAAGGCAACGAATGTGGACGCTACCATCAAGGCGCTGGAAGCGTTTCCGGGGGACATTCCTCCGCACCTGCACCTGATTCTTGGCGGCAAGGATAAAGGCAGCGACTATACCGTGCTTTGCGGGTTGCTGCGTTCGCGCGTGAAGTGCGTTTACACCATTGGAGCCGCGGCGGAGAAGATCGAGTCGCAGATTCAGGACGCGGCGGAGATCGATCATGCGGAAACTCTGGAGAACGCGATTCGACGGGCGAGCGAAGCAGCGGTGGCTGGTGATGTGATCTTGCTGGCTCCGGCTTGCGCCAGCTTTGATCAGTTTCAGAGCTATGAACATCGCGGGCGCGTTTTTAAGGAAACGGTGCATTCGCTGGCTATGGCTCGAACTACGTAGGGCGAGATTCGTGTCAGGTCGTCGCTTCAGCGCCGGCTCAACCCCTAAAGGGGCAGTTAATTTGCGGACCTTTCGGTATCGCTAAAGCGATACCCTGATACGAATCTGGTATTGATAAAGCGATAGACAGATGTGAATCTGGTTTTGCTTGAAGCGATAGACAGATACAAGTTCCTGATACGAAGTCTGCGTGGAACCTAGTCAGTTATCCCCTGTCCAAAATTCTGCGCTCAAACCCCTGCATGTTTGCGCTGCTACGTGGTGAAATGAAATTCTCATGGCTAAGCGGGTCAGCGTCGATGGCTGGATGTTCACTGTCACCACGATCCTGGTATTCATTGGGCTGGTCATGATTTTCAGCGCCTCGGCCGTGATGGCCAAGGAGCGCTTTGGATCGGCTTACGAATTTCTGGTTAAGCAACTAGTATGGGCGGTCGCGGGACTGGTCGTTATGGTCGTGGCCATGAAGGTGGACTACAAACGGCTGCAACATCCGGCGGTGGTTTTCTCGTTTCTTGGACTGACTACGCTGCTGCTGATTTCGGTTTTTTTTCTGGACCGCGCCCATGGCACGCATCGCTGGTTTCACGTCGGGCCGATTTCTTTGCAGCCCTCGGAGTTGGCGAAGCCCGCGCTGATCCTGTTTCTGGCATGGTTCTTGGAAAATAAAACTCAGGCTATGGACGACTGGCGCAATACGCTGCTTCCGGCGGTTGTGCCCACCGTGGTTTTTCTGGGGCTGATCGTCTTTCAGCCGGACTTGGGAACGGCTATCGCTTGCGCGGGCATTACTGGCTGCGTGCTGTTTATCGCGGGCATCCGACTGCGCTACTTCGGGTACGCTTTGGCGGCGGCGCTGTTGCCGCTTTACTTTTTGATCTTTCACGTTTCGTATCGGAAAGACCGCATTCTTGCTTTTTTGAATCCTTATGCTGACCCTAAGGGGTTTGGGTTTCACATTATTCAGTCGCTAATTGCGGTTTCCACCGGCGGCGTCACTGGACTCGGGCTGATGGAAGGGAAGCAGAAACTGTTTTATCTTCCCGAGCCGCACACGGATTTTATTTTTGCCGTGACCGCTGAAGAGTTGGGGCTGGTGGGCGCGCTTACGGTCATTATTCTGTTTGCGATCTTTCTCTGGCGCGGGACGCGGGCGGCGCTGCGCACGCACGATAATTTTGGGCGGTTTCTGGCGGTGGGCATCACCAGCATGATCGTGCTGCAGGCTTTCATCAACATCAGCGTGGTGCTGGGGATGATGCCTACGAAGGGGATTCCGCTGCCGTTTGTTTCTTATGGGGGATCGTCGCTGTTTGTGACACTGATGTGCGTGGGTGTGCTGCTGAATATTACGAAACAGGCGGAGTAGGTGGCTAACCCACTCATCGCACAGAACGCGATGAGTGGGGCACCCATTGCTTTCTTCCTAACGGACTCTGTTTCTTTGTTCTCCTCAATTGAATTTCCCGATTTGCCGGCCGTACACGCGGCTGAAGAGGATGGCTACTATCGCTAGCACTATGGGAGTGAAGACACTGGCTTCGGGACCTACACTGCCTCCGGTTATCCACGTGCGGCCGGCGAATTCGGAGTTGAACAAGTTGTGGTAGGCGGGGATGCCGCTGTCGGCTACACCGTAGAAGAAAGTCTGACCCCAGTCCCATCCAGCGTGGAAACCTACGGCCCACCAGAGATTGCCGGTGCGGCGAAGAAATAAACAAAATAGAAGACCGAAGAACACAACGGAGACGAGGCCGAACTTGCTTTCTCCAGGATTGCCGGCGTGAGCCAAGCCGAAGAGAACCGATAACAGGAAGGCGGAAGGCCAGAAGCCCATGCCAGTGGTGAGGGTGAATTGCAGGTAGCCGCGGAAGGCGAATTCTTCGGAGAGGCCGACTACTATGAAAACGGCGGTCCAAACGAGAGTGGCGAAGATGAGTGTGTTGCCGTGAGTGGCTACGCCGGTGAGGCGAAATCCGTGAAACAGAAAGATACAGAATAGAGCGCTGCTGATGGCTAGAAAGCCGGCGGCTGTGCCCACCCAGAAGTTTTTGCTGAATGCGGAGTGAAGGGGGAGGCCGTAGTCGCCGTAGTGACGGCGTTCGATGCGGGCCATGATCAGGGCGGCGATCGAGGTGAAAAGAAATATGGATGCTTCCATGAGGAACAATCCGGTTGGCCCGACCATAGATACTTGCATCGGAGGATTGCCGTGCAGCAACAGATGGAGGATCAGGGCCAACAGAACGTACTCCGCTGCGACGATGGCGAGGAAGAGGAGGACGCGCCATCCGGCGCGAAGGCCGTTTGGGCCCTCGAACATCGTGTGCTTCGGCGGCGACGGTGCAAGGAAAACAGGGTCAGGGAGTCCGATGTTTGGTTCGGCCATGCCCTAGTTTACGCGACGGGGGTGGATTAAGTTTCATCGCGGGCTCGTAACTAGTCGGCGCGGACGGTCACCATCAGGCCCTGCCCAAGCGAAGCTTGAACGGGCTCCAAATATCGCCATAAACTCACAGCGTTCTACGCTCCGGATTCTTTCTCCATTGCTAGTAACTGCTCTTTGCGCTCCAGGCCCCAGCGGTAGCCGCCCAGGTTGCCGTCTTCGCGGATTACGCGGTGGCAGGGGATGGCTACGGCTACTGGGTTGGTGGCGCAGGCTCGGGCTACGGCTCGGGTGGCTTTGGGCATGCCTATCTTTTTTGCTACAGCGCTGTAGGAGCGGGTTTCTCCTCGGGGAATTCTTTGCAGTGCTTCCCAGACTCTTCTTTGAAAGGCGGTCGCCCTTATGTCTAGCGGGAGTGAGGGATTGGGTTCGCTTCCCTGCATCAGGCGGGTTAGATTCACGCTCCATTCGGCTAGGGCGGCATCGTCACGGCGGCGGGTGGCGAAGGGAAATTCGCGCATCAGGCCTTGTTGCAGTTCGTGATCGGAGTTGGCGAACTGGATGGCGCAGATGCCTTTGTCGGTGGCCGCGATGAGCATGCGTCCCAGGGGCGAATCGGCGATGGTGTAGCGGATTACGGCTGCTATCGCGCCTCGGCGGTATTTTTCTGGAGTCATACCTAGCTGGCTGGCGGTGCGCTCGTAGAGACGGCTACTGGAGCCGTATCCGGCGGCGTAGAGGGCCGTGGTCACGTCGTGTCCGGCTTGCAGATTTTGTTTTACCTGGCGAAAGCGGACGGCGTCGATGTAGGCCTTGGGCGAGACTCCAAGCACCGATTTGAAAGTGCGCTGCAGGTGGAACGGGCTGCGGCGGAATTCCTTGGCCAGAGAATTGAGCGTGAGAGGGGATTCGATGTGCTGCTCGATGTAGCGGCACATAGCGCGAACCAGCGCGGATTGCGGGTTTCCGTCGATCGCCTTGGGACGGCAGCGCAGGCAGGCGCGATAGCCGGCGTGCTCGGCCTGGAGGGCATCGTCGAAGAACGTTACGTTCTCGCGGCGCGGGCGCTTCGCGGCACAGCTTGGACGGCAGAAGACGCCGGTGCTCGAGACTCCGAAGACGAAGGTGCCGTCGAGGGAACGGTCGCGATCGGCGATCGCTTGCCAGCGGCGGGCGTGGATTAGAGCTGTGACTTCGTCGGTTGTTGTTTGTGTTCGCTTCATTGTTGGCGCTGCTTCTTGTGAAAGTATCGCATTGGTGGCCATGCGGATAACATAGGGCACCTGGACGGCGCGGACTATCCGAATGTTGCGGTCAAACTGAAAAAGATCAAAGCGGTGCTTTTACTGCGCGAAGGAAGCTTGAACCACAGGGAGCACCCTTCGACTTCGCTCAGGGCAGGCTCCGGAACACCGGGGAACCCTTGCGCTTTCGGCGCGACGGCGTGGACATCGTTTGTTTTCCTCAATAGAATCTGGCTTGCGTTTGCGGCTGGATAATTCCGATGAAACTCGTGACTTTTGAAAATAATGCCCGGCAATCGCGCATTGGCGCGCTGCTCGGCGAGCGGCGGATTGTCGATCTGCATCTGGCTTGCGCGCTTTACCTGCGCGATGTTGAGGGCGAATCTATTTTCTACCGCCTGGCCGATGCCCTAGCGCCACCCGATATGCGGGAGCTGTTCCAGGGGGGAGATACGAGCTTGGAGGCGGCGCGTAAGGCTCGGGACTATGTTGCGCACCTCGACGCGGACGTTACTACTCACGCTGTTGGGCATGCGACGGGTCCTGGTGGGGAGACGCTGATTTACGCGCTGGGCGATATTCGGCTGAAAGCGCCTATCATTCCTAAGAAGTTCTTTCACACGGCGGGGAACTTTCGCGAGCATCACGAGGAAGCTACTAAGGCGGGTTTTTCGCATCCGGTGATGCCGTGGATTGTTTTCTTTCAGAATGTCGATGCGATTATTGGGCCGGACGAACCGGTGATTTATCCCGAACACCTTACCGAGGAACTGGATTACGAACTGGAACTGGCAGTGGTGTTGAAGAAAGCGGGGAAGCACTTTACGCCGGACGAGGCGGCCGAATACATCGGCGGCTACGTCATTTTCCACGACATTACGGCCCGCGACATTCAGCGGCGCGAAATGAAATCGGGCGTGTTCAGCTTTTGCAAGGGGATCGACACGTTCTGCCCGCTGGGGCCGTGGATCGTGACCGCTGACGAGATTCCGGACGCGCATAATCTGGCGATGGAACTGCGGGTGAACGGGGAGTCGCGGCAGCGGTCGCACTCGAGCAAGATGTCGGTGAAGATTCCGGAGATACTTGCGCACTACTCGCCGATGGGATACAGCGCGGGCGATGTAGTTTCGACGGGAACGGTTTCGGGCGTGGCGGCATTTTCGGGAGACCCTAAGGCTTGGTATCTGAAACCCGGCGACGTGATGGAGTGCGAGATCGAAAAGATTGGCGTGCTGCGGAATCCGGTGATTTCGTGGGAAAAGGCGTATGGGAAGGCTAAGAACCCATGAGGAGAATTTGATAATTTTGTAATTTGGTAATTTTAGAACCAAAAGAAAGCCCTTCCCAGAAGCCTTGGCTGGCGCCGGTTTCGGGGCGATCATTTCTTCTAAGTTGCGGTTAGGTACGCTGGGCTGGTTACTCATAAAGTGCAGATGGTTGCACCCCGGGTTCGCGGGCGATTCCTGTTTTGGTTACTAACTCCATTCGCTACTATTACTTACAGTTTGTCCTGCAGATGGATTCATGGGTGCACTGTCTCCTGGTGAAGCCCGGAAGGTAGGGGCTCGCTGGGGGCAACTGTGAGTATCGTTTACAGCACTGAGTGTGCAGCTCCTAAAACGGCCCCGCGACCGGCGGGGATGATGCCGCTGCTGGTGATTCTGTTCGTCATCTCGTACTGCATTTTGACCATGCTGGTTTTCGAGCAGGGGCAGACTATCGAATCGCAGCGCAGCTTGATCCGCGAAATGTTGAAGGACAGCACGCAACTGGCAGCGCTGAAAGATAAGCAGGCGCGCGAGAAAGCGGCGGTGAGCGGAGAACAAAAGCACGCGGATGCGGGCGCTCCGGCGGCGGGGAGCACGGGGTCCACGGGATCCAGCCCAAAATCACCGGACGAAAAAGGATTGAAGAAGGACAGCAAACGGCCGGGAAAATCGGCGCACGAGATGAAGCAAGCTCCGGAAACGCCGGCCGCGGATTTGGAAGACGTGCGGCGCGCCACGCGAGTGATCTAGTGGGCGTAGTTTATGGCAGCACGGGAAAGCGATCTGGATTCTAGATAGAAAAAGCTTAGCAAGAAACGGTTCTGTGAAAACACGGCCCATGTGGGGGCCGTAACGAAGCGAGACCCTAAATGAAGGCCATGGCCCTAGCCTTAGTCTTGTCCCTTCCAATCCCTCGGTTGGCACCGCCAGCCCAGCTCTCTCCTATCAACAGCCAGCAAGCGCCGAAGAGAAAGGGAGGGCGGTGGTATTTTGCCGCCACCGGGCACGCCGTGTATTGCTACGGACCAGTGATGACCATGCCGCAGCCGCCAGGGAGATTGCTGAAAGTGGCTACGTTTTGCCGTGGCGACCAGACGATTGTGCCGCTGAAAGATTAGTCTCGGCCTTGGCGGCAGTTTTTCAGGACGTGGTGTCGGGCCCGCGGGGGGCTAAACAGAGTGCTGAAAAACTCGGTTGCGCGCCGCCGTCGCTCCCTCAGCGGCTAAAGCCGGCACTGAAAATAAGGCGTTTATCGCAGCGGTAAACCGCTGCGCCACCCAAAAACAACAGCAAGAGCGAGTTCTTCAGCAAACTGTAAAGGCTGCGTCTTTCCGGCGCTTTTTAACCGGCGCTTTCTCTTCGCCCTATAATCACCCTATAATTCGGTTGTTAGAATTGCGTTGTTGCGCGGGCCCGTAGCTCAAGCGGATAGAGCATCGGATTTCTAATCCTCGATAACCTGACCCATTCTTTCTCTTCCAAACCCCTTAAAACCCAAGCCCCGCGCGGCTTTCAGAGAGTTTCTGACAGGCTGCCCGCGAACGTGCGCGAGTCGTTTTGTGCTTTCTTATCCCGTCTTTTTTTGAGCTGATGGGCAGAGAATAGGCACAGTCGGGGCAGAGTTTCATCTCCAAACATAGAGACGGGGTTTTCTCTCTGTGCGTTCTAAGCGTGCGTGCGAGCGCGGAAACCGCTCTCCCTGCCCGCGCCAGCCTTCGGGGAAGGGGCAAGACACCCTCAGCGCGTCCTAGGCTGAAATGGTCGCTTTCCTATGCGCGTGCAAAGCGGCAAATTTGCAGGCGCGCTAACGGCGCGATTTCCGCGCGTCGCGTTTGCGCTTCCTGTTTACCCGTTCAAGGGCAGAGTGCTGCGGGGTGCAGCATGTTTGATCCTTCCGAATCGGCGTGAAAGGCTTTCCGCAGTGAGCGCACTTCGCGTAACCCTCGCACCAAGCATAGACCTCCGCTGCTTGCGCTAGGCTGTAGCACACCAGCGCGGGCACGGGCGAACCATACGCGCCCGACTGTTCGCGGGGAAAGTACCGCACCAGTTTCGGAGGGATTGATTTTAGAGAGCCGTGATCCGTCTTCTGGCCCCGTTTCCACTCGCGCACGTATTCACACGCCTTCGGTAGTGCTCGCCCGCCCTGCATTACTTCGCGAGTTATCCCCAGCGCCACAGCGCCGCTAGAACCTTCTCGCTCACGAACCACAACCACCAAAGGCACGTTCAACTGCATAGCCATTCCCCCTAGTTACGCTTTGCTACGCTTTCTCTCAATAATAGTAAAAAGCGGTAGATATTGAAAGTATGAAAAGCAGGACGCCTCCCAAGACGCAGCGCAGCGCCAAGCTGGAACCCGGATTCGGCGCTGCGGGCAAGCCCGGATTCATCGGCGCGGCTGATTGCGAACGTCTGACCGGCATCACGCGGCAGACGTGGACCGCATGGGCGAAGCAAGGCAAATTCACGGTGGTTCGACTCGGAAAGCGCTGGTTAATTCCCGTTCCCGAGTTTGAGCGGTTGCTCGCGGAAAACACGCGCGTGCATCGCGTCGGCAACGCTGGAGAGCCGTCGAATGCTTGACGCTGTAAAAGACGCGAGCATCAGCCAGCAGTCGAGAGCTGATCGCATAAAGGATTTCCGCTGGCAGAAGGGCGTTAGCGGCAACCCAAGCGGACGCCCGCCGGTGACCGCCGTCTTGTCCGATGCACTTCGCTCCAAACTCTCCGAACAATACCCCGGTGACCGCAAGCATCGAACCTACGCAGAAAAACTTGCGGCAAGGTTGATCGAATCGGCGCTGAGGGGAAGTGTTTCCGCAATAGCGCTGATCTATGAGCGCATAGAGGGGAAAGCACCGCAAGCGCTGACCGGGGCGAACGGGTCGCCACTACTTCCAACGGTCGTGACACGCGAAACGCTGACCGCGACTATTCACAGTTTGGTTTCGGAGATCGTCGGGCCGGATGCCTTGGAAGCTGCGTTGAAAAGTGTGCAAAGCCAGCAGACGGCTGGGGAGGTGGATGCGCATGGAGCATGAGGAACTAAATCGGGAGCAACAAGAGCGTGCCGAGATCGCGCGGAAAGTTATCGAAGTTATCGAAAACGATTTGTGGACGAAGGCGACGGACGCGCAGCGGTTGCGGCTCTGTGAATTGTTCGCTGTGTTAGCGACGATGAGCGCACCGCAAGTCTTTATCACGATGATTCCGGCCTTGGATGGCCGCGAAGACTTGAGCAAGCCGCGCCGACGCTATCGGCTGGTGGGAAAAGAACTAGTCCCGGTTGGGCAGACTTTAGGCACAGCTTCAGCGGAACCCGCATAAACACTGGGGTTTCCGAGCGTTTTTGCTGGAAAGCAGGTTAATCAATCCGATGTTCCCACAAAGGGGGAAACGATGAAGTCACACGATGAAAAAACGTACGAAGAAACGCACGATCCAGACGGGGTGCCGACCAACAACCGGCAGATGAAGCAGAACGATCAGGTAACGGAAACGAGTGCCGGTGTGGAAGTGACTTCACCGACGCCCTTGAGCGGGAAACCAGCAGCGTATCAGGTCGGTCAATCCGATCCGGGCCAACCCGCTGCGCCGCTGATTGCTGTGGAAGCGCCAAAATCCCAGCGCTCAAACGCAATTCCAGAATATCGGCCATCGGTCAGCAGCCGACTGCCGGACACGATTTCCGCGAGAGATGTTTACAACGACGATTCCAACTGCGACGGGCGAATCGCGGGGCGGGTACAGCGATGACACACTCGATGACGCTTCAGCGTTGCACGGAACAGCGCGTCAATTCCACGCATGACGGTTCCTTCGTCATCACAGATGGAGCCGCGAAAGCTATGGCGCAAGCCAAGTTTCCCAGCAACCACAGCGCGAGCTGTGACTGCGGCGAATCTCAGGGCAAGATGCGACCAGCCGATTGTAAGTACCTTCACATCTCAGACGCGGACGGGAAGAAAATCGCCAGTTTCGACGTGCGCGAATTCGGTGCAGCGCGGGACTCCGATCAAAACATAATCGTGTACCGCAGGCCCGCATCGCAGACGAAGGACAGCGGGAAATTGACGCTGCGCGGCCTGAATCGGTGGCATCTCGAATTTTACAAACGCGGGGATTCGATAGAGCGGGATGAAGACGCTGGCAACCTGAATCGACCTCGACCAAAGGAAGGAAAACTGTGAGCACGGGACAAGAGCGACTCGCGCAAGCGCACGCCGCTATCGAAGCGGCTCACGTCGTCATCGCAGAGGAACGCAAGGAGCAATTGAAAGAACGGCTCAAGGCCGTGATTGAGGAAGGCCGCGCCATCGAAGAACGACTCAAGACAACCGGGGCGGAACTGGTGAAGTCGAGATCGCAAGCCGAACCGCTGTGGGCGCAAAGGGAAACGATCAGCAAGCGCAGACTCGCGTTGGACGCCAGTTTTGAGGAGTTAGATTTTCCGAGCGCCGAAGAAACGGAACAGTACCAATCGAAGCGAGCGGAGTTGACT
>JBAWFQ010000187.1:0-5353 GCA_049592035.1 Terriglobales bacterium
GAATTGGACGGCTGGTGGGCGGAAGCCTACACGCCTGAAGTGGGGTGGGCGTTGGGGGACGGCCGGGAACATGGCGACGATCCGGCCTGGGACGCTGTCGAAGCCGACGCGCTCTACGGCCTGCTCGAGCGGGAGGTGATCCCGGAGTTTTATGCCCGAGGCGAGAACGGCATTCCCACAGCATGGGTCAAACGGATGCGGGAAAGCATGGCGCGGTTAACGCCGCGCTTCTCCGCCCACCGCGCGGTGCGCGAATACACAGAGCATCGCTACCTCCCGGCTGCTACCGCCTACCATGAGCGCGCAGCGAACAAAGGCGCAGTGGGCAGGCAAATGGTCGATTGGCAGCATACGGTGGATCAGAAGTGGGGTTTGCTGCGCTTCGGAGACTTGCGTGTCGAAACCAACAAGGATCACCACGTGTTTGAAGTCGAAATTTTTCTGAACGATCTCGGCAAGAATGCGGTGCGAGTTGAGCTTTATGCGGACGGAAACAACGGCGGCGATTCCGTACGGCAGGAAATGAACTGGGCTCGCCTGCTCCCTGGCCCATCCGACGGCTGCGTCTACCACGCGATGGTACCCGCTGCACGTCCAGCGAGAGACTACACGGCGCGAGTGACGCCGCAATGCGACGGCGTTGCGGTTCCACTGGAAGACGCTCGAATCCTATGGCAACGATGATGAAAACGCCGCAACGCGAGCTGCACGATTACATCTCGGAGCTCTCCGAGCACGCTGACGTTCGAGCGGGATCCCCTCTGCCTTTGGGAATCCAGCAAAGGGGAGCAGGAGTCAATTTTGCCATCTTCAGCCGTTACGCCAGCCGCGTTCGACTAGAGTTGTTTGACGATCCCGAAGACGCAGCACCCGCCCGGGTAATCGATCTAGACTCCGCGCGCAACCGCACTGGCGACGTATGGCACGTTTGGGTAGAGGGGATCGGTCCCGGTCAACTCTATGCCTACCGCGTGGATGGTCCTTACGAACCCAGCGAAGGACATCGTTTCAATTTCAACAGGCTTTTGCTCGATCCCTTTGCTACCGCGATTTCGCAGCTGCCTCGGTGGGATTTCGCCTTGGCGCGAGGATACGACTCGTCGGCGCCGGAGCAAGACTTGGCCATCTCGAAGCTGGACAATTCCAGATCGATGCCGAAAAGCGTCTTTGTCAACGAACCCTTCGAGTGGGGTGGGGACCAGCCACTCCAGCATCCCTGGTCGAAGACCATCATTTACGAAACCCATGTCCGGGGCTTCACCATTCATCCCAAGTCGGGCGTGGACCATCCGGGAACCTACCGAGGCCTGATGGAAAAGATTCCCTATCTCAAGACTCTGGGAGTGACCGCTGTGGAACTGATGCCGGTGCAGGAGTTCAATGAGACTTCTGTCACGCGCAAGAATCCGCAAACAAGTCAACCGCTGCGGAATTACTGGGGATACGATCCCGTGGCTTTCTTTGCGCCCAAAGCTTCTTACAGCAGTGCGGGGGGGTTGGGCCAGCAGAAGCTGGAGTTCAAGGAAATGGTCCGGGCCTTTCACAATGCCGGAATCGAAGTGATCTTGGACGTGGTGTTCAATCACACGGCGGAGGGAAACGAACTTGGCCCGACGCTCTGTTTTCGTGGGATGGATAACGCCATCTTCTACACGTTGGCGGACGACAAACGCCACTACAAGGACTACACGGGGACCGGCAACACCATCAACGCGAATCATCCCGTAGTGCGGGACCACATTTTGACGGCGCTACGTTATTGGATGGTCGAGATGCATGTGGATGGATTCCGGTTTGACTTGGCCTCGGTTCTCGGCCGGGACCGCACCGGCAAGCTTCTAGCCAATGCCCCTCTTCTCGAAAGGATCGCCGAGGACGAGATCTTGAGAGACGTGAAGATCATCGCCGAGGCATGGGACGCCGCCGGTGCATACGAGGTGGGTAGTTTTTCAGAGCGGCGTTGGGCGGAGTGGAACGGCCGCTACCGGGATGATGTCCGGCGTTTCTGGCGCGGCGACGATGGGATGCTGGGTTTGTTTGCCAGCCGCATCTGCGGCAGTGCCGACATCTATACCAAGTCGGGCAAAGGCCCCGAGGGCAGCATCAATTTCGTCACCTGCCACGACGGCTTCACTCTAAACGACCTTGTGAGCTATCGCTACAAGCACAATGAAGCTAACGGAGAAAACAACCATGACGGGACCGATGTCAACTTCAGCGAGAACTATGGCGCTGAAGGCGAAACGAAGGATGCTGGGATTGAGACCTTGAGGAAACGCCAGATCAAGAACTTCTTGCTGACCCTGCTGATCTCGCGCGGGGTGCCAATGCTGCTCGGCGGAGATGAATTCCGGCGCACGCAACACGGCAACAACAACGCCTACTGCCAGGACAACGAGACCAGTTGGTATGACTGGAGCCAACTGGAGAAGCACAAGGAGATGTACCGCTTCACCCGTGGCATGATCGCCTTTCGTCGAGCGCATCCGATTCTGAGTGAGGAGCACTTCTACACGGATGACGAGATCCATTGGTTTGGCCGGCAAGGAGGATTGCCCAACTGGACCGACTCGAAGGAAAAACAGTTTGCCTGTTTGATCCACGAAGATGAGCAACAAGCACTTTGCCTGATGTTCAATGCCGGCGCCGATGCGGTCGATTTCGGTTTGCCATCTGTACTGCCGGGGATGCGCTGGTATCTGGCCGTCGACACCTCTCGCGAAGCGCCCCAAGATCTGTTCGCTGCGGGCGAGGAACCGCTTTGGGAAGATCCACGAACTTACCACCTGAGTCCCCGATCCAGCGTCATACTCCTGGCTCGCGAAACGAACGGCCAAGAACGGCAGACGGCATTGACGGAACCCAAATGAAAAGAGCGATTCCGATTACTGCGCTGTTTGTGGATGTCGGCGGTGTGCTGCTCACCAACGGGTGGGATCATCTTGCCCGCAGACGGGCGGCGAAGAACTTCAAGCTGCCATGGGCGGAGATGGAGGATCGGCACCGCCTGGTCTTCGAAACCCATGAGGAGGGAAAGATTACCTTCGAAGAATATTTAGGTCGGGTGGTCTTCAACCAAAAGCGACCGTTCACCTTGGCTCAGTTTCGGGACTTTATGTTCGCGCAATCGAAACCTTACCCCAAGATGATCGAGCTGGTCGCTCAGCTCAAGGCCCGGTACGGACTCAAGATCGCCGTGGTCAGCAACGAATCGCGCGCGGTGAATGCGTATCGGATTCGCAAGTTTAAGCTCAACGGGTTTGTGGACTCTTTTATTTCCTCCTGCTTTGTTCACATCCGCAAGCCCGACGCGGACATCTTTCGGCTGGCGCTGGACATCGCCCAGGCGCCAGCGCGGCAGGTGGTTTATATCGAAAACACCCCGATGTTCGTCCGGATCGCGGAAGGTCTGGGGATTCGGAGCATTCTTCACACGGATTACACCTCCACACGCGCAAAACTGGCTTCGTTCGGATTGCGGAATGACGAAGGTGTCATCCATGCCGAGCAGCCCGGAGCGAAACGCAGCGAATGAGAGCGTGATTTCCGCAGCAGCCAGCCGGGTTGCGGTCCGCGTCATTCGCACGAACGAAGAACTCATGATCGCCAAGGCCGTTTGCCAGGTTCTCGGACTTGGCGGCAAGAACAAGAAGGAGAATTGAACCATGAAAACCGACACCCTCACTCCGGGACTGCTCCACAGGAAACCCGAAGCAGTGAACGAAAAAGAGTTAACCCTGAAAACGACGAAGCAAACCAACAAGCTCACGCCAGAGCTTCTCCACAAGATGGATGCCTATTGGCGCGCCGCCAACTATGTGTCGGTCGGCCAGATTTATCTCTATGACAATCCGCTGCTGAAGGAGCCGCTGAAACTGTCGCACGTGAAGCCGCTGGTAGTCGGACACTGGGGCACAACACCGGGCCAGAACTTCATCTACGTGCATCTCAACCGGGTCATCAAGAAGTATGACCTGGATATGTTCTACATCGCTGGTCCCGGGCACGGTGGCCCGGCGCTGGTGGGCAACGTTTATCTCGAAGGTACCTGGAGTGAGATTTATCCGAACGTCACCCAGGACGAAGCCGGGATGAAGGAGCTGTTCAAGCAATTCTCATTTCCCGGCGGCATTTCCAGCCATGTTGCGCCGACTACGCCAGGGTCGATTCACGAAGGTGGCGAGCTGGGATACTCGCTCAGCCACGCATTTGGGGCCGCGTTCGACAATCCCGATCTGATCGTCGCCTGCATCATCGGCGATGGCGAAGCGGAAACGGCCTCTTTGGCGACCTCATGGCAGTCGAACAAGTTTCTCGACCCGATAACCGACGGAGCCGTGCTGCCGATCCTGCACCTGAATGGCTACAAGATCAGCAATCCAACCGTTCTGGCCCGCATCGAGCATGAAGAATTGGAACAATTTCTGCGAGGCTGCGGCTGGATGCCGTACTTTGTGGAAGGCGACGAGCCGGAAAAAATGCACGAACTCATGGCCACCACCTTGGATAAGGCCATCGAGGACATCCGGCAAATCCAAAGCAACGCACGGAACAAGAACGATACCACTCGGCCGCGCTGGCCCATGATCGTCCTGAAGTCACCCAAAGGCTGGACAGGGCCGAAATTCGTCGATGGTTTGCAAATCGAGGGCACGTTCCGAGCGCACCAGGTGCCGCTCCTCGTGGATACCGATCATCCCGATCATGTCAAGCTGCTTGAAAGCTGGATGAAAAGCTACAAGGCCGAGGAGCTCTTCGATAACAATGGGCGACTCATACCGGAATTGGCCGAACTGGCGCCGAAGAGCGACCGCCGGATGGGTGCCAATCCCCACGCCAACGGCGGCATTTTGCTGCGCGACCTGCGCATGCCGGACTTCCACATCCACGCGGTGAATGTGCCTTCGCCGGGCGCGGTGAACGCCCAAGATACGCTTGTTCTGGGTTCGTTCCTGCGCGATGTGGCCAAACTGAATCAGGATCAGCGTAATTTTCGTATCTTCGGCCCCGATGAGACAGTCTCGAATCTACTGAGCGCGGTTTTTGAAGTCACCAACCGTCAGTGGGATGCCCGCGAAGTCAGTAACGATGAATTTCTTGCGCCCGCCGGGCGCGTGCTGGATTCGATGCTCAGCGAGAACCAGTGCGAGGGCTGGTTGGAAGGATATCTTCTGACCGGACGGCACGGGCTGTTTAACAGTTATGAAGCCTACATTCGCATCATCGACTCGATGTTCAGCCAGCACGCCAAGTGGCTGAAGGTTTGCCGGGAACTGCCCTGGCGCCAGAAGATTTCGTCGCTGAATTATCTGCTTGCCTCTCATGTCTGGCAACAGGATCACAACGGATTCAC
>JBAWFQ010000188.1:0-4352 GCA_049592035.1 Terriglobales bacterium
CAGTTTAGCCAAGCCCTCAAGCGTAGTCTGCGGACGCCGGTGATCTTCCTCCGTCAGCATTTCTCCCGTCAATTCGCCCTTGGAATTCCGCAACGGCACCGGCGTAAGTTCCTCCTGCAACCGTCCGGCCTTATAAGCCGCATCGGCTGTCTGCTGAGAGCGCAGCGCGAATTCGTCCTGCGCCTGACGTGTGATGCCTTGCTGCTCGCCATAAAGCTCCGCCGTATTCGCCATGTAGAGTCCGCAATAAGTATCGAGCAGTGCCACCATCAGCGAATCTTCCAGCTTCCCACCCGGAGCCAGCGTAAATCCATCGCGTCCCCGAATCGAAAACGGCGCCTGCGACATCGATTCCATTCCGCCCGCCAGCACAATTTTCGCTTCGTCAGTCTGGATCATCTGCGCCGCGCTGACCATCGCCTGCATTCCCGACCCGCACAGCCGATTCACCGTCAGCGCCGGAGTCTCAATCGGCAATCCCGCCCGCAATGCGACGTGCCGCGCCCCATACAGCGCGTCGCCCGAAGTCTGCTGCGCGTTGCCAAACACGGCATGATCGAATTCCTTGGGATCGATCCCCGCCCGCTCGATCGCAGCCTTCGCCGCGACCGCGCCCAGTTCCTGCGCCGTGTAGTCTTTGATCTTTCCGCAATAGCGTCCAAAGGGCGTACGCGCCCCACTGACAATCCCAATATCTCCAGGTTTCAACATGAGTCCCAACTTTTATGAAGAATGCGCTGGCCTGAGGCCAACTTGTGAGTTTAACAGGAAGGGCAGATTTGTAATTTGTGATTTGCAATTTTGCGGATCGCTTGGCTTTCGGGGCGGGTTTGACCTTCAATTACAAATTACAAATCGCAAATTATAGATTTCCCTACGCCACTGCCGCGGAAGCCGCAAACTGCGGTGCCTGACTCACGACTTTCCCCGCACCCTGTGCCACCGCCAGCTCCAGCGCGTGATCGGCGCGGTTGGCAACTTCGGTCACAATGTCCACCGGATCGTAATGCTGCCTCATCACCGCCTGCGCCAGCCCGGCGCAGAACTCCACACTTTTGTCTTTCCCCGGAAAGCGCACATCCGCCAGCAGCCGCCGCAATTTCTCCACTGCCAGCAGCGCTTCTTTTTCCCCGGTGTCGCCGAGCACCAGCGCCACTGTGGTCGCTTCGTAGCGGAATGCCAAATCGTTCGTCCGGATGTTCGCCGAAAACAGCTGCCCGATCTGCTCCATCACCGCCGTCACCGCCGCCTCGCCATATTCCTTGAACAGTGCGCTGCGCCGTCCAAACTCCATCAGCAAAACTGTCACCGCCGTCCCCTGCTGCAACCCGCGCCGGGTTTCCGCCTGCAGAAGATCGAGATACGAAGCCCGCTTCAGTAGTCCCGATTTCTCATCTGTCACCGAAAGATTCTTTACCAGCCGCCGCAGTCCGGCATTGTTGAGGGCGATCAACACCTGGTCGCTCAACGTCCGGATGACCAGCACCTCGGAAGCTTGCCACACGCGGCCCGTGTTCTGCGTCAGAATCAGCACTCCGATCTGGTCGTTGCCCTCGGTCAGCGGCAGCGCCAGCAGCGATTCGATCTGCAACTCCTCGACTGCCGGCCGCATGTCAATCAACTCCGGAACGTTTTTCGCATCGCCGATCGTCACCGTGCCTCGCGCCACGGCCAGATCCTGCAGAGTTTCCACCAGGCTGATCAGCGCCGCCGAACTCGCCGGAATCAGCCCCTCCATGTGATATTCCTGCACGCTCGAAGGCGGCAACCCCGGTTTGCGTAGAGCCACCACGCAGCGCGCCGTCCGCCAGTTTGCACCGATTTCGTTCGCGGTCGTTTTCAACACTCCTTCGGCATTTCCCTGGTGGTAAAGCTTGCGTGTAATTTCCGCCACTCTTGCCAGGCTGCTGACGTCTGCCGCCTCGCTCGCTGCCGCGGCCGCCTGATCGCCGCCCGTTGTCGTCGAACTCGTTGTCGTCGAACTGGCGGCTGCCGCTGCCGGCGTGGTCGCCGCAGATGCCGACTTCGCATACTGCGGTTCGATGCCGGCCGCGATGTATAACTTCTGCAACTCCTGATTGCGTTCTTCCTCCCGCGGAAACAGTTCCTGAATGCGCTGCAACCGCTCGATGGCTTTCGAACGCATCCCGTACTGCACCAGAATCTCGGCTTGCAACATGAGATCCTGCAACGCAGCCGCTCCCAACGTCGGTTCTTTGACTTTGACTTCCTGCTCTTCTTTCTTTTCGGTAGCCGCGAACCGCGAGGCAATCACCTTAAAGCGCTGATCGTCGATCTTGCCTTGCAGCGTCGCCAGCCGTTTCTGATGCCCCGGCTCGTACGGGTCTACTTCCGCCGCCCGGTCCAGACACTCGCCCGCCTTCTGGTAATCGTGGTTCGAACAATAAAGATCAAACAGTTTCAGCAGCGCCTGCGCGTAGTCGGTTTCGCGGTTCGACGCATTGAACAGTTCCGCCAGAAATTCCAGCATTTCCGCCGATGGGCGGTGCGATGCCAGCAACTCCTGCATGGTCGCGATGAACGACCGCCGTTCCCCGCGCCGCCGCTGGAACGCTTCCAGCTTCCGCGCCAGCGCTACCGCCTCGGCATCCAGTTCGGAGTCGATCATCTTACCGATCAAGCTCACCACCTGGTGCATCCGTGCCGGATTCTGTTCGAACATCTGCCACAGCAACGGCTCGCTATCCACGCACCGGCCCGTGGCCAGCAGCGCCTGCACATACAAATCGCGGAGTTCGTGCGGTGCATCCGCAGCCTGTGCCAAAGGCTCGAAAATGAAAATCGCCGCCCCCGCCTCGCCCTTCGAAAGCAGGTTCTTGCCGTAGGCCATCGCCACTGTGGAATCCGCCGGATTCTCCGTGTACGCCCGCTCGAACCATTGGCTGGCGTTTCCCCCTGCCGTTTCCACCAGCTCCGCCAGTTGCAAAAATGACTGCGACGCCATCACGTGCTCGCCCAGTTGCGCCGCCAATTCCGCCGCCCGCAAATGATTGCCCTGCGACGGATCCAGGCTCACAATCCGACGCAACACCAGCAACGCCTCTTCCTGCTTGCTCTGCTTCCGCAGGTCCTCCAACGCATTTTCATACGTCCCTATCGCTAGTTTCTTGTTCGAGTGCTCCAGCAGTTGCCCAAATCGCACTTTCTGTTCCCAGGTCGGGTTGGCGTACCGCGCCAGTTTCTTGTAGGTCAGGCTCGCTCGCGTTGCATCCGCCGCCGCCACCTGCCGCTCAAACAACTCTCCCATCAGCTTTACCGCCTGCGCACCCTTATTCAAAGAGAGACACAGGTCGGCCGCCATCTGCCGCACATTGTCGTTTTGAGGGTCGCTTTCCAGGATTTGCAGGTATTCCGCCAGCGCGTCCGCCGTCTTCCCCTTCTGCAACAGCTTTTCCGCCTTTTCGATGCGGCGGGCGATCTCGGCACGATTAGGATTTTTCGGCATGGGGCAGGTCTTGCAAGACAGAGAGCTACACCTCGATTCTAGGTTTCGCCCCCAGCACCAGCAACGCGCAGAGCCCGCCCCGCGATTACGAAAGTCATACGGTTTACGTAGGGACGGCCGCCCTCGGCCGTCCAGCCGAGCAAAGCTCGGCTTGCTTCCCAGCCGTATCTCGCGCCACGCAGCTAAATTCTGGTATAGAGTACGAGCGCCAATTCCAAGCTCCAATGCCTGCTCTCCCCGCGACCCCGCCCCCGGCCAATCCCGAGCTCGGCCTCCGCCACCAGCTCACCGCCGGACAGATGACCATGGTTGCCGTCGGCGGTTCCATCGGCACCGGACTACTCCTCGGCACCGCCGCCGCCATCGAACTGGCCGGCCCCGCCGTCATCCTCAGTTTCGTCCTCGCCGCCTTCATCAGTTGGACTGTCGCACTCGCCCTGAGCGAACTCGCCAGCGCTCATCCCGCCGCCGGTTCCTTCGGCGTCTACGGAGACCTCTACCTCAACCGCTGGGCCGGATACATTTCCCGCGCCGGCTACTGGCTCGCCATCGCCGTCTCCATCGGAGCCGAGATGGTCGCCTCCGCCACCTACATGCAACTTTGGTTTCCGCGCGTGCCCGCCATCGTCTGGGTCTTTGCCTTTTCCGGCGTTCTTCTGTCCATCAATTTTCTCGGTGTTCACAGCTTCGGACGCTTCGAATTCTGGTTTGCCATGATCAAGGCCGTCGTCATCGTCATCTTCATCGCCATCGGCGCCGCCCTGCTCCTCACCGGACGAACTGCTCCCCAATACACCGCCCACGGCGGATTCTTCCCCCTCGGACCCGCCGCCCCGCTTCTCGCCATCACCTTCGCCCTCTACACCTTCGGCGGCGTCGAATACGT
>JBAWFQ010000189.1:0-36021 GCA_049592035.1 Terriglobales bacterium
CGCAACGACGACGGTCTGATTTCGAGGTTGACGCGCTTGCAAAGGCCGGCGGAAGCGGCGGGGCGGGTGGAAGCTCGAAGCGAAGTGAAGGCGGCGGCAGCGGCGGGCGCGGCAGCGGGCGGGTCGCCGGAGATGGGCAGTCCGCAGACCAATGCCATAGCCAGCGACGCCGTGGATAGCGACGGCGTGGTCAGCAGCCAGATGGTCAGCAATCCTCTAGTCAGCAAGCCGGTAGTCAACAACGCGATCACGGCGGAAGAAGCGAAGCCCGCGGGCATCCCCGCGCCGGCCGTGAATGTGGCGGAGCGGGTGTCAGTTCCGGCGGCGGCTGCGTCGGCCGAGGCAACGGATGCGCAACGGCCGCAGGCTTCCCCGGGGCAGAGCGCCGCCGACCGCACCATCCGGTTGGACGTGAGCCTGCTCGATCAGTTGATGAACCTGGTGGGAGAACTGGTGCTGGCGCGCAACCAGATTTTGCAATTCGCCAACAGCACGGAAGAAAGCGGCCTTCTGGTTACCAGCCAGAGGCTCAACCTGATCACCACCGAGTTGCAGGAAGGGGTGATGAAGACGCGGATGCAGCCCATCGGCAACATCTGGAGCAAGTTTCCGCGTACGGTGCGCGACCTGGCACTCGGGTGCGGCAAGCAGGTACGGGTGGAAATGGAGGGGCAGGAGACCGAACTGGACAAGACGCTGATTGAAGCGATCAAGGATCCGCTGACGCATTTGGTGAGGAATGCGGTCGATCATGGCATCGAAGCACCGGAGGTGCGCCAGGCGGCGGGCAAGAATCCGGAGGGGCGGCTGGGGCTGCGCGCGTTTCACGAGAGCGGACAGGTCAACATCGAGATCTCGGATGACGGGGCGGGGCTCGATCAGGAGAGGATTCGGATCAAGGCGCTGCAGAAAGGGCTGATCTCGGCCGACCAGGCGGGGCGCCTGACGGATCGCGAGATCGTGAATCTGGTTTTTTTGCCGGGGTTTTCGACAGCCGAGAAAGTGACCAACGTCTCGGGCCGCGGGGTGGGCATGGACGTGGTGAAGACCTACATCGAAAAAATCGGGGGCACCGTCGATCTGCAGTCGAAGCGGGGCGAGGGCGTGATGGTAAGGATGAAGATTCCGCTGACCCTGGCCATCATTCCGGCGCTGATTGTGACCAGCGCGGGCGAGCGCTATGCGGTTCCGCAGGTGAGCCTGCTGGAACTGGTTCGGGTGGAACCGGGAGCGGAGCGCAAGGGAATCGAGATGATCCACGGCGCGCCGGTGTACCGGCTGCGCGGCCGGCTGCTGCCGCTCGTCTATTTGAACCGGGAACTGCAGGTGCAAGTGGAGCGGCAAGAGAACGATGCGGAGAGTCGAGCCGTGAACATCGTCGTGCTCGAAGCCGATGGCCGGCAGTTTGGACTGGTGGTGGATGAAATCAACGACACCGAAGAAATTGTGGTCAAACCGCTGAGCAAGCACCTGAAAAACATCAGCGTCTATGCGGGGGCCACGATCATGGGAGACGGCAAAGTGGCGCTGATTCTGGACGTGCTCGGGGTGGCGCAGGGCTCGCGGGTTTTGGCCGAGGGCCGCGCCCACAGCCAGGTGGACGAGGCACAGGCAACGGCGGAAGCCGCCGACGGGAAGAAAAAACTGGTGCTGTTCACAGGTCCGGGC
The DNA here is from genome assembly GCA_049592035.1 of Terriglobales bacterium. Classification (GTDB taxonomy): domain Bacteria; phylum Acidobacteriota; class Terriglobia; order Terriglobales; family Acidobacteriaceae; genus Acidiflorens. Next base: position 1,669 of record JBAWFQ010000189.1, read on the forward strand.
GGGTCGCGCATGGCGGTGCCGCTCGAACTGCTGGCCCGTCTCGAAAACATTCCGGGGTCGCAAGTCGAACGCGCCGGCAATCAATGGGTGACGCAGTACCGGGGCCAGATTCTTCCCCTCATCCGCGTGAGCCATGCGCTCGAGGAGCGGCGGCAGATGGCGCCGGCGGGCGATGCCTTGTCGTTGCCGACCACGGCCATGTTGCAGGTGCTGGTCCTCGAAAGCGGAGAGCAATCCTTCGGACTGGTGGTCAGCCAGATCCTCGACATCGTAGAAAGCACGCTCGAGCCGCAATCGCCCGCGACCCGGGCGGGTGTGCTGCATTCCTCCGTAATCGCGGACCGGGTGACGGAGTTGCTCGATGTTCCAGCGCTGCTCGCCGTCGGAGAGCGATACGAACCGGCAATGCCGCCCGATTCAAGGCCAGGGGAGCGAAGAGCCGAGAGCTGAGAAAGAAGAGCTAAGAGCTGAAAACTGAGAGCGGAGAACTTATGGCCAGCGCCCGTCAATTCTGCACGTTTTACCTGAATCACCTGCTCTTCGGAGTGGAATCGCAAAAGATTCAGGAAGTGGTCACGTTCCGCGAACTGCGGCCGGTTCCCCTGGCTCCCCCGGTGGTGGCCGGCCTGATGAACCTGCGCGGGCAGGTGGTGGTGGCGCTCGAACTGCGCCGTCAACTGGAACTGCCGGACCGTCCCGACAACCAGCCGCCGGTCTGCCTGGTGGTACATGCAGTGGGAGGCGCAGTGTGTCTGCTCGCCGACGAAGTGGGCAATGTCGTGGATGTGGAGGACGAGACCTTCGAACCCTCGCCCGAGACGCTGTCTCCGCGGCTGCGGTCGGTGATTCTGGGAGTACACAAGCTCGAACACGAGTTGATGCACGTGCTCGATACCGACCAGGCCTGCGAGGTCCAGGCAGTAGGTCAGGGGCAGACGAGCGAGGCCTAAAGGGGAACGTTGCCGAAGGCGGCCAGGCACGCCGCCGGCGCGGACTGAACGCGAACGCAGCCGAAATTGGAATGGAGATTACCCAATGTTGAACAAGATGAAACTGAATGGAAAGATCCTGGGAGCGATTGCTTTAACCCTCCTTTTGACTTCGGCGGCCAGTTTCTGGATCACGCAGCGCCGGGTGAATCAGCAAGCGGAAGAGGCATTTCGCGATAAAGTCCGTCAGATTACCGGCATGGCGGGGGCCACGCGAGAGTGGTTTTCGAACAACATCCAAACCCTGGTGCCGGGCGAGAACTTCAAGAGCCTGAACCAGGTGCCGGTGGTGGTGGCGTGGAGCGTGGCCCGGCAATACGCGACGGCGCAAAACATGGAGTTTCATACGCCTTCGCTGACCCCGCGCGACCCCAAGAACCAGCCTGATGAGTTTGAGCGGCGAGCGCTGGAAGCCTTTCAAAAAGACCCCGCGCTGGCGGAATACTCCGACCGGATGGTGGAGAACGGGCAGGACATCATGCGTTACGCGCAGGCGGTTCGCCTGACCCAGGACTGCCTGCTGTGCCACGGCGACCCGAGCGGTCCGGGGGGACCGAAGGACCCGTTCGGTTACACCAAGGAAAACATGAAAGCCGGCGACCTGCGGGGAGCTTTTACGGTAAAAGCATCCACCGAAGGGCTGGTCGCGACGGCGCGTTCGAATTCGCTGGCGCTATTTCTCACCACCTTTTTCACCCTGCTGGCCGCAGCCGGCGTGCTCTTTGTGCTGGTGCGCAAGCTGATCACGAAGCCCATGTCCGCGGTGGTCGATCTGGCCAACCAGATCGCGGACAACAATCTGGCGATGGCGGATTTGCCGGTCGCGAGCGCCGACGAAATTGGGGAAGCAACCGGGGCGCTGAATGCGATGAAGAACAATTTACGAGGCTTGCTGCAGTCCATTGCGGAAACAGCGGAGCAGGTAGCGGCTTCGAGCGAGGAGCTGTCGGCGACGAGTCAGCAGATCACGGCCAACTCCGAAGAGACCACGGCGCAGGCAAAGGTGGTGTCCGATGCGGGGGGCCAGGTGAACACCAACCTGCAGACGCTGGCGTCGGGGGCGGAGGAGATGAATTCGACCATCGGCGAAATTGCCAAGAACGCGAGCGAGGCGGCGCGGGTGGCGGGCGAGGCGGTTTCAGCGGCCGCATCGGCCAATCAGACGGTATCGAAGCTGGGCGATTCGAGTGTGGAGATCGGAAAAGTGATCGAGGTGATTACGTCGATTGCGCAACAGACGAACCTGCTGGCATTGAACGCGACCATCGAAGCGGCGCGGGCGGGAGAAGCGGGCAAGGGGTTTGCGGTGGTGGCGAACGAGGTGAAGGAACTGGCCAAGCAGACGGCGAAAGCGACGGAAGAGATCAAGCAGAAGATCGCGGTGATCCGGGAAACGACGGGCGGGGCGGTGGAGGCGATTGGGGGGATCAAGGGAGTGATCGACAAGATCAGCCATATTTCGACGGAGATTGCGACGGCGGTGGAGGAACAGAGTGCGACGACGAGCGAGATGTCGCGGAATGTGACGGAAGCGGCGCGTGGGGCGGCGACGATCTCGGACAACATCAAAGGGGTGGCGGAGGCGGCGCAGAACACGTCGACGAATGTAGGGGAGGCACAGACGGCGACCGAGCACCTGGCGCGGATGGCGAACCAGTTACGGGAGCAGGTGGGGCGGTTCAAGGTGGACGCTGGAGGCGCGAAGCATCAGGACGAAGACCCCTTGATGAAGGCGGCAAGACATGCGGCGGCGGGGCGCTGAACGTGCGGTCGGCGGGACTTTAAGGGAAAAGACATGAATCAAGTCCGTGTTTTAATCGTCGACGATTCGGCGGTGATTCGCAAGGTGCTGAGCAACCTGCTGGCGTCCGATTCTGAGATCACGGTTGCCGGGACGGCGGGAAACGGGCATCAGGCGCTGGCGCGGATTCCGGAGATCAAGCCGGATCTGGTCACGCTCGACATCGAGATGCCCGGCATGGATGGGTTGGAAACGCTGGTCGAGATTCGCAAACTCTATCCAACGCTACCGGTGATTATGTTCAGTACTTTGACGGAGCGTGGTGCGACTGCGACTTTGGATGCACTGGCACGGGGCGCGAGCGACTATGTGACGAAACCCTCGCCCAGCGGGGGTGTGGATGCGACGCGCGATCGGGTGCAAGAAGAATTGATCCGGAAGATCAAATCGCTGTGCGCCGTGCGTGTGCCACGGCCTCGGCCGGCTGCGATGCCCCCTCGTCTCTCCGGCGGGTCGCTGGCGCGGATCGATGTGCTTGCCATCGGTACGTCGACGGGCGGTCCCAATGCGCTGAGCACGCTCATTCCGCAACTGCCGGCGGATTTTCCCGTGCCCGTCGTGATCGTGCAGCACATGCCGGCGCTGTTTACGCGGCTGCTGGCGGAGCGTCTCAACGGTCTGTCGCGGCTGCGGGTGCGGGAGGGCAAGGAAGGGGAAAAATTGGAGCGCGGTCAAGTCTGGATTGCGCCGGGCGACTATCACATGACGGTGGCTCGCCACGGAGCTGAAGTCGTCCTGGGTATCAACCACGAGGCGCAGGAAAATTCCTGCCGTCCGGCGGTGGATGTGTTGTTCCGTTCGGCGGCTCAGACTTACGGCGCGAATGCGCTGGCGGTGGTACTCACCGGCATGGGAGCGGACGGCACGCGCGGATCGGCGGCGATACGAGAGGCAGGCGGGGAGGTTCTGGTGCAGGATGAAGCATCCTCGGTGGTTTGGGGCATGCCCGGAAGCGTGGTTGCTGCCAACCTGGCGCATCGCATTTGTACTCTGGGTGACCTGGGGCCGGAGGTTGTGCGCAGAGTGTCGATGCGGAGGGCTTTGGCCAGCGCTGGCCGGCCGTGAAGAAGGCAAGAGTTTACTACGCGGAATTTGACAAGCGAGTTTGACAATCAATGTCCATCGACACCATAAAGGCGAAGCCAGTCGTGACTCCGGACTCGAATCCGGGCAATCCGGCTTATTTGAAGATCCGCGATTTAATTTACCGGATCTCCGGCATCTATCACTCCGAGGGAAAGCTTTATCTTCTGATCTCGCGTTGCGCGCGGCGGATGATTGCGCTCGGCGTGGCCAACCCCGCGGAGTACCTGGAGCACCTTACTACGCACGGAAACCGCGACGCGGAGTTGCGGCTGCTGCTGAATGAAATCACGATTGGCGAGACCTACATGTTCCGGCACCCCGCGCAACTGGAAGCGCTGCGCAACGTGATTCTTCCTCAGATTTTGCAGACCAAAGGCGTTATCGGCCTGAAACGCCTGCGGTTCTGGTGCGCCGGGTGCTCGAGCGGAGAAGAGCCGCACACGCTGGCCATGTTTTTGCTCGAAGAAAAAGATAAGCTGCTGGCCGGTTGGAGCTGCGACATTCTCGCCAGCGATTTGAACGACAACTCACTCGAGACCGCACGCGCCGGCATTTACGGAGAGTATGCCCTGCGCAGTACGAGCGAAGCGCTGCGCCGGAGATACTTCAGGGACGTTGGCGACAAGAAACTGCAGGCCAACGATCTGCTCAAAGCGCAGATCCGTTTTGAGCGCATCAACCTGCGTGACGACAGCAAAATGCTGTTCCAGAAAGGGATGGACGTCATTTTTTGCTGCAATGTGCTGATCTACTTCGACCTGGCATCGAAGCGGCGCGTGGTGCAGCATTTCTATTCCAATCTGTTGCCGGGCGGCTACCTTTTGCTGGGCCATGCCGAATCTCTGTTCCAGGTGGACGATTCATTCCGGCTGGTTCATTTTCCCGGAACGACGGCGTACTGTAAACCGGCGACCATGCAGGCCGGTGGAGGCAAGAAGTGAACGCCAAACCAGAAGCACAATTGCACGCCCAAATCAAAAAGCTGGATTCGATCTCGACCGCTCCGGCAATTCTGAAGCCGCTCCTCGACCTGATGCGATTGCCTTCCGAGGAGATCAGCATGGAAAAAGTGGTGGAGTTAGTGTCTTACGACGGAGCGATAGCGGCGCAATGTCTGCGGCTGGCAAATTCTCCTCTGTTCGGCAGGAGGGAAACTGAAACCGTGCGGGCTGCGGTCATGGCTCTCGGACTGGAGCGAGTCCGATCGATACTGTTCGGTTTGTGCTTGAATCGCGTGATCCCGCAAGATAAATGGGTGATTTCGCCGAATGCATTTTGGCGGCACTCGCTAGGTTGCGCCTTGGTTACGCAGAGAATGGCGAAAAGAATCGAATACGCCGAGCCCGAAAAAGCCTATCTGGCGGGACTGCTGCACGATATAGGGTTCCTGGTGAACTCGGTTCTCTATACCGAGGACTTTCGCGAATGCCTTCGCTGCGCGGCCGAGCGCCATGCGCCCCTGCACGTTATCGAAGAGCAGGTTCTCGGGTTTACTCACTGCGACAGTGGGCGGATGCTCCTGGAGCATTGGGGGCTGCCCAAGGATTTGGTGGACGCCGCTGGCTGTCATCACGACACGAGCCTGCTGGCAGCCGCCGGACCTCTGAGCTGCCTGGTTCACCTCAGCGATCTACTATGCCGGGTAAGCTACCTGGGATACGGCTACGATGAGATTATGGGTGTGGATCTCGGCGGTGATGCAGCGTGGCAAATCCTGGTCACCAAGTACCCTGCGCTGGCAAGTATGGACCTGGTTTGTTTTACGATTGACATCGATGGAGCCATGGACGAGATCGTAGCCACGGTTGACTCCGTTTTTGGAATCAAGAAAACTGCCGCTCCTGTGGTGACTTAACAGCCATCCCAGCATTCCCAAGCATGGGGAGGCCTTCCTCGTTCGGTGAATTATTGCGGGCAATAAAAAACGTCTTGAGCGGTTAAGCTCAAGACGTCTTCGGCAGCCCTCCCCCAGAACTGCCAAACCACACGCTCATCCTATGTCCGTTTGGCCATAGTGTAAATGTCACTTCCGTAATCGCGGGCGTGCGAGGGAGTACTCAGGGAACGTGCGCAAAGGTAACCTTACTCGGGGTTACTTGGTGCTACGTGGGGCTCAGCGGCTTAAACAGAGGGCTGAAAAACTCGCCGCAGTCTTTCAAGGACCAGCGCGTATTCTTTGGAACGAAGATCAGACTCCCCACCCCTTCGGCTGCGCTCAGGGCAGGCTCTGTCGCACCAAACGCGACAAGGGTGGGGCACCCACCGCCACACTAGCCCAGCTTAAGAACGCGGATTATTTCTTCTGCCAAGTTATTCCGCCGTCGGCGCTGCTCCAGATATCGTTGTTGCTTGTTGAGAGCACAATCTGCGGCGGGCGGGCGGGCGTATTGCCCGGCTGGATATCGCCATGCAGAGTAGTGCCTTGCAGGTCACCTTGCAGGCTAATGTTCGTTACATCGGACCTAAGTTGCTGGCCTTTTGTGGAAGGCTGCACCCGCACCCAGGTTAAGCCGCCATCGACCGAGTGGAAGAGCGTACCTGTCTGCCCACCGGTCCATATATCTTGGCCGTGGTTTGCATAGCAGAGCAGTGGATGGTTCGGGTGCAACGCGTCTTGCCAGCTCTGGCCGCTGTCCAGTGAGTGTTGCAGGACGCCGGCCGAGATCTTCCAGGCGACATTGTGCTGCGCCAAAGGTGGGGTCGCCGTGCTCGCCCGTTTTGCGAGGGACATTGCGTTTGTGCCGGGCAAGGTGGGGCTAGTCGCTGTCTTGGGTTGCTGCTGCTCACTTGGCTCGGTGCCTTGCGTCTCGGCATCTTGCAGCGGGGGCTTGGCTTTTTCAATCGCGGGCGCTTCGTTCTGTGCGATCAGGGTTCCCTCGCCGGAGGAGGATTCTGGCGTCACTAATGGGCTTGCTGCAGCGACCGCGACGGTTTCTCCGGATGGAGGCTGATGCGACGACGTCGGGAGCTCGTCATCATGGACGGCCTGGGACGCGGATTTCCTCACCAATTGTTTTTTTGCTTTTAGCTGCGTGTCGTTGGTTTTAGGCCGAATTGTGGATTGCTGCATGGACGGAGTCGCGATGGGAGACGATGGGACTGCCGACGATGCGATCTGTGGTCCGGAAACTGGCGGTTGGGGCGTCGCGACTTGGTTTGCGGCAGGCAGCATGGCTTGGTTGAGTTTTCCCGGATGCATCAGAAGCAGCGACGCAACCACTACAACGCCTGCGGCCAGCGCGGCCCAGCGCAGACTTGGCCAGCCGAGTTTCGGCCAGCCGGCTAATGGAAGCCAGCTTCTCTCCGTTTTCGCCAAAACCGGTGTGGCCCGATCAGGTTCGGATTCGGCCGCAATGGGAACTGCCGCAAGATCCACGGCCGGAAGCGCCAGAGCGATCACCTCACGGCAGTCTCCGCAGAGCGCCAGATGCTCGAGCATGCTATCGCGCTCGGTCATCGAGAGCATCTGCTCGGCAAAAGCAACAAGCAGATCCGCATCTGGGTGCTCTTGCTCAGGTAAAGCAGCGCCGGGCAGCGGCTGGCGCTTCTGCGCGGCCCGCAGCCGGTCATAAACGATTTTGGGTACATCAGTCATTGTTTGTCGTTCTTTTGATCCATCACTCTTGCGGTCAATAATTCGCGGTCAATTAGCGCTTCGGTCGCTGGCGTCCCGCGCCGGGATCTTCCTACTACTACTAGGGAACGTAGTCGGGCCGGAATCTTGCGTCAAACGGGAACGCAAATTCAGGCGCAGGTCGCGCACGTCGGCTTCCAAGGCTTCCGACGCCTGGGCATGGCTCATCCCGTGGGTTCGCAGTCCGGCCAGAATACGCTTCCGGAGGGCTGTAGCGAGCCGGTCTAGCCTCCGGCTAACGCTCGATTCGTGCAGTCCGAGCGTGGCTGCGATCTCGGCCAGCGTGCGGCCATCCAGATAATAAGAGGCCAGGGTGAACCGGTCCTCGGACGAAAGTTCGGCTAGCGCCTCGTCGGTTGCCGCTTCGAGCCTTGGGTCTGAGGTGGGCGCCGGCTCAGGGATCGCTGCTGCAAACTGTACTCCTTCTTCTGTCTGCTCTTCCAGGCTGACGGTGTGCCTCTGCTTGCGATAGCGATTGATGAACTCCTGCGCCATGACGGTGCGCAGCCAGCCCTCGAGCGAACCGCGACCGGTGTAGGACAAGAGCTTCGACTTGCGAAGATCCTCGCGCGCGTTGACGCCATAGAGATCGGCGAAGAGGGAGTCGGCCAAGTCAGCGGCGTGGGCGGCGTCGCGCGTGATGTGCAGTGCCATGCTGTGCAGCTTCTGCCGATAACGGCTGATGAAATCGTGCCAGGCTTGCTCGTTGCCGGCGGCACAGGCGCGGGCCAACGCCAGTTCTTCAAGGCGCAACGCGGCGCAGAAGCTGGCCGTTTGCTCGGTCGAAGCGTGGGGCGAAGGTTGCGCCGAGATATGGACGTGGTCTTGAGCAAGATGCTTGCGCAGAATTTCATCGAGAATGGCCGCAAACCGCTCGGCGGTTATGCCATAAGCCGCCGCACCGCTGCGTTCGTAGAGGACGGCGGTGTTCGCGGCGTAGCTGGGTTGAGCGGGCTTGGTCATTTCCAAAGAGGGACGTCCTCTATGATGCTAGCAAATATGATGCTAGCAATTATTTAGACGCAAGGAAGAAGAAATCGTACGTTCTGTGATCAGCGAGCAGAGTTGGACCTCCTGGAAGACTCGCAAAGCAGTCCCCCGGCACGCTCTATCTTTGGCGTGCCGGGGAGGAGGCGGCGAGCCGAGCTTTGGTGGCAGGCCGGAGCACCAGTGTGTGCGCCGGCCGGTTGGGCTTCATAGCCCGTGCAGGCGTTGGAGCTTGGAGAATCATTTGGTCGGTTAGCGGTGTCTGTACTGCGTGGAGGCCCGATATGCGGCTGACGATCGTGGTTGCGGCAATCGTTCTGATGGTGGTTGCGGCGGTTGTAATTCCTTGCATACTGCAGGCGGGCGAAGTAGCACCAACGTCTGGGTATTCACTGCTTAGTCCGATTCGCAGCGGCAATCTTACTGTTTTTCCCGTGGTGGCCAGTAAGTCATATGACACGGCGGAGTTTCTTACGCTGGATGAAGGACTGCGCAGCGGCGAGGTTGTGGTTACTGAAGCGGGCCAGGCGCAGGGCCTTATCCGGCACCGTCCTGGCGAACCACCCGTTATTCATCCTGAGCGCGGAGCGCAGGTGAATCAGTTAGTGCTGGTTAATAACTCGAAGCGACCATTGTTACTCCTCGCGGGTGAGATAGTTACTGGAGGCAAACAGGACCGCGTGATTGGCAAAGACCGCATCGTGCCGGCGGAGAGCGATCCTGTCGACCTGAGTGTCTTTTGCGTTGAGCCCGGACGCTGGGTAGCGGCGAATGGCAAGAACGAGTTCAGCTTGGGAGGCGCCACGCACGGTAACGTTGCTTCACCCAGCGTACGCGCGAGTGCAATGGCCGCTAAGAATCAGCAGCAGGTTTGGGACGACGTGGCAAAATCGAAACAGGCAATGTCGCTGGTGGTGACAGCTCCGGCTGCCGCGGAGGTGAATTCGACCAGTTCTTATGCCCGCGTGATGGATAACAAAGAGGTGCAGGAGAAGGTGGACGCGGTTGCCGAACCTGTGCAGCGTAACTACGAAAGTGTTATTCGCCAACTGCGCGACAAGAACGCGGTGGGCGTCGTGGTCTCCGTGAACGGAGAAATTGTTTGGGCAGATATTTTCGCCAGCACCCAATTGCTGCAGAAATATTGGCCGAAGCTTATTCGTTCCTATGCCACCGAAGCGGTGGTGACACGGGCTAAGGGCGGCGAGACTAGCGTCAGGGACGCGCAGAAGTTTCTCGACGATCTGCAAGGGCGCCACGAAACGGCCGAAACCGAGCCCGGCGTCTACCGGCAGTCGGAAATTACAGGGGATGGATTCAAGGTGTTCGAATTGAGATCGTTGTTGCCGAAAACGGGGTTTGCGGTGCATCTGGCCAAGATGGCGGACTAAGGGCTGGTAGTTGCGCTCTCGGCCCTGCTCACGATTCGGCGGCCAACGACCGCGCCAATCCCTTCAGCACTACATCATTCGCGTCGTATGCCAGGTTGAGCGCCGGCAATTGTTCTCGCGTGAACCAGCGAACGTCGGCTGCGTCGCTACCCGCTTTTAAATCACCCCCGACCGAGTGGCACAAGAAATCGATCAACACATAATGATAGCGGACGCGTCGCTGGTCGTCTCGGATCAGACGCTCATACACGCCCAGCATCTCACTCGGTTCAACCACCAAACCGGTTTCTTCGCGGGCTTCACGGGCTACGGCTTCGCGCAGGGTTTCTCCGCATTCGAGAACTCCGCCAGGGAGAGACCACTCGCCCAGGAGCGGTGCGGTTCCTCGGCGGATCAGCAGGACGCGCTTCTCGGCGGTGCGATGAGCGTCGCTATGATAACCGTCAGAATGATTACTAATGACCACTGCGCCTACGCCCACCAGCGGCGACTCCGGGTATTCACGTTTCATGCGGCGAGTTCCATCGCGAACAGTATAGGGTCACAGGCTTCATTGTGCCGAATCGGAGGCATTCTAAACTGCTGGCGGCATTACAATAGCCACCATGTCGCTTGACGAATACAAACGCAAACGGCGCTTTGAGGAAACGCCTGAGCCTCCGCCGAAAGTGGAGAAGCAATCGCGGCACCGGTTTGTGGTGCAACGGCACGCGGCTACGCGTCTGCATTACGATTTTCGGCTGGAGATGGAGGGCGTGCTTAAATCGTGGGCAGTGCCGAAAGGGCCGTCGATGGATCCTGCGGATAAGCGGCTGGCTATGCAGGTGGAGGATCATCCTGTCTCGTATTTCGATTTTGAAGGCACCATTCCTAAGGGCAACTACGGCGGCGGCACGGTGATGGTTTGGGATGCGGGCACGTGGGAGCCATTGTCGCCGGTGCCGGTGAACGGCCAGTACGTTCCGGGCACGGAAAAAGAAGCGGCTGCCATGCTGGCCAAAGGCGACCTGAAGTTTCGGTTGAAAGGGAAGCGGCTTAACGGTGATTTTGCGCTTGTGCACATCAAGGGACGCGCGGGCAGCAAAGGGAATGAATGGCTGTTGATTAAGAAGAAAGACGGTTTCATGGTTGCGGGATTTGATATTGACGCTTATGACACCTCGATTCTCACTGGCCGTACGATGGCGCAGATTGCCGGCGATGAAGGGTCGGCGGAATGGAAGAGTAGCCGTCCCGCAACGCGCGGGAAAGTGAAGGCGGCTTGGCTGGCGGACGCCATCGCACGCGCCGACTCGAAGCGCAAAGCTTTAACCGCGGAGAGCGCCGAGGGCGCGGAGAAAAAAAAAAGTAAAACCCCTCGACCAGCTGCGCGACGTGTAGCTCACGCGCGAACTTCGGCCGAGGATGCCGCGCCCGGCCTTACCGCGTCCAAGTCGGTAAGCAAGAAATCCTTTGCGAACTCTGCGTCCCCGGCGGTTAAGGCTCTTGCTGGCGCTGAGGAAAGAGCCATGCCTACGGTCATTCACCCGATGCTCGCTACCCCGGCCGATAAGGCCTTCGACGATCCGGACTGGCTGTTTGAAATTAAATGGGATGGCTACCGTGCCGTTGCCTTCATTGAAGATGGGCGGGTGCGGCTGGTTTCTCGCAGTCAGAATGATCTTACTGTGCAGTTTTCGGAGCTTGGCAGCTTGCCGCAATTTGTAAGAGTTCAGCGCGCCATTCTGGATGGTGAAATTGTTGCGCTCGATGACGAGGGACGGCCTTCGTTCAGCCTGATGCAGCAGCGTACTGGATTCCAGGCGGGCAAGCGGCGTTTGCCTCGGCGCGAAGGTGTGCCGGTTATTTACTACGCGTTCGATTTGATCTATGTCGATGGCTTCGACCTGCGGCGGGTCGCGCTCGAGTCTCGCAAGCAGTTGCTGCAGGAGCGGATTGAAAATAGCGGGGTCCTTCACTTTTCCGATCACTATGCCGAGAAAGGTCTGCAGCTTCTGGAAGCGGCACGGCAGCGCGGACTGGAAGGCATTGTCGCCAAGAAGCGCAGCAGCGCTTATCAGGAAAAGCGCTCAAGCGATTGGCTCAAGATCAAAATCACGCAGCGCCAGGAATGCGTGGTTGGAGGGTACACGGATCCGGAGGGCAGCCGCGAGTATTTTGGCGCGCTGGTGCTGGGCTTGTATGACCGGTCGCGACGACTAATTCACGTTGGGCAGGTTGGGACCGGCTTCGATCACAAGATGCTGAAGGAAATGTTTGCTCGCTTGCGGCCGCTCGAGACGAAGAAGAATCCGTTCCATGGCGAGATCGGCGGATTGCGGAAGGTTCACTTTGTGCGTCCGGAACTCGTGGCGGAAATCAAGTTTGCGGAGTGGACTCACGAAACGGCTGAAGGCGGCATGAAGCTGCGCGCGCCTGTGTTTATGGGGCTGCGAGCGGATAAATCGGCGGAGGAGTGCCGGCTGGAAGAAGCGGTGGCGAGCTAGCTGAAGATTTCGAAGGCGCGGGGGATTTCGGCATCGCTGAAGCGATGCCCTGATACGAAACTGTAGTCCTAGAACGCGCCGCCGCCTCCACCACCGAATCCACCTCCGGAAAAGCCTCCACCGCCGAAGCCGCCTCCGCCTCCTCCGAAGCCCGAGCCGCCAGAACTGGCTCTGGGGGCGGAGGTGAAGACCTGGTGCATGTCGGACGCCATACTGTGCATCGAACTGGAAAAGAAAAGCGGACTAAAGCCGACGTAGCCGTTGGGCGACACATACCAACTGGGCGGGTCTTTAATGATTCCGTCGAAGGCCTGTGCCCAATGGTGCTCGACGCCGAGCGCCATCGCGTAGGGAAGAAACTTTTCGAAGGTGTCGGGGGGCATGCGTTTGATGCGGTCGGCGTCTACGCGGTTCATGAATTCCTGAAATCCGAGGACGGCGATTCTGGTGCGCGCTCCAGTTACGGTTTTGGCCGTCATCTGGCGCGCGAAGAGCCACCAGATCAGGACGGAAACCAGGACGCTCCCGATCAGCAGCGGAACGGAGTTGAACAGATTCATCCATCCCAGGACTTGGACTGCGACCACGAGGATGGCGATGACGACGCCGGCGACGATGCTGTAGCCGTTGGCCGATTCGGGATCGAGGGTGTAGATGCCTTTGCTTTTCAGCGAAGACATGATGTCCTGGCGCACGATGGGAATCACGGTGTAGAAACGGTTTTTTAGATCGGAGAGGCGCGTTCCGGTTCCGGCGAGAAAAATGTTTTCCAGCATTACGCGCTCGTGTGGGGTCAGGTCGGAACCCCACTGTTCACGCGGCTTCAATAATGTGAAAACGTAATCTTTGTGGTGAAAGAGGAGGAAGGTGTCGACCTTTTCTTCGATCTTGATGTAGCCGCGCACGGCTAGATCGATGATGGTGCTGGTGATGTCGCGGGGGTGGATGGTGTCGTCGAGCAAGGTTCCAGCTTCTGCGGGACACATGCCTTTGGGGGGCTCGTACTGCGGAGCCACGGAGACACCGGGGTCGGGATCGCGTCCCACGGAATACCAGAGAGTGAACATTACGGCCAAGGTGAAGAGCGGCAGAAAAAGGATGGGATTGCTGCCCAGAAACCATCCTAGCTTGGTTAGCGCGGATGGAGGTTTGAGGATTCCCTGGGGAATGTAGATGTCGATGGTGAGGCCGCCGCGCATGGGCAGCGGTTGAGTGGTTTCAGAAAGAACATCGGCGCCTTTGACCTCGGCGGTCGCTTCGCTTTGTTTGGAACCGTAAGCGCCTGTGAAAGCCTGCGCTCGCAAGCCTCCGGCGGCAGTTTCGGGGAGGGTGACGAAGGCCGAGGCATGGTCGATGGGGACGGGCCATTCGTTGCCGGTTACGTTCCAGTAGAACTCGTCGTAGCTATCGAAGAAGCGCACGCCATTGCGCACGGAGTAATCGAGGTTCACGGTACGCGTGGCGTCGACTGCTCCGGGAATGTAGATTTTGAGATCGCGGTAGGCTCCGGACTTGCTGGAATCGTACTTCAGCTTGGTTCCGTTTTCGTCGGTTACGCTTAGGACATCGAGGAAGAGCGTGTAGTTCGTTCCCTGCGCTCCGGGATACTCGACTGGAATGGTGCGGTGAATGCCGTGCCACTCGCCTACGAAGGTGACAGTGATTTTTTCGCTGACCAGGGCGGTGCCGTCGGCGGCTATGGAGATGGTGTCTTTGAAATCGGCTACTCGCCAGCTGTGCGATTGGGCAGGGGCGGTGACGGCAACGGTCAGAAGCAGGAACAGGAGGATCAGTCGGCGATTCGTATATGCTCCGCGAAACATTTCTGGGACATCAACTCTTACGGCGAACTGGCTACGGGTGCCGAGCTGCGCTCGGCTTGGACCCTTCGACTGCGCTCAGGGCAGGCTTGCGGGGGCGCCCGTCCCTACGCGAGCATTCTAGAACTTCACCGCTACCGGTTCGCGATCGGCGGCTGCGGCTTCGAAAAACTGCTTTTGCTGGAAACCGAACATGCCGGCCAGGATGTTGGTCGGGAACGATTGAATCTTGGTGTTCAGGTCGCGCACCACGGCGTTGTAGTAGCGGCGGGCGTTTTGAATGGAGTCCTCGATTTCACCTAGCGAATTCTGCAGTTGCGTGAATTCCTGCGAGGCCTGAAGTTGCGGATAGTTTTCGGCTACCGCAAACAGGCTTTTGAGGGCTCCGGTTAGTTGATTTTCGGCGGCGGCTTTGTCGACTGGGCCGGTGGCTTGCATGGCCATGGAGCGGAATTTGGCGATGTCCTCGAACGTACTTTTTTCGTGGGCGGCGTAGCCTTTTACAGTTTCGACTAGATTGGGAATCAGGTCGTGGCGGCGTTTGAGCTGAACGTCAATGTCAGACCACGCCGATTCGGAGCGTACTCGGAGCTGCACCAGGCTGTTGTACATCACGACCAGGAAGACGCCGAACAGAACGATGACTGCAAGGAGCACTAAGGCCATGTGTTTCCCCTGGATGCGGATTTAAGGGGACGGTAACAGCAAAGTTTCAAAGTTTCAAGGTTTCAGAGTTGCAAGGTTTCCGAGTATGGTTCGTGTGCTTGAAAGGTTGAAATCAAGAAGCTCGTTTTTTATTGCCTTGGCGCGTAGTATCCGCGGCGGGCGCGGACTTGCAGATCTTTTTTCAGAGCCGTGATCTCGATGGAGCGGTAGCGGCCATCGGCGTCGAAGTCGGAGGGCTTGTAGGAGACATCGTACTGGCTGCGCAGTTCGTCTTCGATGGCGGCGAAGGAGCGCGTAATGTCTTTCATCTTGTAGGGGAAGAAGGCGCGGCCGCCGGTGGCGGATGCGAGATCGTCGAGAACTTTGTCGCCGCGCAGGATCAGGCCGCTGTCGTCGGTGGAAATGGCGTAAACGAGTACTTCGGCGCGCTGGGCCATTTCAATTGCCTGGGCGCGCGTGTGTTCGCTCTGGTTGTCTTCGCCGTCGCTGAGGACGATGATGGCCTTGCGAATGGGATGATCGGAATGTTCGCGCTGCAGCTTATCCTTGCAGGCTTTGTAGATGGCATCGTAGAGCGCGGTGCCGCCGCCGTTGCTGAGGCGCTGCACTCCGGCGGCTAGTAACGGGACCTGGTCGGTGAAATCCTGGGCAAGGTGGCTTTCTTTGTTGAACCCAACGACGAAGGCGCGATCGTAGCCGGGACGGATGATGTGCTGCAGAAATCCGATGGCGGCTTCTTTTTCAAATCCAAAGCGGCCCTCCACGGATCCGCTTACGTCCATGAGCAGGCCGAGTTCGATGGGCAGATCGGTTTCGCGGCGGAAGTTTAGGATCGACTGCACCGGCTTGTGGTCGTCAAAAATCGAGAAATCGTTCTGGTTCAGATTACGGACGAATTTGCCGTGGCGATCGGTGGCGATGAAGAGCACGTCGACTTCATCGACACGTTTCTTGATGGTCAGGATGGTCTGGTCCGCTTCGTCGCTGGGGGTGTCGGTTGCGGGAAAAGCAGCGGCGCTGCTGGAATCAGCGGTTGCAGCGGCGACGACGTAGGGACTGGTTTGGGCGCAGGCGGGGATGGACAGAGCTAGAACGGCGAGGATCGTGAACGCGAGCGCGAATCCCCTCGGTGCCAATCCGAATTTATTGCGCGTCGTCATCTGTCGGCTATTCTCCATTTTTGCGCCTGGTTCCGAAACTCTATCCCGCAAATATCAGAACCTTCAAATACTTCGATGCACGTCGGGGGCCGAAGACCTGAAAAGTGCGACCCAAATGACTGTAGGCTGTAATGGGGTGCGCGTCCAAGTTACAAAAGGAGTACGCAGACAGTGCTTGGATTAACCACAAGCCGGTCAACGGGTTGGGGAGCTTCGTTGGAAGGGACAACGGGATCGAGCGGAGTGCAGCGGTTCGAGCGCGGAGCGCGAAGTGGTCAATGGACTTTCGCGCGCGGTCATTCTCAGGATTTTTTTCATGGTTGGGCGAGCTTCGTGCAAAAAATTCTGGAGGCCGCGTTTGCGTCGGGAATTGCATTTTGCATGGGATAATGACAATCGCTGGAAGCGGCATCTGGCCGGAGATTGCGATATGTATTTTGAACAGTTCTACCTGACTTGTCTGGCGCACGCTTCGTACATGATCGGATCGGAGGGCGAAGCGGCGGTTGTCGATCCACAACGCGATGTGGACATTTATCTGAAGGCGGCCGAGGAGCAGAATCTTAAGATCCGCCACATATTCGAAACCCATCTGCACGCCGACTTTGTTTCGGGCCACAAGGAACTGGCGGCGCGCACGGGCGCTAAGATTTACATTGGGGCGCAAGCCAAGGCGGAGTTTCCGCATGTGCGGCTGAGCGACGGCTTTGAAGTGAAGATGGGAACGGTACGGATTCGTGCGCTGGAGACGCCGGGGCACACGCCCGAGAGCGTCTGCCTGGTGGTTACGGATGAGGTGAAGTCGTCCGATGGCAAATCGGCGCAACCCTGCGCGGTTCTGACCGGCGATACTCTGTTTATTGGTGATGTGGGACGTCCGGATCTTTCGCGCACGCACACGCCGCAGCAACTGGCGGGATTGCTCTACGATAGCCTGCACCAGAAATTGCTGACGCTGCCAGATACGGTGATGGTGTATCCGGCGCACGGGGCGGGATCGCTTTGTGGGCGCGCCATGCGGGCGGAACGCTCATCCACGATTGGGACGGAGCGGCTGACGAATTATGCGCTGCGGATTGCCACTCGGGAAGAATTCGTCGCTCAGTTGACTACCAATCTTCCAGCTCGTCCCGAGTATTTTCTTGAGGATGCCGAGATCAATCGTTCGGGTGCGGCGACATTGACGGATTTGCCGCCGCTGACTGGGCTTTCTCCGACTGAGGTGCGGGCGCTATCGCAGCAGAATGCCAATTTGCTGGACGTTCGTCCGGGTGATGAGTTCGCGGCGGGACATGTGCCGGGGTCGATCTCGATTGCGCTCTCGGGACAATTTGCTTCCTGGGCGGGAGGGATTTTGGGGATTCACTCCCGGCCAATTCTGATCGGCGCGACCGACTCGCAGATTGAGGAGGCTCGGCTGCGACTCGCTCGGGTAGGGATCGAGGATTTGCGGGGGTATCTGAGCGGCGGCGTGGCGAGCTGGCAACAAACGGGGCTGGCGTTGGCGAAGACGGCGCAGATTTCTGCGCAGGAACTGAACCAGAAGCTGGGCGACGGGAGCTGGCGCGCGGGCGATGTGCTTGATGTGCGTCGCGAAGGCGAATGGCAGGCTGGACATATTCCGCAGGTGCAATGCCGGGCGCTGGATGCGTTTCCGCAAGGGCTGCCGGCAATCGATCGCGAGCGTCCGGTGGCGGTTCATTGCAAGAGCGGATATCGCAGCATGATTGCCTGCAGCTTGCTGGAGCGCGCCGGTTATCGCAACGTGGTCAACGTGGCGGGAGGGTTTGACGCCTGGCATGGGGCGGGGCTTCCGGAAGTAGCAGAACAACTGGCGAAGGCGTAGGACTAGCTGTCAGCTGTCACCTCTCAGCTTTCAGGAAACGCAGTTTAGGTCAGGGTGGCGGCGTGCGCTTTCGCTAGAAGCACTTCTCGCCGCACGGGAACTTGCGGCAGCGCCGACATCAGACGGCTGGTGTAAGGGTGAACGGGCGCGGTGAAGATCTGTTCAGTCGCGCCGCACTCTACGATCTGACCTGCGTGCAGGATGGCTATGCGCTGGCAGATTCCGGCTACCGAGGGGAGATCGTGCGAGATGTAGAGGATCGACATGCCGATCTCGCGATTCAGGCGCGCGAAGAGTTCCAGGATTTCAGATTGCGTGATCACGTCGAGCGCGCTGGTGGCTTCATCGGCGATCAGGAGCGCGGGACGGTGCAAGATGGCCATGGCGATCAGCACGCGTTGCGCCTGGCCTACGCTCAGTTGCGCGGCGCGCTTGTTTAGAAAATCTTTGTTGTTGCCGTCATCGGCGCTGGGCAGGCTCACACTTTTTAGAGCCGACTGGATCGCTTGATCGCAGTCTTCGGTTGTGGTCGCGCTGGCGTGGGCGCGCCATGCTTCCCGGAGTTGGGTACGGATTTGCAGCGCGGGATTGAGCGAGGCCAGGGGGCTTTGAAGCACGAGACTCAGGGAGCGTCCGCGGAGGCTGCGCAAATCGCGCTCGCGCATGGCGAGGAGATCGGCACCCTGAAACATGATGCTGCCTTCGACGATGGCGCGCTGGCGGCCTAGTAATCCGAGGATGGCTAGGGCCAGCGTGCTCTTGCCCGAGCCGCTTTGGCCGACTAGTCCGAGGACTTCACCACGCGCGATTTCTAGCGAGATTCCGCGGAGCACCGGAGCTTTGCCGGGATAACGCACGGTTACCTGCGCGGAGAGCAGGGTGGGCGAAGAGTCCGGCGTATCTGGGATCATAGGGGCATCCGGCCCGCAGCGGCTAAAGCCGCCACTGATGTTGGATCGTTTACGGCGCGGCTGAAGCCGCGCCCCTTCAAAACAAAATCAAAAGCAAAGCCAAAACCAGACCAAAATCAAAAAAACAGACCAACGTCAAAACCGGATTTGCTCCCCGGTTATCGGCTCGCCCGCGTGGTTGCGTTCAGGGTTAGGCGTTCGGCGTTCCAGAATGTTTGCGGGGAAAGGATTCCGGGATTCGCGCCTTCGACTGCGCTTGAAACAGCGGACAACGCATTCTGATTGACCAGGTAAATAAACGGCGTCTGCTCGGCTACTATTTCCTGCACGCGGTCGAAACTTTCTTTGCGCTTCTTGGGATCGGCGGTCGAGGCTTGCGCGCGCATCAAGCGGTCAATCTCGGCTTCCCAGGCGGTTTCTGGAGACTTCTGCTGCGGATTCCAGGCATGATCTTCGGCCGAGCTTAGCCAGATATTCATCTGGCCGTTGGGATCGAGATCGACATTGCGGAAGCCCAGCATGGCGGCTTCGTAATTAAACTTCTGCGAAATGCGCTCGATGAGCGAAGGGAAATCGAGCGTGACTACGTTGACCTTGATGCCTAGTTTCCCGAGATCCTCCTGCACCATGACCGCCATGCGTTCTCTCGCTTTGCTGCTTGCATTGGTCACGATGGAAAACTCGACTGCGTTGCCGGCCTTGTCGAACAAGGCTCCGTTTTGCAGGTGGAAGCCGTCAGCTTGCAAGCGTTGCAAGGCGGCTTCGGGGCGATAGCGCTCGGCTTTGAGTTTGCTGTTGAACCAGAATTTGTTGGCGGGCGAAACCGGGCCGATGGCGGGCTGGGCGTGGCCGTTGAAGACTATGCGACTGAGATCGTCGCGGTTGATGGCTTGAGAAATCGCGCGCCGGAAATTGGCGGAGCGGAACCAGGCGCGCTTGTATTCGGGAATGGGAGCGCTGGCCACCTGGTTGAACCACATGAAATCGGAATCGAGCGACGGCCCGGCGTCGTGCGCTAGTCCCGGCGAACTGGCCGCCAGGCGGTCGAAGTAGTCGCTGTCTAGAACGTTAATCAGGTCGAGTTCTCCGCGCTTGAAGCGCAGCATTTCCACATCGCGATTGGGTTGAATATCGAGGCGGATGGAATCGAGATAGGGCAGGCGGTGTCCCTGCGAATCTTTTTTCCAGTAGTTGGGGTTGCGGCGCAGGAGGATGGTGGATCCGGCTTTATATTCGGCGACCATGAAAGGCCCGAGCACGGCCGCTTCTTTTTTGGGAGAATGCGCGGACATGATCGCGACTTGATCGAAAAGGCGATCGAGGCCGGCAATGGGCGCGGCGAAAGTGATGGCGACCTGGTCGGGAGCGATGATGTTGGTGGTGACGGCGCCGTTGCCGGAGCGGAATGCGTCTCCCGTGGAAGAGTGCAGAGCGGGATCCATCAGGCGCTGCATGGTGAAGGCAACGTCGGCGGAGGAAAACGTGGTGCCGTCGGAAAACGTGACACCGTGACGAAGCTTGAAAGTAATTTGCTTGCCGTCTTTCGAAACTTTCCAGGATTCCGCCAGTTCGGGCTCGAGTTCCTGGGTGTGGCGATTGACGCGCGCCAGCACTCCCCCGGTTAGATAACGGACCGACAGGGAGGAGTCGTCATCGACCAGGAGCGGATCGAAAGTCTTTGGCTCGGAACGCAGACAGAAGCGCAACTCCCCGCCGGTTTGGGCGAACGCGGAGATGGACAGAAGAGCGCAACAGAGAAGCGCGCAAGAAAAAAGCAACGGTAAAGATCTGCGGCGGCCGGTCGTATTCGGGTTCGTATTCAGGTTAGTATTCATGCGGTCACTTCCTCATTCGACAAGAGCAACTGGAACGACGTCATCACAACGATCAGCAGCAGCAACGGGGCCAAGCGCCACGGTTCTTCGCGGAACGAAATCATGCCTTCTAGTTCTCGCAGGAGACTTCCCCAGGAAGGCAGGGGCTCGGCAACGCCTAAGCCTAGAATGCCGAGATTTGCTTCGCTCAGAATAAAAACAGGAATTGAGATCCAGAATTGCGCGTAGAGAACCGGCTTGAGGTTGGGTAGAACGTGCACCAAGAATAGGCGCGGACCGTGTAATCCTGAGGCGCGCGCCTGTAGAACAAAATCGGAGTTGCGTAAAGCGTCAGCGCTGGTCGAAAGCACGCGGGCCGAAGCGGCCCAGCCGAGCACTCCGAGAATGAAAAACGTAATCAGAACCGATGTCAGCGGCGAAACGTTCAAGGGCAGAAGCGCACGGACCGTGATCAGCAGGAAAAGCCAGGGCAAGGAAAGAAACAGGTCGGTAAATGCTCGGGCAAGACGCAGCCAGATTCCACCGAGGTATCCTGCGAGGCCGCCGACCAGCGCGGCCAATGCGGTAGAGATTAGAGCGGCGGCGGGAGCTAGCAGGAGCGAGATGCGGGTGCCGTAAAGCACGCGCGAAAAGCGATCGCGGCCAACTTCATCGGTGCCGAGCCAATGCTGATGCGAGGGAGGCGCACTGGGGGCTTCGCGAAATTGTTTGGCGTATCCGGCGGGCGCCAGCCAATTTGCGGCGAGCGACAGGGCGCACACGGCGAGCACGACGACACACGCCAGCTTGCGAGCTGCATTCATGTGACGTTCAGGCCTCTCGAGGGCTCAACATGTAGATCATTACATCGGCCCCCGAGTTGGCCAGCAAGGTTACTAGCGTAACCAGCACGGTGAGGTTGACTAGCAAGGGAAGGTCCCGGGAAAGGGCGGCCTGCCATGCGAGTTGACCAATTCCGGGGAGTCCGCATAAGGCTTCTACGGGAATGCACGCGCCTAGCGCGATGCTCACGGTGATGCCGGCCAGCGCGATCATCTGGGGGCCGGCGACGGGGAGTACGTGACAGGCCAGGGTGCGGATTTCGCTGAGTCCTCGGGCGCGGGCGGCGGTGATGTGCGGCAAGGCGTACGCCTTGGCTAACAGGTTGCGGGAATAGCGGTAGATCTTGGGGAAGACGATGAGGGCGATGGCGAGATATCCGGGGGCGTCGAGGATTACCGAGAGCAACGCCAGCACCGCCGCGGGAACGCAGAGGAAAGCGCCGCTCACGGTGATGCCCAGAATTTCATAAGCTGGAAACCGCCAGAGACAGGCGGTGAAGGCTAGAGTCGAGGCCAGCAGCCACGCCAGCAAAAGTCCGATACCGGCCACGCGGACGGTGACGGGCCAACGCTCGCGCAGAAGCGTTTGCACGGGTTGGCCGAGTGCGTGAGAGGTGCCGAGATCGCCGTGCATGGCGCCGCGCAGGTAGTTGGCGTAAAAGCTGAGGATGTTGTGCTCTCCGGCGCGCGCCTGGCGCAAGGCTTGCACGCTTTCCGCATTCAGGCTGGGGTCGAGTTCACGTTCGTCGGCGTCGAAGCCGGGCGCGAGGCGGACGAACGTTGCCGAGAGAAGTCCGCCGAGCAGGACGAGCGCGGCTATGGCTCCTAGTTTTCGTGCGAGGCTTGGTGCGATTTTCCAGGACGGCGTTTTCTGCGACGGCGTTTTCTCTAACCACATGGCAGCGTCCTAGTTCACCGTCGCGCCGCGCGAGCGGTTGGCGGGTAGATTGGCGTCGCGATTGGGTTCGGAGTGGTGCACCTGTTTCATGGAGTACATGCGGCGGTCGGCTTCGGCGAGGAGGCGCTCGACGTCGAAACCGTCTTGCGGACAGAACGCCGTTCCCACGCTCATGCCTACGAGATCGCGGCCGGCAATTTTTCGGCCCGATTCGACGGCGAGAAGATTCAGCCGGCTCGCCTTTTCGCTGGATGCTTCGGGGCCGAGGCCAGGAGCGACGATTACAAATTCATCTCCGCCCATGCGGGCAACATAATCGTAACCGCGACAGATTTCTTTCAGGTGGGCGGCAAAATCTTTCAGGAGGTTGTCGCCTTCCAGGTGGCCGTAGAGATCGTTAATCTGCTTGAAGTTGTCGAGGTCGCAGACCATCACGGCGAGCGAGGTACCGGTGCGGCGGCAGCGGGCCAGTTCGCGCGAGAGATGAACGAACAACGAGCGGGCGTTGGGCAGTCCGGTTAAGTAGTCGGTGGTGGCGGAGTCCTCGGCTTGCTGATACTTGAGCGCATTTTCTACCGAGAGGGCGATCTTAGAACTAACGGCGAGCAGAATGCGCAGATGATCGGCGGAGAAAGCGTCGCGGTCGGCACGGTACATGGCAAGCACACCGACCACACCGTTGAGGCCTTCGAGCGGCACGGCAAGAATCGAGCGCAGGGTGGTGAACTTCGCCGGATCGCTCACATATCCGGATTCGGCCTCGGGATTGCCGTTGATGATGGGCTTGCGTTTGTCGGCGACCCAGCCGCAGAGGCCTTCTCCAACGCTGATGTTGAGAGAGGAGAGCAGGCGGAAGTTATCGCCGCTCACGAGTTCGGGCATCAGTTTGCCGTCTTTCAGGAGAAACACGGCCATTGAGTCGTACGGAACCATTTTGCGCAGACGGATGGAAAGTACGGAAAGAGTTTCACCAAGACTGAGGGAGTTGCCTAGATCCTGGCTGAGTTCGAACATGGTCTGCGCTTCCTGGCGCGCCGAAGCAATCGAGGAGAGAAAATCCGCCTCGTTCGGCGCGGGTGTAATCGGCGCCGGCTGCTCGAATCCAGCGGCTGGCTCGATGCTGGTCTCAACGTCAACGTCCGAGGAAAGAGACGCTTCATCCGCGGCCGTGGGAGCTAACTCTGCATCGGATTGCACCAGAGCTTCCAGTTCCCGGTAACGGCGCTTCAGGACTTCCACAACTCTGGGCTCGAATTCCGTGCCGGATAAGGACGCGACCTTTTCCATGGCGGCATCGAGCGACATGGCGTTGCGATACTGGCGATGCGAGGACAGGGCATCGAGACAATCGACGGCGGCGAGTACGCGAGCGCCCGCCGGTATTTGCTCACCTTTTAAACCGTCGGGATAGCCGGTTCCGTCCCAGTGCTCGTGGTGCGAGCGAACGATGGGCGCGACCGGATAGGGGAAGGCGACGCGCTCGAGGATTTCGGCGCCCACCTGGGTGTGGATCTTCATCTTCTCGAATTCTTCGGGGGTCAGGCGTCCGGGCTTGTTGATGATGTGTTCGGGAATTGCCAGCTTGCCAATGTCGTGCAGGAGGGTGGCCGCGCGCAAGGCTTCGATTTCGCCTTCGGGAAGGCCCAGTTCCTTTGCGACTTCAACCGCAAATACGCGCACGCGTTGCAGGTGTTGGTGCGAGGTGTGGTCCTTGGCTTCGATGGCTAGCGCCAGGCTCTCGATGGTGCGCAAGTGGAGCGCGGCCACTTCTTCGGCGTGCCGCTTTTCGATTTCGACTTGCCTCTTTTCAGCTGCGAGTTTGGCCAGATAGAGATGATACGAGCGGTAGACCCAGTAGACGAGCGAGAGAGTCAGAATGGAGGTTTGCCAGCCTACGTGC
Source organism: Terriglobales bacterium (assembly GCA_049592035.1). Taxonomy (GTDB): domain Bacteria; phylum Acidobacteriota; class Terriglobia; order Terriglobales; family Acidobacteriaceae; genus Acidiflorens. Next base: position 25,900 of record JBAWFQ010000189.1, read on the forward strand.
TTGCTTAAGTAGCCCACTGCAAATACCACCGCGGCACCCACCATGTAGAAAGGGAAGGACCAGAAGTGGCATTCTCCCCAGACCTTGTAGGCGGGCTTGCCTTCGGTTACCGAGATAATGACGGCAACGGGGATTGTGTTGGCCAGAAAAAAGACCAGGGCAGTGATGAGCAGCAGCGGCAAGGTTCCCGCTCCGAGCAAGCGCTCCAAATCTTGATAGGCGAAGTACGACAGGACGATAGCATTTGCCATCATGCTAAAGACGTTGAAAATAACTTTGATCGGAACCGGCTTCTGCCTTGCTCCAAGCACGCATTGCGCCAGGGTGGCGGTACAACCGAGGATCAGCGTCTCGGGGAGGTTGAGTTCGATCACGCCCAGCAAAATAAACAGGAAGTTGACAGACATGGTGCCGTCGATGCCGGGCAGTTGAATTTTTAGACTGGAGGCGATAACCGCGATAAGGAGGTAGCAAACAAATCGGCTGAGATCGACGCTCTGCCAGTGCCAAAGGGAATCCGCCAGCGCCCACGCGCCGAGCGCTGCTGTTGCTCCGATAAACAGTCTTGCGCGAATAGACATTAGACCCAATACAACCGCTGCTCAAATCGCGTGAAACTGCACATCCACGTCCTAGAATTGCATTCCCTATAACGCCGTTCGATCGGCAACACTGATGCGTACCAATCGTTCTGGTCCAGTCGAAGACCGGTTCCCACCGCGGTTAAGATTCTGGCTCTATCGTTGTATGCAATGGTAGGTCTTTATCTAAAGGGGGCGGTACTGACCTAAGTAACTAAAGAGACGAGCGGGATTCGGGACAGGGCCTTTTTGCAATCTAGCAACTCTGAATTAGTTACTTCGGTGTGAGCGGAGGTGCGGAAGCGTCCCACGAAGTGATCGAGGTTATGGCAGCATCTAAGGGGCGAGTGTTTGCATTCACCTGACCTGTTTGCCAAAGGTTGATGGCAGCGGTCACGGCGTGAAATGACGTTCCCCTGGTGCTAATCACACAAAAATGGCGATCTCATCGAAGGCCGGGCCATCGAAGACTGCGCTGACGAAGAGTGCACCGGCGACGAACACCCAGAAACCTGCAAGCGAAAGCCTGGACCAACTGCAGGATGCGATCTTTATTTTTACCACTGACCTTCGCGGAATTATCACTGGCTGTAGCCTCGGCTGTAATCAGGGTGAAGGTCCGCAGAGCGATCGATTTGGATTTGTGCCAACGGACCTGGTGGGGCGGAATGTCGCCGATTTTTATGCTGCCGGGCAGCAGATAGTTTTCCCATCGCAGGCGATGGCTGACGTTATCGAAAAGGGGCGATTCGAGGGAGCACTGCGCTGCCGTACAAAAAGCGGGCAGGAGATGGATGTTCAGCTCTGTTTGGCGGTGTTGCGCGATGCGAAGGCAGCGCCCGTGGCGATTCTGGGAATTGCGGGCAACGAGCTTTTGCAGCCGCGGGCGGCGAGTGCGTCCAGCCGCGCAACACTGACGCGGCGGGAAATCGACGGCACACAATTTCTGATCGCGAGCCCAATCATGCACAAGTTCATGGGCATGGTGGACCGCGTGGCTGGACACACCGAGACCGTCCTGGTAACTGGCGAAACCGGTACGGGCAAGGAGTTAGTGGCGCGCACGATTCACGGGTCTTCTTATCGCCACAAACAGACTCTGATCGATATCAACTGCGCGGCTCTGCCCGAACATCTGGTGGAAAGCGAACTGTTCGGGTACGAAAAGGGAGCGTTCAGCGGCGCGGATTCGTCGAAGCCAGGATTATTTGAACTGGCCGACAAGAGCACAATTTTCCTCGACGAAATCGGCGAACTGCAGCCGCAGATTCAGGTGAAACTGCTGCGCGTTCTGGATGGCCAACCGTACTACCGCTTGGGCGGAAATCGGAAAATTACCGTTGATGTACGCGTGGTTGCGGCCACCAATCAGGACCTTGAGCTGGCGGTGCAAGAGGGGCGATTCCGCAAAGACCTATTTCACCGGCTTAGTCAGTTTCAATTGCGAGTTCCGCCATTGCGCGAGCGCCCTGAAGATATTGCGGCGCTGGCGCGTCATTTTCTGTCGCTGAAAGCACCTGATAAGGCTTTCAGTCGAGAAGCACTGAGTGTGCTGCAAGGCCATTCCTGGCCGGGCAACATTCGCGAACTTAGGAATCTGGTCGCGAAGCTGGCCATGGCAACGGAGGATCGGCAGATTACTGGTGCCGAAGTTACCGCCGAACTGCGCGGCGAACGGACGGCTTCGACAGCGACGGGGGCAGTGCCGCTCGGCAACCTGGAAAACATGGAAGAGCAGATGATCATTCGGGCGCTGGAGCAAACTGGTGGACATCGCGCGCAGGCCGCGGAGTACCTGGGGATTTCGCGGCGCACGCTCAGCCGCAAATTGCGCGAATACGAGATCGATGTGCCATCAGGCGAGGCTTCGGCGAGGCTTGGCGTGATCAGCGAGGAGCAGCAAAAGTTCTTTCGCGCCAAAGTGAATCTGTCGGTGACTTTGAAAAATGCGCACGGCAAGGAGTTGCAGGTGCAGGCGGTCAACCTGAGCACGGGAGGCATGGGACTCGATGTGGTGAGCGATCCCACTGGTTTTGCGGGGTTAGTCGACGTCAGCTTCCTGTTGCCGGAGAGCGAAACGGTGATCCACGCGAAAGGGCGCTTGGTATGGGCCGATGCCGGCGGCAGAGCTGGGTTGCGATTTGTCGTGATTGAACCCGCGCTCTTCGAGCAACTGCAGCACTGGACGAATCGGAAAATGAAGGATGAAGGATGGGAGATTCCGTGTTGACGCGGATGTCGGGTGTCAGGAAAAACCCCGAAAACAATGCCTAGCTCCGCAACCGTTGAGCACCTCCCAGATGAACGACTGCGTCGGACCCGTCGTACACTTCGGTAACCTGTCGTAATACGTCTTTTCGTGCCATTCTCTTCTTGCCGTTGGTAGCCTATCGACCGTAACCGCACGACTAATTTTCGCTGCGGTGCGGAACTCAAGTGAGGTTCTTTCATGTTGCAATCTCCGGAATCGAAGTACTCTCCAAACGCAGTCCCGCCCACGAACAGTTACACTCCGGTGAAGCCGGCCACCTCACCCATGGATCAGGCCAACATCGGGCGCACGCTCGTCATCAAGGGAGACGTGTCGGGCGCAGAATCGCTGTTCATTGACGGACGAGTTGAAGGCACGATCAGCTTTCCCGACAATCGGGTTACGGTCGGCCGCAACGGAAACGTGACGGCGAACATTACCGCCAAAGAAGTTGTGATTATGGGCAAGGTGCAGGGTAACGTCGAGTGCGCGGACCGGTTGGACGTGCGCAGCGAAGGCATGCTCGCGGGCGACGTGATCACGCATCGCATCAGCATCGAAGAAGGCGCGATTCTCAAGGGCGGCGTCGAAGTGCGCAACCCCGAGAAGAAAGATCAGAAGACGCAAGTGCAAGCGCAAGTGCAGAACAAGCCCGAGCCACCCAAGGCGATGGCGGCGACTGCGGGTACCGCGTAACCTTGCGACGTTAGCGCAGACAAGTTCCGCGCAAAACAATATGGAGTGCCCGGCAAACCAGCCAGCACTCCATTTGTTTTTTTCTTCTGTTATTTCGTGCGCTTATTTCTTCGGTTTGAAGTCGAGCGAGGCTGAGTTCATGCAGTAGCGCAGGCCGGTGGGACCGGGACCATCCGGAAAGACGTGGCCCAGATGCGCATCGCACTTGGCGCAACGTGCCTCGGTGCGAGTCATGCCGTAACTGGTGTCGGTGTGCTCGCTGATGTTTTTGCGGTCGGCGGCAGCGAAGAAACTCGGCCATCCGGTTCCGGAATCAAATTTTGTTTCCGAGCCAAACAACAGGGCGCCACAGCAGACGCAGTGGTACGTCCCGTCGTCATGCTTGTTCCAGTACTTACCGGTGAAAGCGGGTTCGGTGCCGCAGGCGCGGGCTACCTGGTACTGCTCGGGAGTAAGCTGCTGACGCCACTCGGCTTCGGTTTTCTTGATTTTATCGGTGAGTTGCTCGGTCATCTTTTCGGACATGTCGTGTCTCCGGAAATCTCCAGAGATAAGATGAGGAAACAGCGGGAAAGTTGCAAGTCGCCCGCCCGTGGCAGGTGAATCGGCCTGCGTGAAGACGCGCTTTGCCCCGTCCTAGCGGAGCGGAGCCCCGCTATCAATTATCAATACGATGGCTAGTGCGACGAGGCTAGTGCGCCAGGGGCTGATTTGCGCCGAGCAGGAGGCCGATGCCCGCGCGCTTGTGCAACTCCGACAACAGGGCCGTGGCGGCGTTCAGGTAGGTCGTGTTGGGATCGGAGGTATCCGCCCAGACGGCTTCATAGACAATCTTGGCAGCTTCTTTGGCGTCCATGTGAAGAGCGGCTTCCATGCGGTCGGCTTGCTGACGGACCTCGCCGTAGCAACTGTGGCAGACCGCGGCGGGTTCGGTAGACCCGGTGTGCTGGTGTTCGAGAACGCAACGGAAAGTGGCGGCGGCGTTGATCTGAGTGTGGGAAGCGAAAGCCTGGGACTTGAGCTCTTTCAGCAAACGTTCGCGCTCGCTGTCGATGCCTGCGCCGGCTGCGGGCTGCGACGCGGCAGCAGAGACAGGCGGCGTTACGGGCGCGGTGGGCGAAACCCGTTCCGGCGACTTGCAGATGGGGCAGACGTCCATGTCCGAGGGATAGTAGGCGTGGCAACGCGAGCAAGGCAGGCCATAGCCAACGGATTTGGCTTCCGGTGCCGCGGCAAACTTGCGCGCCGAACTTTCCGGCGCAGCGCGCTCAGACGTAGATCGTGCAGCGGGGTTGACGGATTTTTCCCGGGCTTGCTTGGCACCAGTGGATTCCATAGCGATGATCGCCTCGAAATGATGGCCCTGGCGGCGGTCCAGCTCTACGCATGAACAGTGCCGCGTTTTCCTGTCATATTTTAGGTTGATCGCGAGGCGCATGCGATGCACGTCAGTGCATGGCCGAGGTAACGGGTTAGAGACTCCCGGCGCGGGTTTACTTCGAGGTGGTGAGCAGGCGGACTACTTCCTGCATGCGGGCTCGGTAGAGGCTCTCGCTCGGATCCATGCGGGAAGCGATTTCGAGTTCTGCGAGAGCGTCTTCGTAATGGTCGAGAGCCATCAGACAGGCGGCCAGCGAATAGTGATTCTGAGCGGTTGGGTCCAGGCGGAGGGCTTCGCGAAATTCCTTTTCCGCTTCTGCCAGGTGTTGGGTGTTCACGAGCGCAGTGCCCAGATAGCGGTGCCCGACGCCGGAGTCGGGATTGAGCGCAACCGCCTGGCGCAGCACTTCTACGGCTTCCTCGTCCTTTCCGGAAAGCAGGAGGGCCTGGCCTAAGACGCGATGTTCAGCGGCTCCGGTGGGATTGGCGGCGATGGCGGCGTGTAACTCGCGAATGGCAGAAGGGTAGTCGCGCTTGGACATATAGGCGCGGGCCAGACAGTTATGACCACCTTCCCACTCCGGGGTCTGACGATGGAGATCCTTGAATTCCGCGATGGCGCCGTCGAAGTCTTCCTTGTCGCAAAGGGTGTTGCCGAGGTTGTTGCGGACGCTGGCTTCGTCGGGGTTCAGGCGCTTGGCGGCACGATATTCGGCAATGGCCTCATCGAACTTGCCCTGATCGTGCAGGACGACGCCAAGATTGCTGTGCGCCTCCCAATAATCGGGGCGCAGGCTGAGAGCGTGGCGATAGGCGATGGCGGCGCGGCGCGGATCTCCCTGATCGCGATGGGTGATGCCCATGTCGAAGTAGACCTCGGCGTTGGCTGGGGAGCCCTCGGGTTCACGCGCTAGCGCTTCGTCGAAGGCGTGCAAGGCAGCGTCGTAGTGGCCATCGGCGTAGAGCGCGAGTCCGAGATAGCGATAGGCCTCGGCGTTGGCGGGATCCATGCTGAGGGCGGTGCGGGCTTCGGCCAGGGCGTTACCGGCATCGTCAGTACGGTAAAAGAGGTTAGAAAGCTGACTGTGCGTTTCGGGAAAACCGGGCATCAGGCGCGAGGATTCGGTGAATTCGTCGAGCGCTTCGTCCAACCGTTCGTCGCGGCGCAGGACGGTCCCGAGAACGAAATGCAGCAGCGCGATATTCGACGAAGAATCGCCAGCAACGTCGCGCAGCGCGGTGTGTAGCTTGTCTTCGGCGGCGGCGAAGTTCTTATCGTGAACCAGAGCGGCAATCTGGGCTGCTGGAGTGGAGCAGTTGCAGGAAGGGTGCAGGCGACTTGCTTTCGGCCCCGGGCCGGCTCCGGCCTTCGGATCGACAGTCTTTCGATCGACAGTCTTTGGATCGGCAGCCTGGCGCGCAAGGCTCTGAATCAAGGCCGTGTCGGCTCCAGCCTTTTGCAGGGCGCGGGTGCATTGCCGAGTGCATTGCATCGTAGCCGGGCAGGAAAGCAACCATGTTTCGTCCGGCGTTTGGGCCAAACGCTGGATCCGTGCGCTTGATAGGCCTCCTGCGAGCCACAGGAAAATGGCGTCGGCGGGAGTGGTCGGAGGCTGTTCGGCCTGCAGGGGAACTGCCGCCAGCAACAACAAAAGTAATCTCAGGATACAGCGTTTCACGAAGCCCTCCGGCGGTTTTGGCGCGTGGAATTGCCCTGTGGTCAAAATAGTCCGGCGGTGGTTTTGCCGATAGGTCACGGAAGTAATTTTCAGGGACATGCACCAGCGGTGTGTGGGGAGTTAACTGGCGCCGCCGGAATCGTGGGTAGTGGGTCAGTGACACACTACCGAATCGGGACACCGCGCCAGGGCGATTGCGGTACACTGTATGTTGGTGGCGGTGTCCGCTGTAGCCGGTCCCGCACGTCCGGTTCGGAGGCTTTATGTTTGAAGGCTTGTTTCAACCCATGCATCTGCTGGTGATATTTGTCATCGCGTTGCTGATCTTTGGCCCGCGAAAATTGCCGGAGTTGGGTAAGGGGTTGGGCGAGGGCATTCGCGCCCTGAGAGAGGGGATGAAGGACCAGAATGCCAAGGCCGAAACCAAGACTGAAACCAAACTTGCTGAAACTAAATCTGCTGAAACCAAATCTGAAGATAAGCCTGAAAATAAGGCCTGATGGGGCGGAAATAATTTGGCTAGCAAGTCCCCGCGATGAATCGATAGTTCGATATAATCCCAATATCCAGAAATAAACTACTTACAGCGTGGGAAAGTTCTGTCACCACCGTCTGACCGTGGAGTGCGGTTGTGCTCAACGGCAGTAAAAATTCCAATCAATTCTTGAATAACCCAGGAGGTTTTCTGTGCATAGGAAATTAGTTGCAGGCCTTTTATTGTCTATGTTACTCACGATTCCGGCGCTTGCCGATCAGGTGGTCCTTAAGAACGGCGATCGGCTAACGGGATCGATCACCAAGTCCGACGGTAAGACGTTGGTGATTAAAACCGACTACGCGGGCGACGTGACGGTGAAGTTCGATGCGATTCAGAGTCTGACGTCGACCGGCGATTTGAACGTAACGATAGGAGGCAAGACCGCAGTGGGCCCGGTGACGACCAGCGGCACCAATGTGGTTGTCGCCACCAAAGGCGCAGGTTCGGTCGAAGCGCCGATATCCTCGGTCACGCTGCTGCGCAGTCCGGCGGAGCAGACAGCTTACGAGAAGAAACTGCACCCAGGCTGGGACGAGGGCTGGGCGGGCGGCGTGAATGTGGGTTTCGCCATAACGGGCGGAAACAGCGAGACCAAGAATCTGAACATCGGGTTTAATGCAGTACGCACGGGGTCCCACGACAAGCTGCTTCTTTATACCAACACGATCTATGCCACTACCGACAAGCCGACCTCGCTGACCACGGCAAACTCGACGGGCGGTGGGGCTCGCTACGACCACGATTTCGCGGGGCGCGCATTTGGATTTGGGAGTGCAGATTTCTTTACCAACGCACTGCAAGACCTGGATCTCCGGTACATTCTGGGAGGCGGTTTCGGCATACACGTGATCAAGAACGCGGCTACCACACTCGATGTGCTGGCCGGATTGAATTACACGCATGAGAGATTTTCGGGTGTTCCCAATCCGCTTCCTCCGCCACTCGTCTACTCGTATAACGAGAGCTTGGCGGCCTTGACCCTGGGCGAGACCTTCACGCACAAGATGGGGAAAGGCACGGTGGTTACGCAGAGCTTCTTACTGTACCCGGATCTCAGCAATACGGGGCAATTCCGCGGCACCTTGAATTTGGGAACGGTCACCAAGCTCAACAAGTGGCTGGGATGGCAGAACTCGTTGGTGGATAATTTTGACACCAACCCTCCAGCCGCTTCACCGCGGATCGAGAGGAATGACGTGCAGTTTGCCACCGGTTTGAATGTTTCTTTCACGCACTAGACTGACTGATGGATGAGCAAGGCTGGCGGAGGGACGGGCGTCGGTGTCTGTCCCCGCCAGTTGTTATTTGTCATAGTTGTTTGCTCCCGGCTATTTGTCGCCCTGCTCGACGAAGAACTTTCCCGTTTCTCCGGCTGAAAAATAGCGCGAGGTCACCGTTTTTTTTCGAGTGAAGAAGTCGACTGCATCCCAGCCGTGGACGTGGAGATCGCCGAAGAACGAATCCTTCCAGCCGGAAAAAGGGAAATACGCGGGCGATGCGGCTACTCCGATATTCACACCCACCATGCCGACCTCGATGCGGCGGCTGTATTCGCGCACGGCGGCGCCGTTTTCGGTGAAGATCGAGGTGCCATTGCCCCGCGGATCGCTGTTCACCAGCGCAATCGCTTCGTCGAGCGTGTCAACGTGCATTACGGAAAGCACCGGGCCAAAAATTTCTTCGCGGGCCACGCTCATGCCTGGTTTTACGTGGTTCAAAATGGTGGGGCCGACAAAATTTCCTCCTGATGGAACTCCCGCGGGACGCCGTCCGTCCACCAGCAACTCCGCGCCTTCGCGCATTCCGCTTTCGATTGCTTCATGAATGCGCTCGCAGGCTGCGTGCGAAATTACGGGGCCCAGACTTACTTTCGCGTCCCTGCCGTCTCCCGCAATAAGCTTCTCGGCCTCGACTTTTAACCGGGCCATGATCGCCGCTTGCGCGGAGCCGACCGTTACCAGAACCGATCCCGCCATGCAGCGCTGACCGGCGTTGCCGAAGGCGCTGCCTAGAATGTTGGTCACCGTTTTATCGACTACGGCATCGGGCATCACGATCATGTAATTCTTGGCGCCACCTAGAGCCTGCACGCGTTTTCCATTCTCTGCCGCGCGGCGGTAAATGTACTTCGCCGTGTTCACCGAGCCAACGAATGAAACGGCGCGAATCGCGGGGCTATCGAGAATCGCGTTCACGGCATCGTGCGCGCCATGCACCAGATTCACTACTCCGGGCGGCAAGCCGATCTCTTCGAAGATGTGAAAGATCAGCTCGGCTGTGAGTGGAACCTGCTCCGATGGCTTCAACACGAACGTGTTTCCGCAGGCGATGGCGAACGGCAGGAACCACATCGGCACCATGGCGGGAAAGTTGAAGGGCGTGATGGCGGCGCAAACTCCGACCGGCTGGCGGATGGTTTCCGTGTTAATGCCGCGCGCTACGCCTTCGAGAATGCGTCCCTGCATGGTCATGGGAGTGGCGCAGGCTACTTCGAGGACTTCAATGCTGCGGGAAATTTCCGCTCGCGCATCCGAGAAAACTTTGCCGCCTTCGCGCGTGATCGACGCCGCGAGTTCGTCAATCCTCTGGCGGAACCTTTCGCGTAAAGCGTAGATGAATTCGGTGCGCTCGCCCACTGCGCGGGAGCGCCACTCCGGCAGCGCAACGCTGGCGGCGGCTACGGCTGCTTCGACCTCGGCAACTCCCGACAACGGAACACACGCTAATACTTCTCCGTTGGCCGGGTTGGTCACGTCGAGCCGACCGGATGCCGACGCCGTAACCCAGCGACCGCCCACGTAATTGGCGAGAACTCGTGCTGGTGCGTGCGTCTCAGTCTTTGTGTCTGCAATCGTGGTTTTATCTGGCGACGTCAGCGTGTTCGTTTCGGTGGTCATGGCTACCCTTTCTGTTTCCGCCCCCGCTCCCATTTTCTTCGACGTCTAAACAGCTTGCTGGAAAACTCGATTTGCGCTGCTCGGCCCCTAAAGGGGCATC
>JBAWFQ010000190.1:0-6904 GCA_049592035.1 Terriglobales bacterium
ATGGTGTTCTTATTTGCATAGACGTTCGGGTGCACCCGAACTCCTATATGAGATCCGAACACACCTAAAGGAGTTCCAATGAAATCAGCTCGTATCCGCATTCTCACCATCGGCGCCGCTGTGCTGCTGGCAGTGGCAGCCGCGGTTGCTCAAGGTCCGCACGGGTTTGGCGGTCCCGGCGACTTTCACCACATGCTCAAACAACTCGATCTGACCAGCGATCAACAGAGCCAGGTCAAGGCCATCTGGGAAAAAGAGAAGCCGACCTTGCAACCGCTGATGCAGCAGATGCGTCAGAACCACGACGCCATGAATGCGCTTCAGGCCAGCGGTCCGTTCGATGAAGCTAAGACGCGCGCCTTGGCCACGCAGAATTCGCAGACCATGGTCGAACTGCAGGTCGAGCACGCCCGCATCAAGTCCGAAATCATGCAGATTCTGACGGCCGATCAAAAAGCCAAACTCGCGCAGCTTGAGGCCGCTCACGAAGCCAATATGGGCAAGCACGCTCCGCCGCCGGAAGAGTAGTTCTTTCTGTAGAGACGGGGCTTGCCCCGTCTCCGCGTGCGCTGTCTCCGGCTTTGTAGCTGCGTCGGCTATTGCCGCCGAAGGAGACGCGGCAAGCCGCGTCTCTACGCATGTCTCTCTCCATCCGGGTGAGGAACGGAACACCAACCTCTGTCCTCGCCCGGCTTTTTCCGGCTTCCACAGTGCGAAATCGACGGGAGGAACCGAATGGAACGCGCCGACCTGCTCTACTCGGGACTGATGTTCGCCGCCGGCATGTTGTCGCTCTGGACGGCGCTGCTGCTCACCGCGGCCTTCGTTGCGCTTGCGCCTTCGCTGGGAAAATCCGCCCCAACCGCTGCTACAATCTCCTCTACAAGCAGTCGCGATCTCACCCATCGTGCACTGGCAGACAGCACTTTATCAGACCGTTCTTTATCAGACCATGGTGCCGAAGAATCTACGCCCGCTCGTTCCCTATCTAAAGCATCACCGCAGAGGTCTGGTCTGGGGCGCGCTTTGCGTCTTATTCAATAACGGAATCTGGATTCTTTTCCCGCAAGTCCTGCGCCGCGCCGTCAACGATCTGCACTCGGGCGTGACCCGCCAGAAACTTCTCACTTACTCTCTGCTGATCATCGCGATCGCCCTGATCAAAGGAATTTTTCAGTTCCTGACCCGCTGGGTGGTCATCGGCATTTCCCGCGACATCGAATTCGATTTGCGCAACGATTTGTTCGCCCACCTCGAGCGCCTCTCCCACTCTTATTACCAGCGCAACCGCACGGGCGACATTATGGCGCGCGCCACCAACGATCTGAACGCCGTCCGGATGCTGCTCGGCCCGGCCATCATGTACTCGGCCAACACCCTTGTCTTCACTGCCGGCGCTCTCGGCTTCATGCTTGCCATCAGCCCCAAGCTGACGATTATCGCCTTTCTGCCGCTGCCCATCGCCAGCATCCTCATCCAGTACTTCGGACGCCGCATTCACGAGCGCTTCGAACGCATTCAGGCCATGTTCTCCGACATCTCCGCCCGCGCCCAGGAAAATTTCTCCGGAGCCCGCGTCATCCGTGCCTACGTCCAAGAACAAGCAGAGATCGCCGCATTCGAGACAGCCAATCAGGAGTACATCCGCCGTAGCCTGGGCCTCGTCCGCCTGATGGGAATGCTATGGCCGACGCTCGAGCTCATGCTAGGCGCCGCCGTAGTCATCGTGCTGTGGGTGGGCGGACGGCAGGTCCTAATGGGAAAGATGAACGTAGGTGATTTCGTAGCCTTCAACACCTACATGGTGCAACTGACGTGGCCAGTAATCGCCCTGGGATGGGTCATCAACATTTTCCAGCGCGGAACCGCGTCAATGGTGCGCATCCAAGAAATTCTCGCGCAGGAACCCGAAATCGAAGACGAGGATCAAGCTTCGAGCTACGAGCCGCGAGCCACGAGCGAGCAGGTTGCTCGAAGCTCGCAGCTCGAAGCTCGTGGCCTTCTCGGCGAAATCGAATTCCGCAATCTGAACTTCGCCTATAACGGCACCGAAGTTCTAAGAGATATCAACCTGCGCATCCCTGCCGGCTCCAGCCTCGCCATCGTCGGCCCCACCGGCTCGGGCAAAACGACGCTCGTCAACCTCATCCCCCGCATCTATGACGCCGCGCCCGGCACCGTCCTCATCGACGGACGCCCCGTCCGCCAATTTCCTCTTGATTTCCTGCGCCGCCAGATTGGCTTTGTTCCGCAGGAAACTTTTCTTTTCAGCGACACCATCCGCGAAAACATCGCCTATGGCATCTCGACAGAAGACGGCGAAGCCACGCTCGACGACATCAAAGCCGCCGCCGAAGCCGCCAACATCGCGCACGACATCGAAAGCTTCCCCGACGGCTACAACACGACCGTCGGCGAGCGCGGCATCACCCTCTCCGGAGGCCAAAAGCAGCGCACCGCCATCGCCCGCGCCCTGCTCCGCAGCCCGCGCATTCTCGTGCTTGACGACGCCCTCTCCAGCGTCGACACCCACACTGAAGACAAAATCCTCAACCATCTCCGCGAAATCATGCGCGGACGCACCACCATCTTCATCTCCCACCGCGTATCCACGGTTCGCAACGCCGATGCCATCGCCGTCCTCCACCAGGGACGCATCGTCGAACTCGGCACCCACGACGAACTCATCGCCCGCAACGGCTATTACACCGATCTCTATAACAAACAGTTGCTGGAAGAAGAATTGGCCGAAGTCTAGAACTGTTCTCACAAAGGGTTTTGGGTAGGGCACGGCTTCAGCCGTGCCGTCCACGACCGATAACGTGGGCTTTAGCCCCTGAGGGCCAGACAGTTTGCTCGGAGGAATATTTATCAGACCAGTTCTAGATTGTGTGGGGCGGACATTCCTGTCCGCCCGCGGCTGACGGCAAAGAAATGTGGCCTTACTCACAGAAGCCAACTAATATTTTTCATCCATGCAACCCCAGCCAGTAATAACTTGCTCAGACAACTAGAAGCATAGATAATGCTTGCGAGTTCCCTACAATTCCTGCTCTGCCACGGAGTGTCCCATGCGACGTACGCGACCGGCCCTGCTGCCCTCGTTTAACTTTTTGACGCCAATTTTTGCCACTCTTATCCTGGCTTCTCTTTTCGTCCTCGCTGGTCCCATGGCGCAAGCGCAAAGTGGCGCGCCGATTCTGATCACCCAGACAGTGGACGACAGCAAATTAGTCACGCTCGCAGGCAACACGCGGCCCGAGGCAAATAAGCAAAACGATCGCGGGTTAGTGGCCGACAGCCTGGCGATGGAGCACATGCTGCTGCAGTTGAAGCGGTCTCCAGAGCAGGAGCAGGCGCTGCTTCGTTACATCGATGAACTTCAGGAAAAATCCTCGCCGAATTTTCATCACTGGCTCACGGCGAAGCAATATGGGCAGCGATTCGGGTTGGCGAAACAAGATCTCAGCGTGATTACCCGTTGGCTGGAGTCGGAGGGGTTCAAGGTCAATGTGGTTTACACGAACGGGGTGCTCATAGATTTTTCCGGGACGGCGGGTCAAGTGCACGCGGCCTTCCACACCGAGATTCACAATTTGGATGTGAAAGGCGTGCCGCACATCGCCAACATGAGCGATCCGCAGATTCCGGCGGCGCTGGCCCCGGCCGTGGTCGGAGTCGTCTCATTGCACGACTTTAAGCCGCATACCAATTACAAGCCGCGAGCGAACTACACGGATGGCGAGTGTGAATTTGGGACATGTTATTTAGTGGTCCCCGGCGACCTGGCGACCATCTACAATCTGAATCCACTTTTTACTGCCAGTATTTCCGGACAAGGGCAGACGATTGTGGTGATCGAGGACACGGATGTCTACAGCACCGCCGATTGGAGTACGTTCCGATCGACATTCGGCCTTTCGTCCTTCACTGGCGGCTCGTTTACGCAAGTCCATCCCGCTCCTCCGGTTGGCACCAATAACTGCACCGACCCGGGAGTGAATCCCGACGACGGGGAAGCGATCCTGGATGCCGAATATGCGAGCGCGGCCGCACCCAGCGCCGCCATTCAACTGGCTTCGTGCAATGACACGTCAACCTTTGGTGGCTTGATCGCCATACAAAACCTTCTAGCCGAAAGCAACACACCGCCCGCAGTCATGAGCATGAGCTATGGCGAGTGCGAAGCCTTCAACGGCGCAGCCTCCAATCAAGCGTTTAGCTCGGCCTTTCAGCAGGCGGTCTCGGAAGGTGTCTCGTTCTTCGTTTCCGCGGGCGATGAGGGTGCGGCGAGCTGCGACGCAGATCAATCGAATGCCGCGCATGGCATCGGAGTCAGCGGTTGGGCATCGACTCCTTATAACGTCGCCGTCGGTGGGACGGATTTTGGCGATACCTACGCCGGCACCAATAGCACCTACTGGGGTAACAGCAACTCAGCCACGTATGAATCCGCACTGTCCTATGTTCCGGAGATTCCCTGGAACGATTCCTGCGCCAGCGTGGTGATTTCAGAGTTCCTGGGGTTTGGCACACAAACTTATGGACCAGATAGCCTTTGCAACGCTGGGGAGGGCTTGACCACGACGTCTGGCAGTGGCGGGCCGAGCGGTTGCGCGACCGGGTCGCCAGCCGTCCAGGGTGTGGTGGGGGGAACCTGCGCTGGATGGGCAAAGCCGTCATGGCAATCGCTGGTGGTCGGAAATCCCATTGACGGGGTGCGCGACCTTCCCGATGTCTCGCTTTTTGCCGCCAACGGAGTTTGGGATCACTATCTCGTGTTCTGCTACAGCGACCCTCATAACGGAGGCAGTCCCTGCACCGGCGCGCCCGATAACTGGTCGGGAGGGGGAGGCACGTCGTTCTCCTCACCGATCATGGCAGGTATTCAGGCGCTGGTGAACCAGAAGGCCGGAGGGCCGCAAGGCCCTGTGAATCCGATCTATTACCAGCTGGCGGCAACCGAGTATGGCGCAAGCGGAGACACTTCCTGCAATTCAACCCTCGGAAATGCCGTCGCCAGTTCCTGCATTTTCTATGATGTGACGCTGGGCGACATGGATATAAATTGCCTGCCGCTGGCCGGCACGTCGTACGACTGCTACCTCGACGGCGCGATCAACGGTGTGCTCTCCACTTCGGACGGCTCGTATCTACCGGCGTATGGCACGCAGACTGGCTGGGACTTCGCGACCGGAATCGGCACGGTGAACGCCGCCAATCTGGTGAATGGCTGGCCGGCTCCCAAGTCGGCGACCAGCACCACTGTCGCCTCCAGCGCGCCGAGCGGGGCCGTTCAGGGCACCATGGTGACCTTCACCGCGACCGTCACGTCGGGCTCAAACACGCCCACGGGAACCGTGACCTTCTACGATGGCAACACGCAGATAGGCACCGGCACCTTGAGTGGCAATCCGGCGACAGCGACCTTCGCAACTTCCGCCCTCCAGGTAGGCACGGATTCGATCACCGCCGGTTATGGTGGAGACTCGAACAACGCTGGCAGCACCTCGATTGCCCTGCCTCAGGTCATTTACGGCACCTACACCTTCGTCGTTAACCCGGGCAGCCCTACCTCGCACACGGTCAAGGCGGGACAGGGAACCCTGAGTTATACCTTCCTCGCCACACCCATCTCGGCGACCACCTTCGGTGCCACGGTAACTTTTGCCTGCAGCTTCAATCCCACCGACCCGACGCTGACAAACAGCAGTTGTACCTTCAATCCGCCGTCAATTGCAGGCGGAAACGTTAACGGTCAGACGCCGGTGACCATGACCGTAACGACCGAGGGCCCTAACACAGGAACAGGAGGCCAAATCAGGCGCCGGGCCGACAACCGTCCCCCGTGGCTACCATTCACATTGCCGCTCGCGGGCATCGTAGCGGTCGGCTTCGCGGGACGGAAAGTATGGAAGCACTCCGCCGTGGCCAGTCTGTGCGTATCGCTGACTCTCTTGGGACTGCTGGTTGCCTGCGGTGGTAGCCCAGCTCCACCAATCATCGTCGGCGTCCAGGGGTCGGTGTCGAGCTTATACCCCAACTACTCCGGCTGGCCGTCTCAAACGGGGACTTTTACAGCGACGCTCACCAATACTTCCAATACGAATGTGACTTGGGGCTTGAGTACCTCGGCCGCAGGGGTGTCGTGCACCGCAGCGTCGAACCCTTGCGGTTCACTCACCGCGGCCAACCCGGCGACCTACACGGCTCCCACCATAGCTCCGGGGCTGCCGAGTAGCATAGTCGTCACGGCAACTTCCCAAGCCGACACGACCAAGAACGGACAGACGACGTTGAGTATCACTCCTGCAACCGTCCCATCAGCCCTGCAGCCGGGACAAGAGCCGTACACCGTCACGGTAACGGCAACCGAGGCCGGCACGCCACCACCACTGCCTCAGGCAAGTGTGGCGATCGTCGTGCAGTAGTAAGCGTTCGTGTAGTTAGGCAAACTTTCACCCGGGGCGCGGAGAGATTCCGCGCCCTTCTTCTTAAATTCGAATTGTCATCCTGAGCGGAGCGAAGGACCTGCTTTGCGCTAGCTAGCGCGCTTGGCAGCGCGACTCGACAATACCTTTACTTGCTTGCCCGACCACCGGCCAAGACGGAATCTTTTCTCATACCCTGTGGACTTGTTGGAAATCGCCACGGCCAGATTGCCGCTACCGTCGCAAGTGTAGGTTTCCTCAACCACAAAATCGGCGGTCGCGGGCGTTCGCGTCACCGACACGGCAGCCAGATCGGCGCTATTTTGCAGTTCCGGATCGAACGGGAATCGAATGTCATCCCAATCCGTTATTTCTCCGATTGGCCGGCCATCCTGCGCCAGACGGGCGCATTCGAGGTAACGGAAATGGCCGACGTTGTGGGCTGGACGGTACGAACGGACGCTGCGCAAGGG
>JBAWFQ010000191.1:0-1574 GCA_049592035.1 Terriglobales bacterium
CCACAACGCCATCTCCGCACAGTTATAGCGGCGCGAAGGGCATGGGTGAAGGCGGAGCGGCTCCGGTGCATACGATTTCAGCGGCGCTGCAGGATGCGCTGTTTGCGCGAGGTATCTTTATTAACGACTCGTTTAATAACGCCGACAGCATCTTCCGCGCGCTCAAGCAGCGCGAAGGCGGACAGCTTGCGCAGTTGGTGAAGATGGAGAAGCGGATTTAGGACGCGATGAAGAAAGTGTGCATCATCGGTTGCGGCGCGATCGGTTCGCTCTACGCCGCGCATCTGGCGCGTGTTGCCGAAGTCTGGGCCCTGGTGCGCCGTGAAGATCACGCTGCCGAATTGAATCGCCGCGGTCTGCGCGTCAGTGGAACCCACAACTTCGTGGTTCCGATCAGAGCCACTACCAACGCCAAAGACCTGCCGGATTGCGAATTTGGCATCGTCGCTACGAAGGCGACGCAGGTCGCAGAATCAATTCGTCAAGTTGGTCCCCGCTTCGATCAGGGAGCGGTTCTCTCGGCGCAGAACGGAGTGGGCAGTGAGGAAATCATCGCTACGATGACGCGCGGCTATGTCATTCGCGCCACCACTTTCATGAGCGGCACGCGCCACAATGACACGCACGTACAGTATGAACTCGACACACCCACGTGGATGGGCCCGTTCGAGCCGACCAGCACGCCATTCGCCGTGGTCAAGGAAGCTGCCAATCTTATTATCGCCGCCGGGCTCAAGGCCGAGGCGCTGGAAGATGCGCGGCCGGCGCAGTGGTCCAAGCTGATTTTTAATTCGTCGGTGAACAGCGTGTCCGCACTGACCGGTCTCCCGCACTCGCCGCATTTTTCCGATGAAGCGAAATTCTCCGACCTCGGCCATCTGCTGCACGCTTTGATCGATGAAGGTAAACGTGTGGCCGAGGCTGCTGGCGTTCGCCTGCACGAGGATCCCTGGGAGATGAACCGGATCGGCGCCATGACCAATCATCCGCCTTCGATGCTGCACGACGTCCGCCACAGGTTGACGACCGAAATCGATTTTCTTTCTGGCGCCATTGCGCGCGAAGCGGAGCGTCTCGGTGTTCCCGCGCCGTTGCATACCGCGGTTTACCGGCTCATCAAGGGCAAAGAAGCAGCGTGGAATTTTCAGGATGAGAATAAACCCGTGACCGTGCATTGAGATCGCAAAGTGAAACTGCCATGGCTTGGCCCGCAGACAAAGTAAAACTCGATCGCGTTCGCGCCCTGATGAAAGACCAGAACCTTTCCGCCCTGGTCTGCCGCGCTCCCGACAATGTTCTCTATCTCACCAACTACTGGTGCATGAAGGGATATGACGCGGCTATTTTTCCACGCGAGGGCGAGCCAACGCTGATCGCGCTGGAACCACAGCAGGCCGACGCCGAGCGCAACTCTTGGACGAAAGATATTCTCTATTTCAAGGGCTATGACGAGCGCGATCCGCGGCCGCCGCAGTTTCGCGCCTGGGACCGCGCTTACGAAGTCTTGAAGCGACGCGGCCTGACCGACAAAGTGGCCGTGGAACTCAATATGGGCACGCAGTCGGCTGACCGCA
>JBAWFQ010000192.1:0-24441 GCA_049592035.1 Terriglobales bacterium
TTGTAAGGCTTCGCAAAATCAAGATAAGGCCAGTGTGCGAGAAGGGAAGTGTCGAAGATCTGGAACTTATGCAGCCCCCCGGCAATCGTCTGAACCGATCCCCATCCCCCGGGCACCAGATGCAGAATCGTCACCAGGCCTACCAGCGTTCCGCCGACGTAAATAAAGGTCTGCACCACATCGGTCCAGATGACGGCCGCCAGACCGCCCTCAAAGGTATAAATCAAAGTCAGCAGCGTAATGATGGCAATCGAGGCGACCTCGCCCGTGCCGAGCGCAATCGAGACCACAATCGACACGGCGTAGACGCGCACGCCCTCAGCCGCCGCGCGCGTCAGCAGAAACAGGCCCGCCGTCAGCGTGCGCAGCTCCGGGCCAAAGCGCCGTTCAATCAGCTGATAAGCCGTATACAATTCGCCGCGAAAATATTGCGGCAGCAGCACGAAACTGATAATGACACGCCCGATGACATACCCCATCACCAGTTGCAGAAAAGTAAGATTCGAATCGTAGGCCAGTCCGGGAATGCTGATGATGGTTAGCGTGCTCGTTTCCGCCGCCACGATCGAGAGCGCAATCGCCCACCAGGGAATATCGCGGTCGGCGAGGAAGTAGTCGCGCATCGTCCGCTGCCGCTTGCGGAAGCGCAGCCCAAACAGCGTGATACCAGCTAGGTACGCCGCAATAATCAGCAGGTCGATCCGATTTAGTCCCAAACGATTCCTTGTAAGTAGAGACGCAGCTCGCCGCGTCTCCCACAGCCAGCGGTTGGCTGCATTGTACAAGCATGTTCGGACGCCGGAACCGACAAGCGAACCTGTGTTAGAACTACCCCAATGCCTTACTATCTCGCAATCGACGGCGGAGGCACCAAAACGCGATGCCTGCTCGCTGACGAAACGACCGTACTCGCCAATGCGACGGCCGGCGGTAGCAATATCGTTCGTCTCGGCGAGCAGCCGGCAAGGGAAGCTTTGCATACGGCTGTTCGCAAGGTCTGCACTACTGCCAAAATTTCTCCCGCTCAGATCGGCGCTGTCTGCATCGGCGCTGCCGGAGCTGCTCGGCCCGAGATCGCCGCGAAGATTCGCAACATCCTCGCCGAACTAATGGGAGTGACGCCAGTCAGCATCGAAGTTGTCGGCGATGCTGAGATCGCCCTGGAAGCCGCGTTCGGCGCGGGTCCGGGCGTGGTCGTGATCGCGGGCACCGGCTCCATCGCGTATGGCCGCGACGCTGCCGGTCGCATCGTGCGCGCCGGAGGCTGGGGCTTTGCCATCTCCGACGAAGGCTCCGGCCACTGGATCGGACGCCGCGCAATTTCCGCCGTGGTGAATGCCCACGATCAAGACGGTGAAACCGCGCTCACCGCCATGATCCTCCACGCCTGGAAAATCTCGACCCTCGATGAACTCGTGCAGCATGCGAACTCAACTCCTCCGCCCGATTTCCCGCGGCTGTTTCCCATAGTCCTGCGCGCCGCCGACGAGGGCGATGCCATCGCCCGCGATCTTCTGGCGGAGGCTGGCGCAAAGTTGGCGAACCTAGCGGCCATCGTGGTCCGCCGCCTTGCGCCTCAAACTTTGGTGGCAGAGCCCGCCGCAGCTCCGCTTGCTCGGGCTGTGCTTCCGGTCGCGATGACGGGGAGTGTCTTTCGTCAGTCTTCAGTAGTGCGCCAGATTTTTTACAATACGTTCGAGCAAAGCTTTCCCGGCATCGACGTGCGCCAGGATCTAGTCGATCCCGCACAAGGCGCGCTAGCCAGGGCAAGACGAAAGTAGAGACGGGGCTTGCCCCGTCTCGCGCAGGCTGAAGAATGTCTAAGACATCCGACACTATAAGGCCGGCAGACGAACTTCTGAACGAAACCGCGCTGCCCCCGGCCGCAGCGGCATCGACTCCGCCCACCGATCTTCTCCGCACCGCCGCCAATCCCGCGCTCACCGAGGATTTAGCTCTGTCACTTCTGAAGCGCGCAGACTTGCATCCGGAAGTCATCGAGCAACTCGCCCGCAGCGCCAGCGCCCTCAAAAGTCGCAAAGTGAAAATCGCGCTGGCGAGCCATCCGCACACCCCGCGCCACGTGTCGGTACCGTTGGCGCGCCAGTTCTACACTTTCGATCTGATGAAAGTTGCGCTCGCGCCCGGCGTTCCCGCCGACGTGAAAGTTGCCGTCGACGACGTCCTGATCGCGCGGCTGAAAGCTGTCACCATAGGAGAACGGCTGACGCTGGCGCGCCGGGCCTCTGGCAGAGTGGCCGCAGCGCTCCTGCTGGATTCAGAAAATACCGGCGCCGCAATCGCCGATGCGAAGCCCGCCAATGCGAGCAAGAAGCCCGCAGCCCGCGGGACCCGAGTGCTGCCCATCGCGCTCGACAACCTGCGACTCACCGAAGCTCTCGTCATTAATTCCGTGCTAAACCCCGCCGCCAGCGCCGCGCTGGTCGAAGCCGTGGCGCGGCACGCGAAGTGGTCTCGGCGCAAGGAAATCCGCGCCGCGCTTCTGCGAACCGAGCATCTTTGTTTAGCGCGCGCCCTGGAGTTCAGCCGGGAAATCTCCGCCGCGCAGCTGCAAGAAATACTCGCCAGTTCGCGTCTCCCAGTAAAGATTAAAGACCAACTACTCCGCGAAAGGCTCGCGTAGGGGACGCTTGTACGTCCAGTCGAGCGCAGCCCGACGCACATTCAACGCTTCATCAAGGGGCCCAATCCGCAATGAACACATTCGTCTCTCGCGGCGCCTTGCCGTTGCGATGCGAAATCCAAACCAACTGCTTTCCATCCGGACTGAACATCGGGAAGCCATCAAACCCGTCGTAATATGTGATTCGCTCGAGGCCCGTGCCGTCCATATTGATCGCGTACAGCTCGAAATTACCCATGCCGCCTGTAGAGCCCATGTTCGTGGCGAAGATAATCCGTTTGCCATCCGGAAAAAACGAAGGCGCAAAACTCGCCGCATTCAGATTCGTAAGCTGCCGCTTCCCGCTGCCGTCCGCCTTCATAATCCAGATCTCAAGCGTGGTCGGACGGATCGTGTTCTGCGCCAGCAGTTCCTTGTATTCCGCAATCTCCTGCTCCGTCTTCGGATGGTACGCGCGATAGACAATCCACTTCCGGTCCTTCGAAAAGAACGGACCGCCGTCATAGCCGAGCTCATGTGTTAGCTGTTTGACATGTTTGCCATTCGCGTCCATCGAGTAGATGTCGAGATCGCCATTGCGCATCGACGTGAAAACAATCTTCTTCCCATCCTCTGAAATCGTAGCCTCCGCATCGTAGCCGGGAGTCGTCGTGAGCTGCTTCAAATCCGACCCGTCCAGCTTCGCCGTGAAAATATCAAACCCCGGATACACGGCCCACACATAGCCCTTCGAATAATCCGGCCGCGGTGGGCACTCCGTGCTGGCCAGGTGGGTAGAAGAATACAGAATCCTGTCGTTGTGCGGAAAGATGTAGCTGCAAGTTGTACGGCCCTTGCCGGTCGAAACCATCTTCTGATCTGTGCCGTCGGCATTCATGATGAAAATCTGATCGCACTGCAAGTTATCGCGCGTCGATTGAAAAATCAGCCGCTTGCCGTCCGCCGAAAAATAAGCCTCCGCGTTCGACCCTCCAAAAGTGAGCTGGCGTACATTCCGCAAATGCTTTTCTTTAGGCATAGCCAGTTGCGATGCACTCGGGCTAGCCGCCTGAGCAAACGCGATGCGTGCCGCCAGCACTGCAGCCAGCAACGCCAGATTCAGAAGCAGTCGTCGAGTTTTCATAGGAGGAAAAGTGTAGCAGGCAATTCGACCGTGTGGCGGAGAGGAAGCGGGGTAGAGACGGGGCTTGCCCCGTCTCCTGCGCACCCACAAACTTTGTGATCGGCTGGAGACGCGGCAAGCCGCGTCTCTACAGGAAATCAGGTCCTCTTCGCGCGAATCGCCGCCATCAACTCGGCCGTGGTCGATACGCCGATCCCGTGTCGTTCTCCGCCGCGCACAATCGGGCCGCCTATCGCATCCAACTCCAGCTGTCGCCCGGCGGCAACGTCTTTCTGCATCGAACTCCTCATGCCCGGCGGCGAACTTTCGACAAGCGCCTGAATCTGCGCCGCGTGAATCTCTCCGCCGCTGGCGTTCGCCACGGCACATGCCTCGCGAATCGTGGAACTCAATTTCGATTTCCATGCGGCGTCCGCTAGAATTTCTCCCACGGTCATCCCCGATGCCGACGTCGCCAGCGCAATCGGTCCAAGGAAACAGAGCTTGCCCCACAGCAGCGTCTGCTCGTTCGGAATGAACTTGCAGGCAAATCCCAACCCGCCCAACCGTGCGACAATGCCGCCCAGGAGCGGCTCTCCGCTGCCAGCGAGGTTGAAGCGCACAAATGGGGAGCGCTGAATGAACCGTCCCGGAGCAATTCTCTCCGCTTCCACTGCAATCGTCCCAGGAACCACGCGCTCAGATCCAAAGCGCGCTCGCAGCACCGCGACGTGGTCGACGCCGTTCAGCAAGGGAACCACGCAGCCGGGTGATGAGTGCACAACTTCCAGCGCAGTTTGTAATTGATAAGTCTTGGTTGCAATCCAGAGCACGTCGAGCGGCTCAGCGAGCGCGGCGACGGCCTTCACCGAAGCGGTTATCATGCCCGATGGCCGTTCGAGCGTTAATTTAGCAGGATAGCTCGCCAGCTTCTCGGTGCGAACCACGACCGTGACGTCCTCGCCCAGTGAACCGAGCACGGTTCCGAGCAACCCTCCGATAGCTCCTGCTCCCAAAATTGCATGCTTCATGCCAGCACTCCCCGAAAACTATACGACATCTTGCTTTGGATGCGCGCACCGCCAACTCGATGCGCCTTTACGCTGTGCCCAGGAATCTGTCACACTGGCCACTGACCGCCGTTCACTGACCACGGAATCGCATGGGCAAGATCCACGTTCTTCCCGAGAGAGTCGCTAATCAGATTGCCGCCGGCGAGGTAGTGGAGCGTCCCGCGTCGGTGGTGAAAGAGTTGCTGGAGAACGCGCTGGACGCAGGTTCCACGCGTATTCGCATTCAGGTCGAAGCCGGCGGCAAGAAACTGATCCAGATCACCGACAACGGATGCGGCATGGTGCGCGACGATGCCATGCTGGCTTTCGAGCGTCACGCGACTTCGAAAATCAAGAATACCGAAGACCTGCTCAGCATTTCGACCCTGGGATTTCGCGGCGAGGCGCTGCCTTCGATCGCGTCCGTTGCCCGCCTGCATCTGGAAACTCGCGCCGAAGAGGAAGCGGTCGGCACGGTTCTCGAAATTAATGGCGGCAAGATACTCCGCGTCGATGAGGCGGGGCTGCCGCTCGGAACGTCGATCACCATTCGCGATCTTTTTTTCAACACGCCCGCGCGCAAGAAATTTCTGCGGTCCGAATCGACCGAGCTTTCCCACATCGCATCGCTCGTAACGCACTACGCGCTGGCGCATCCCGAGAAGCATTTTGAGTTGCACTCGGCGACGAACGCCTTGCTGATCGCGCCGCCCGTGGCCGATCATCGCGAGCGCGTCTACCAGGTGTTCGGACGCGAGACGCTCGACCAGTTGATTCCGCTCGCAGCGGTGCAGCCCTTGGAACGCCTCGGCCTGCCGCAGCCGCCGCCTTGGCTGCGCGGTGGCGGAGCTATTTCCGAGTCCTCTGCCGAGGGCGACAGTTCGCGGACAGGAGTGTCCGCGCCACACGATTTCGGCGAGGTTCGGCTGCACGGTTTTGTTTCCAAGCCGGAAATCCAAAAGCTAAATCGCAATTCGATTTACATTTTTGTGAATGGACGCCTGATTCGCGACCGTCTCATCCAGCACGCCATCACCGAGGCCTATCGCAATATTCTGCCGCCGACCGTGTTTCCGGTGGTTCTGCTTTTTATTGAAATGCCGACGGCCGAAGTCGATGTGAATGTGCATCCCTCAAAAACCGAAGTGCGTTTCCGGCAGCAGACGGTGATTCACGATTTCGTCCGCGAGTCGATCCGGGCGGCGCTGATGAAAGCGCGTCCCGTGCCGCAGTTCTTGACGGCGATCAGCGCGCAGCCATCGGCAAGCCCCGGCCTCAGCAGTCCCTTGCGGAGTAATCCTCATTTCGCCGCCGATTCGCAAACTGGCGACGGATTGCAACCTGCTCCCTGGCGCGACTTGTACCAGCCAGCGACGGAGGGCGGTTTCGCGCTGCAAGCGCCGGCAGTTCCGGCAATCGCCACGAGCTTCGCGTTTGAAGGAGGAATTGCGGTCGAAGCCAACGCGGCGGTATCGCTCGAACGGGCGCCGGAGGCAGTGGTCTCTCAGCAGATTATCGACCGGCAGATTGTCGATCAGGCGAGCGCCCAGCAGCCAATCCCCGATCACGGGTGCGCGCCTCCCATCGCTCAGGAACCGCAACCCGCGCCGACTCTCGAGTCGCTGCGCACGCTGCGTCCCCTGGGGCAGATTCGAAATTCCTTCATTCTTGCCGTCAACGAAGACGGCCTTTGGATCATCGATCAACACGTAGCCCACGAGCGCGTGCTGTTCGAGCGAATTCTGCGTCAGCGCGCCGCGCAGCGGGTTGAGAGCCAGCGCTTGCTCATGCCTCTGGTCATCGAGCTGACGCCCGCGCAGCAAGCCATCTTCAGCGACATTGCCGAAGAGCTGGCGCGCAACGGTTTTGAGGCCGAGCCTTTCGGAGCGCGCAGCGTTGCCGTGAAAGTCGCTCCCGCGGGCGTGGACGCTGCGCAGATCGAGCACATGCTGAACGAAATCTTCGAGCAGCTCACGCGCGAAGATCAGGCCATCAATCTGGAAGCGGTGAGGTCGCGCATCGCAGCCTCGATAGCATGTCACGCCGCCATCAAAGTCAACATGCCCCTCGAACAAAACAAGATGGAGTGGCTGCTCGCGGAGCTGGCCAAGACCGAGCATCCCATGACGTGTCCGCACGGTAGGCCGGTGGTCCTGCGCTATTCCATGCAGGATATTCAGAAAGCATTCAAGAGAATTTAGCTGCGAGCTCCGAGCCCCGAGCTTCGAGCAATCCCATGATGTAGAAGGCTTGCTCGTGGCTCGAAGCCGTCACCCACGAAGGCGCTGCACGCCAATCCGCAATCTCTGTGTTCTAATCAAATTCATGACCGACTCGGAGCTCCTGCACGCGCGCACGCAAAAGTGGCGTCTCGACGGCCAGCCCGTGCGCACTCTCGACGACGCGCGCGCCTTCCTCGAGTCGGTCGGATTCTGTCTCATGTATCCGACGCGGCCCGCGCTTCTGCTGCCGACCTTCATCGGAGCCTGGGTTGGCGCCGATGACAAGCTGCCTATGCGGCAGCACGCGTATGCTGATCCGCGCGCGAAAGAGGCGACGGAACTCATGGTACGCGCGCTGCGCGACCACGCCGCCTATGAGGCTCCGCTGATCGACGAGAACAACGCGTTCCTGTTGGCGGCCTCGGTGTTTCCTTATTTTTATTCGCTGGTCGGCGAGCGCAATCCCAAGCATCCCCCCGCGACCGGACCGCGCTCTCCCTATTCGCCGCTGGCCTGTGACGCTTTCGAAATCATCCGCCGCCGCGGGCCCATTTCAAAATCGAAGCTGGGAGAGATGCTGGGCGGCTCGGTTTCAAACGCCGGCCTCGATCGCGCGCTCAGCGAACTGTGGGGCAAGCTGCGCATCACGCGCGTCGACTACACGGCGGCGGAGGGCTCGGTGTGGGACGAGTTATCGCGCTGGGCTCCCGATAGCGTGCGCGAAGGCGTCGGGATCTCAGTGCCCGAAGCGCTCTCGGCGCTGGTCTCGAAATATCTGGATTGCGTGGTCGCCGTCGACGAAGGCGAAGTGGAAAACTTCCTGGCCAACTTCGTTCCTAGGACGCGGGTGAAGGAAGCCATCCATGCCTTGCTGGCGGCGCGCGAGTTGAGCTTCGTGCATGTCGGCAGCAAGTCGCTGCTGCAAGTGACTCCGCCGAAACAAGTGTATGTGCCTAAGCCCCGCCCTCAGCGAGTGAGCTGAAAAGTCCTTGTAAAAGCCTCCTCACTTTTCTTTGGGTTCCTCTGTGCTCCGAGTGGTGAAGCTCTCGGTCGCAACGTGTACAATTCTGAGTTCGCCCAATGGCCTCTCCATCCCAGCGCAAACTCATCATCGCCATCGACGGCCCCGCCGGAGCCGGCAAGAGCACCGTCGCCTCCCGCCTGGCGCGCAAACTCGATTACGTGAACCTAGAGAGCGGAGCGATGTACCGCGCGCTGGCGCTGCGGGCGATCGAATGGGACGCGTCCTTTGATGACGAGGACGCGCTGCTGAAGCTGGCGCAGGATTCGCGCATTGTCCTTGAGCCGACTATCGGCGGCAATCGCGTCCTCGTCAACGGCAAGGACGTTTCCGCCCGCATCCGCGAGCGTGATGTGAGCGAAGGAGCTTCGCGCGTCTCGGTGCATCCCAAGGTGCGCGAGTGGATGGTCGCGAAACAGCGCGAAATGGGTATTGGCGGCGGCGTTGTCATGGAGGGCCGCGACATTGGAACCAAGGTTTTCCCCGATGCCGACTTGAAGATTTTTCTCGATGCCGATCCAGTGATCCGCGAGCAGCGCCGGCTTGATCAGCAAAAGGTAAGAGGTCCCTCGGCCGAGAGCATGGCCGCCGAACTTCGCGAGCGCGACCGGCGCGATCGGACGCGCGCCGCATCTCCGCTGGTGGCTGCGGAGGATGCGGTGGTCCTCGACTCCTCCCAGCTTAGCGAAGACGAGGTAGTTCATCGAATCGAAGAGCTGGTGGAGCAGCGGCTGGCGGCTCGGAGGTAAGCTACGAGCCTAGCCGTGCTTGATGAACTTCAAGGACGCGGAGTTCATGCAATAACGCAAGCCGGTGGGCCGTGGGCCGTCATCGAACACGTGGCCGAGATGGGCCTCGCATTCGGTGCAGGAGACTTCGTCACGCGTCATGCCCAGGCTGTTGTCGGTTGAACTGCGCACATTTTCCTTGGCAATCGGAGCCCAGAAACTAGGCCATCCCGTGCCCGACTCAAACTTCGTATCGGAACTGAACAGCGCGTTCCCGCAACAGATGCAGCGATACAGTCCCTTTTCATGCAGGTTGTAGTATTCGCCGGTGAAAGCCATCTCCGTACCTTGGTGGCGGGTAACGTCAAATTGCAGCGACGTGAGCTGTTTCTTCCACTCGGCATCGGTCTTATGCACTTTCTGCACTTGAGCGGGCCCAAGCCGCTCGCCGGAGTCGCTGAACTGGATGACGGCCACCGGCCCTTTATCGTCCGAGGAGTTGGCTTGTGCCACCTGCAATACCGGGCTCTCGGAGCACGCCAGCAGGCTTCCGCTGGCGACTGCCAAGAAAGAACTGCCAAGAAATTGTCGACGATTCAGCATCGATTCCCTCCAGTTTCGTAATTAGGATGCGCAGCTGAGTGGGAAGTTACATTCTTCAGCCGGCGGGACAATTTTGCTTACGGTCGGGTGTATTCCGCGTCGAATATCTGAGGCCTTTCTATGAACGCTGCCCGCTGGGCTATCGCCGTCATGTTGTTCGCCGCGTTGGCGGCAAACTCGCAAACAATCTCGCAACCAGCCAGCGCCTGGCCGACGGCCTCGGCGGCTGCGAGCGGCCTTTCCGACGCTCGTCTGCAAGCGCTCGATGCCGCCGTTCGTTCCGGAGACTTCAAGAAAATCGGCAGCGTGCTCATCGCCCGGCACGGCAAACTGGTGTATGAAGGCTACTTTGACGGCGACGCCACCACTCTGCGCGACACACGCTCGGCGACCAAGAGCATCACCGACGTGTTGGTTGGCATCGCCATCGACGAGCACAAGCTCAGCGGAGTGGACGCGAAAATTCTGGCGCTGCTGCCCGAGCGCGCCCGCAAGATGCAGAATCTCGATCCGCGCAAGTCGGCGATTACGGTGGAAGATTTTCTGACCATGAGTTCTCCGCTGGAGTGCGACGACTGGAACGACGCGTCGCGCGGCAACGAGGAGCGCATGTATGTGGTCGAAGATTGGGCGCAGTTCATTCTCGATTTGCCCATTCGCGGACGTATGCACGTCGGCGAGCAGGTGGAAGCGCCTCCCTATGGGCGCTACTTCAGTTATTGCACGGGAGGAGTCTTCACGCTGAGCGAAGTACTAGAGAAAGTGACGGGTGTGCGCACCGATCGCTATGCCCGCGAGAAGCTGTTTCAGCCGCTTGGCATCACGAATCTGGAATGGGTGTATTCGCCGCTGAACGTTCCGCAGACGGGCGGCGGATTGCGCATGACCAGCCGAGACCTGCTGAAGATCGCGCAACTTTATCTCGATGGCGGCGAGTGGCAGGGGCAGCGCATCGTAAGTGCGTCGTGGGTGCTCAAGTCAACCCAACCCCATGCGCGGGCCGACGAGTGGACCGAATATGGCTATCTCTGGTGGCTCAAGACATTTAAGTCGGGTGAGAAAAGTTATCCAGCGTTCTTTATGTCGGGCAACGGGGGAAATAAAATAGTAGCAATTCCCGCACTGGATATGACGGTCGTGATCACCAGCACGAATTACAACACCCAGGGAATGCATCAGCAGACGGAGAAGATATTGACCGACTACGTGCTGGCCGCGGTGGAGTAAGCAGCGCGGGGCTAGAGGCGCGACTTCCAGTATCCTGGCTTCCGCTTGCTATGGGCCACGGCCACGATGGTCACTGTATCGGGATCGTCGAGGTAAATGATGGAAAACGGAAAACGATGAAGCACGAACCGGCGGGTTCCGTGCAAATATTTGGGCCAGCGTCCCGGTGCTTGGAGATGGTCTCAAAAGCATCGGAGACGGCGGCTATGAACCCAGCGCTAGCATCGACGCTGCGTTCGAGATACCAATCGTCCCCAGACTCAATTTCCAACCAGACTTCCGGATGGACGCGATAAGGCTTACTTCCCAACATTGAGGAGCCGGGCGAGACGGCGGCGGATTTCTTCGCCTGATATCATTTCCACCTTGCCCGAACGGATCTCATCGACGCGGCGCTTGATCTCCGCATCCCAGGCTGCTTCAACGCCTTCTTCCGCAGGCCCTTCGTCGAGGCTCTCGATCAAGTGATCGATTAACAAACCGCGCTCTTGCGTAGAAAGCGCCAGGGCTTTCTCTAACAGTTCTGAAACTTGCGGCGTCATCTCGGCCATGACCACCTCACGTGCTCATTCTATCGCAGGAAGCAATTGCGGATCGCAGCGCTTACCTCTTGACCACTACCCCAATCCCCAACTCGCGCAACTGTCCCTCGGCCACGGGCGTGGGTGCTTCCATCATCAGGTCTTTCGCCGCGGCGGTCTTGGGGAAGGGAATTACTTCGCGCAAACTATCCGCTCCCGCCAGAATCATCACGATGCGATCGAGGCCGAGCGCAATGCCGCCGTGCGGAGGCGTGCCGTATTCGAGCGCTTCCAGAAAGAAGCCAAAGCGCGAGCGCGCTTCTTCTTCCGTCATGCCGAGCGCATGGAAGATTCTGCTCTGCACATCCTGCCGGTGAATACGAATCGAACCGGAGCCCAGTTCCGTGCCATTCAGCACCACGTCGTAGGCGAGAGCGCGCACCATGGCTGGATCGGTTTCAAGTTTGTCCATGTCTTCCTCGTGCGGTGAGGTGAAGGGGTGATGGGCTGCGTTCCAGCGGCGCTCGCCTTCATCCCACTCGAACATGGGGAAGTTGGTCACCCACAGAAAGCGGTAATCGCCTTTCTGAAAAAGTTTGTGTCGGTCGGAATATTTTTGCGCCAGCGCTACGCGCAGCAACCCCGCCGAGGCGTAGATGGCCATTTCCGCGGGCGTTACTTTGCGCTTGCTGGCGGGATGCTCGTCTCCTTTTGCGCCCGACTGCGCTGAGCCAACTACCAGGACCAGCAGATCTTCCGGCGCCAGCGCGCCCGTTTTGTCGCGCACTTTCTCTCGGACCTTGGCGGCCGCCTCGGGAAACTTATTTTCGATGCGCTTGAAGTCTTCGAACACGCGCGCTCCGCCCTTGGAGACGAACAGGGGCTTGATGTCGTCGCGCTCCTTGCGGGAAAGCTCGCCTACGTGCGGGATGCGGATGGCAATAACCGGCAGCTCTTGATTTATGGCTAGCCCTTGAAGCTCCTCCGGCGCGAAACAACCCGCCACGTCGCTGAAGGCGGGCAGGCGCAGGTCGGGCTTGTCGATGCCATATTGCCGGATGGCATCGTCGAAATCCATGCGCGGGAAAGGCGTTTTGATTTCGTGGCCGGCAGCTTTGAACGCCGCCGTCAGAAAGCCTTCCACCACTTCCCAAACGCGCTCCGGCTGCGGATAACTCATCTCCAGATCGATCTGGGTGAATTCGGGCTGGCGGTCGGCGCGCAGGTCTTCGTCGCGAAAGCAGCGGACGATCTGGAAATATCGGTCGAAGCCCGAGATCATCAGAATCTGTTTGAACAGTTGCGGCGATTGCGGCAGCGCGTAGAACATTCCGGGCTGGACTCGGCTGGGGACGAGATAGTCGCGCGCGCCTTCGGGCGTCGAGCGTGTCATGAACGGGGTTTCGATTTCAAAAAAACCCTGCGACGCCAGGTTGTCGCGAATCGCGAGCGCTACCTTGTGCCGCAACTCGATGTTGAATTGCATGGCGTCGCGTCGCAGGTCGATGTAGCGGTATTTCAGGCGCATCTCTTCGTTCGCCAGAACCGTGTCCGAGGGCAAGAACGGCAGCGGCTTGGACACGTTCAGAATGCGCAGCTCTTCCGCCACCAGTTCCACTTCGCCGGTCGGAATGTTGGGATTGATGGTGTCGGCGTCGCGGCGCTTGACGGTTCCGATGGCCGCGATCACGAATTCGTTGCGCAGCGCTTCCGCTTTTTCGTGTACCACGGCGCTCAGTTCGTGGTTGAACACCACTTGGGTTACGCCGGTACGGTCGCGCAGATCGACAAAGATGATCTGGCCCAGGTCGCGGCGGCGGTTGACCCATCCCATGAGCACAACTTTTTTGCCGGCATCGGAGAGCCGAAGATCTCCGCATCGATGAGTTCGTCTGAGGTCGCCTAAAAAATCGAGCACGAGTTTCCTTCTCTTTTGTGGATAAGGATGAGCCGCCCCACACATCGCGGACAACGCAATGTGCGGGGCAACCGCTTTATGCAGAACCGACAATTATAAATGGCGGGTTCGGCTCTGGCCTCTCGGCTTCAACTAGGAACTCGTGCCTTGCAGCGGGCTTTACTTTACCTTCGTTTCCTTGCCGTCCATCCAGAGCGTCCAGTTCGTGCCGTCGGAGGACGCTTCATATTTATAGCTGTAGGCTGTGGGCGACAGAATCTTCTCGGTGTAGCGCCCTTTCATCGTTTTCGCGCCCATCTTCCACTCGTTGACCCAGGTCCAGGTGTCGCCGTCCACCGTGCCCTTGGAATGCGTCGCCTCGCCCATGCTGTTGAATTCGTCATAGGTATAGACCTTCTCCTGCGGATCGTAGCCCATGTAAGCGGTGCTGCTGCCGGGTCCAAACCCGCCGCCATTGAATTTCGCGTGAATGACGACGAAGAAGCCGCCCTCCATCCACTCCATGTGATCGTCGCTGTGATATTTTCCTCCCGGACCCTCGGGGCCAGGTTTAACGTCGGCTTCCGACGTCCAGTGACCGGTGAAGTAGTCCAGTTTCTTAACCTCGGGGCCGGGCTTGGGCATCGCGCTTTGCGCGAATGCGGCGCCCGCGAGGAGAAGTATTCCGAACAGAAGAGTCGATGTGCGCTTCGTCGATGTGCGCTGCATGGAGAAGAACTCCTGGAAATGGATTTTGTCGTGGGAATCTTGCGGCTGCTGATGTTAGAAGGACTCGGTGCCGATGTCAATGAGGTTTGAGCACGAGCTACGGCCGCCAGCTACGAACCCTTCTCTGTCTCGGCAATTCGTTTGGCGAGTTCGGCGCGTGGGACCGTCACCTGCTCGCCCGAAGCTAGGTGCTTGAGGGCAAAAGCATCGGCCTTCACTTCGTTCTCGCCGACGATCAGGATGTAGCGCGCCCCGATCTTGTCGGCGGCCTCGAAAGACTTTTTCAACCGGAAAGTTTCATCTCCGAGTTCGACGACCAGGTCTTCATCGCTCCGCCGCAACCCGCGAGCCACACGAGCCGCTTCGCGATTCATGCCGGGGCCCAGCGGCGCGATGTAGACATCGGGCTTGCGCACAACCGACTCGGCCGACGCCGCCAGCGAAAGAACCAGCCGATCCTCTCCGATGGCAAATCCAATGCCCGGAGCCGCCGGGCCGCCCAGCGCCTCCGATAAGCCGTCATATCGTCCGCCACCTAGAATCGCATTCTGCGCACCGAGCGCTCCGTGGGTGAATTCAAACGCAGTCTTTTGGTAGTAATCCAAACCGCGCACCAGGCGCGGGTTCTCAACGTAAGGGATTTGAACCGCGTTCAGGATGTTTTTTACCTCTTCGAAGTGAGCGCGGCAACCTTCATCCAGAAACTGGCTGATCGTCGGGAGAGTCTGGATGGTCGGTTGATCCTCGGGAACCTTGCAGTCGAACACTCGCAGCGGGTTGGTCACGGCGCGGCGCTGGCAGTCGGCGCACATTTTGCTGACCACGGGCGCGAGCGCCTGGCGCAGCGCTTCATTGAACTTTACGCGGTCGGCGGGACAGCCTACGGAGTTCAGTTCGAGCGTCCAGTTGGTGATGCCGACGCGATCGAGCAGCGTGGCGACGAGTTCGAGAATCTCCGCATCTCTTGCTGGGGACTGGCTGCCAGCGGAGGCGGGGCCGATGACTTCGGCGTCAATCTGGTAGAACTGGCGGTAGCGTCCTTTTTGCGGGCGCTCGCGGCGAAACATGGGTCCGATGGAGAAGACTTTGTTCAGTCCGCGCTCCCAAAGCTTGTGCTCGATGTAGGCGCGGACGATACCGGCGGTGTTTTCGGGGCGGAGGGTCAGGGATTGACCCTTGTCGCTTTCGGCGCGGCCGCGATCTTCCCAGGTGAACATTTCTTTCGAGACAATATCGGTCTCTTCGCCTACGCCGCGCGCGAATAATTCGGTCGATTCGAAGATGGGCGTGCGGATTTCGTGAAAGTTATATGCGCGGAAGACGTCGCGGACGGTGGCTTCGACGAAGTTCCAGAGCGCTGTGTCGGGCGGGAGAAGGTCGCGGGTTCCTCGGGGGGATTTGATCATAGTGAGCTGCGAGCTACGTGCTTCGGGCTTGAACCATTAGTTTAACGTCGAATTGTCGTTTTGGGACCTTAAGGCGTCGCGGAAAGGGTGTATGGTGGCTCAGCCCTTAAAGGGTGTTGATAGTTGCAATTCTTCGGTATCGCTAAAGCGATACCCTGATACGAAGCTGAGTTGCTCAGCAGGGTGTGTGAGAACCGAGTTGCCATGCGTCGCGTACAGTTCATCGAATTTCATGATCAGCCGTGGTTCCCGTCATTTCTACGAGATTACGTTACGGATGCGCTTCAGTTTGGTTTTAATCTGTTCGATGTCTACGCGCCCGTAGCCCCGCTGCTCGAACGCGTCACTGAATCCACGGGGAGCCGATCGATTGTCGACATGTGTTCGGGTGCCGGCGGTCCATGGTTAGACCTTTCTAGAAAGCTCGATTCTCGTAAATCTCCGGCAAACGCTCCGGCCCTGCAGATTTGTCTCACCGATAGGTACCCGAACCTCGGGGCGTTCGAAAAAGTCAGAGCAGCCTCAGAGGGACGCATTCGTTTCTATCCGGGATTGGTGGACGCGACCGATGTTCCTCGCGAATTGAAGGGGCTGCGGACCATGTTCACGTCGTTTCATCATTTCTTGCCGGACGCGGGTCGCGCCATTCTGCAGGATGCTGTCGACGCCGGCGAAGGCATCGGCATATTTGAGATTGCGAGGCGCGCTCCGTCGGCAATTGGCCTTGCATTCGGCTTTGTTCTGGCGCTGTTTGCCTGCACGCCTTGGATTCGTCCGTTTCGCTGGTCGCGCTTGCTTTGGACTTATTTGCTGCCGATCATTCCCTTTGTGTTGCTGTTCGATGGAGTCGTGTCTTGCCTACGGACATATCGGCCACAGGAAATGATCGAGATTGTCGATCGGCTGAAGGCGAGCGACTATCAGTGGGAAGCCGGCGAGTTGCCGACTCGATATATGCCCATTACTTATTTGATTGGTTATCCGCGGGCATCGTCTCGGGGAACCGGTTCAATAGCCTAGGGAGTCGACCGTCTGCATCCCACTTCTCGAAAGACGCGAGAAGTGGGGCACCCACGACTTGTAATTCCAGGCCCCAAAAATGGCTGTCAGTTTGCTCCCTATGCGGCTTTGCGCGTCTTGTGTTCTGCTTTCATTTTGGCTTCTGCCGCCAATTCATATCCCAGGGCGGCGGCGTAAATTGCCCGCTCAAAGAACTGGTCGAGCAACTGCAACAATTCCTGCTTGCCGAAGACCTCGATTGGGCGATCGGGATAAGAGTCATCCAGAATGAACTCCCAGAGATTGTCTTTGGTCAGCATGAGGGCCCAGATCAACTGGCTCAGGGGTACACCTTGGTGGGCGCGGCGAATTCCAACTTCTGAGTAGCGTTTTTCGATATCGGTTTCGCTCTTGTCCAAGAGCCACTCGCCTAGATGCTGGTAGATCTCGGATACTCGGCCGGTGAGCTCGTCGGGCGGAACTTTGCGGAAGGCTTCGGTGCGGGCGGACCGCTGAATTTTGTGCAGAAGGCCGCTGGCCAGGGCGTCGGAGCGCTCCTCGATGTGACGGACGAACCGGTGGCTGAGCATCATGACCGCATCTCTTCCCAACGTTTCTGTGTGCATACACTCCTCCCTTTCCCAGGGATTCGGAACCAGTCCCCGCTTTCTAAGCAAATTATGATCCTATTTTCGGGTGCGATGTGTGATGCTAATCACGCCCCAGCCGGCGCTAGTTGGAGGCCAGGAACAATGGAGGCCAGGAACAACAGGAGTGAGTAAGCGCTATCTGCGCGCTACGGTGCTGGATAGAGACGAGCGACGCCTGGCAGCGATGCGGGCACGAAACCCGAGGCTGCAGGAGTCCTGGGACGTCGTGCCCTTCGCCAAATTTTTGTGCATCGTGGGAACGCTACTTCTTATAATACGCGGCGTTCTTTTCCAGAAATTCTTTCTTGTCCTCGGGGAGTTCTTCAGCCACGAAGATCGAATCCGAGCCGCAGGCGGGAACGCAGGCGCCACAATCGATGCAACCTTCCGGGTCGACGTACATCTGAGTGGCGGCCTCAAACTCCGGCTCGTCTTTCTTGGGATGAATGCAGTCGGTGGGACAAACTTCCACGCAAAGCTCGTCCTTGATGCAGCTGTCAGTGATTACATAGGCCATGGGTGTTTCTCCTCAAATGGTTGACTAAAGTAGATTGCGCTCTTACCTTATGTCGGAATGTCCGCCCACGCGGTGACGTATGTCACAGCCCATTGTGTTCCAGTCACCTAGATTGGTGATCGCCGTCACACGCGATCCAAAGGCATCTGCGGTATAAAGTAGCCAATTGCAATTTTGGTAACGAAGGAAATTGCCCGGCCTCACCCCACGACCCCACACAGCCGCCACCCAAGCGGCGGGCCGGGCAATCACAAACCTGGAAAAATCCCGCAGTGGCTTAACGGCGGCAAATCCAAAAAACGGCTGCACCGTGACACCGTGCTAGGCGCCAATCTTCGCTTTCAGCGCGGCCGAGCACAGTTTTACAGCGGCAGCTCCTTAGCGCGGCATCCCCAGAAAGCCGTTACTTCCGTTTCTTCAATTCAGTGACGCCGGTGAAGAAGTCTATTTTGTTTTCCGATAGGCATAGGAGGGTCGGTTTGCGCGACCTGCTCTCCGATGAAAACGCTCCGGGTAATTCTGGTGCTGGCGGCGATGGCTGGCAATCTTCGTGCTCA
This sequence comes from Terriglobales bacterium, assembly GCA_049592035.1. Classification (GTDB taxonomy): domain Bacteria; phylum Acidobacteriota; class Terriglobia; order Terriglobales; family Acidobacteriaceae; genus Acidiflorens. Next base: position 17,876 of record JBAWFQ010000192.1, read on the forward strand.
AAGCATGGGCGCTGGCATAGCGGCTCCAGAGATGCACGCTCAGGTCGCTCGTAATGCCTTTCTCCTGTATCCGTACAGAACGCGGGCCGATCTGACCGCTGCACGCTTCTGGACGCCGTCCACACTTGCTCTGGTCGCGCTGGACGGAGCGGCGAAGGCCGCCGACAGCTTTGCCACGCGCGAGAACATCGCAGGCGGGGGTGAAGAATACAATCCCCTTGTGCGTCCGTTTGTGCATACGACTGCGGTGCAGGTTTCGGCCACGGCGGTGCTGTTCGGCGTGGAGATCGCCGGCGCTTACTTATTGCACCGGAGACGCCATGACAGTTTGGGGCGCGCAGTGCTGGCTGGAGGCGCGGTTATGAATGGGCTGGGCGCGGCTTACAGCTTTAAGAACCGGGTGGCGGGTTGGTGAGCGAGTATCGGGTCCGCCAGAAGCCACAGGCCAAGCGCTAACCCGTTCTCTCCATCAAGTACGACTTCTTGTATCCCAGATAATTTTCCGCGTAGCGGAGAATCATTTCTTGGTCTTTTTCACCCAGGTGGCGGCGAAATTTTCCCGGCGACCCCATCCAGAGGGATTTTGGTTCAACGATAGTTTTTTCGGGGATCAAAGTGCCGGCGGCGATGATGGAGCCCGATCCGATAACCGCGCCGTTGAGGATGATCACGCCCATGCCAATGAGGCAGCGCGCTTCGACGGTGCAGCCGTGCAAAATGGCGTTGTGGCCGACGGTGACGTAGTCGCCAACGTAGACGCCGTATTGTTCTTTCATCCCGTGAAGCACGCAGTTGTCCTGAATATTAGAATAGTGGCCGACGCGAATCTGGTGGACGTCGCCGCGCAGGACGGCGTTCATCCAGACGCTGGAGTGCTCGCCGACAATGACGTCGCCGATAAGCTGGGCAGAGTCGTCGATGTAGGCGGTAGTGGGGAACTGCGGAGTGACGCCTTTGTAGGAGCGGATCATGGGATTTGGATGCGCAGTCTTGAGCTGCGAACTGAAAACATATCACGGAGCGATTGCCGATGTCAGGCGGCACCGGACGCTGCTAGTATTTCCTGTTGCTGACTCTGTGAGGCATGCGTGTCCATTCGCCAGAGATTGATCGGCGTCATAGTATTGACAAGCTGCAGCGTCGTCCTTGCCCAAACTGCCCAGACGAAACCACCCAACGCCGGCAGCAGTAGTGGGACTGCGATTAGCCAGTTGCCAGTAACTCCGCCTGCGGACCCGTGCCAGGCAGCGGGAAAGGATCAGGCGGCAATCTTAAGCGACACCATGGGTGTAGGTTTCGCGCCGTATATGAAGCAAATCGTGCAAATCGTGAAGGGCAACTGGTATACCCTGATGCCGCCGACGGTCTATCCGCCGGTCTCGCATCTGGGCAAAGTCGCGATCGAGTTTCGCATCCTGAAGGAGGGGAAGATAGACATAGATGGTATGACCGTTCAAGTTTCCTCAGGGGATGTCGCGCTCGATCGGGCCGCACGGGGAAGTCTCATCCGCGCGGATCCCTTCCCGCCGCTGCCCAAAGAATTTCCCGGCCAAGATCTTCGGCTGCGCTTCTACTTCTATTACAACCTTTCGCCCTACATCGGCATTTCGCCGTGCGTTGACGTTAGGGTAGCCTCGGGCTCAACATTGCAGTTCGCTGCTTCGGGAAAGGGGATTACAAACACATCTGTGGCATGGACCGTGACGGGCGACGGCTGCTCGGAATTGGCTTGCGGGACCATCTCCGATGCCGGGCTTTACACCGCGCCCTTGAACATCCCCATCCCCCCAGTGGTCTTCGTGGGAGCGACATGGCGGACCGACAATAAAGTTAATACCAAGTCGAGGGTGACCATCGTCGAGGCGAACCCGACACACTAAGTGCGGTTCCGCGTCTGCGACCACGAATCGGAGAGCTATCGGAGAGCTAGATGATGAAACCCGCAGATTTCCGCAGAGTCGCCTTGAGCCTCGAAGGTGCGGAGGAAGGCTCGCACATGGGAGCAGCCGACTTCCGCGTGGGCGGCAGGATCTTCGCCACGCTGGCTTCTGAAAAGCAGGGCTACGGCAACTTGATGCTAACGCCGGAGCTGCAGGCGGAGTTCGTCGGCGAGTTGCCGGAAGTCTTTCTTCCCATTCATGGAGGCTGGGGACGAATGGGGACGAATGGGGATGACTCATATTCGCCTGGCGAAAGCTAGCGAGGACGTGCTCGCAGGAGCGTTGCGCGCGGCCTGGAAGCTGCGGGTGGAAAAGAATAAGGGGACAAAGAAGAAACGCGCCGTGAAGCGCGACTGAATTCAGGCAGTCCTGTCGCATGACCGCGAGTCGATGATTTTTCCCAAAAATCTTGATTACGTTGGAACCGGGCCGGAGTCTATTCCGTATGCTTAAGCGACGGATGCGTGCTCCTGTCCACTTCCTCGTTTTGGCCCTCGTACTTCTGGCCCTCGTACTAACGACTGGCCTCTGTGTTTCTGCTCTGAACCCCGCGCCTGCCAGCCCACGAGTGCGGTTGACGCTGGATGCCTCCGAGGCCGAACAAGCGCTGCTGATTCTGCACAAGGAGCAGGCACATCAGCCGGTGACGGACGCCGACTGGCAAAAGCTCTTTGCCACGGTGCCCTATCAATGGCTGAAGGTGCGCGAGGCGGGACTGCACCGGGAATTTACCGACGAAGACTTTAAGAAATTTCTCCAGGCGCCCGAGACCGAGGCGCGGACGACAGAGTGGACCGAGACCCTGGCCGGGATGGAGCGCGCCAATATGACAGGCATTGGCGAACGCATACTTGGCTGGTTGCCGGAGGGGGCCGAGATCCACACGCGGGTCTTTCCCATGATCAAACCGAAGACGAACAGTTTTGTATGGCGCAACGCGCAGGGCGATCCTGCGATTTTCATCTACATGGAAAAGCAGACGCAGGCGCAGTTTGAAACCATTGTGGCGCACGAGTGCCACCACATCGGCCTGTTCAGCCTGGACGCAGAGCAGAAGAAGATTTTTGCCTCCACGCCGGAGAACGTGAAGCAAGCCGCGGAATGGATGGGCGCCTTCGGCGAAGGGGAAGCAGTCTTGGCGGCAACTGGCTCGACCGACCTGCGTCCTCATTGGGAAGACGATGCGCTCGATCGGGCCCGCTGGGACAGCGACATGATGCACTTCAACCAGGACCTGGCCACGCTGACGCAGTTTTTTGACGACGTGCTCGATGGAAAGTTGAAAGGCGACGCCATCCAGGAGAAAGCCTCCACTTTCTTCGGCTACCAGGGACCGTGGTACACCGTGGGCTACGAGATGGCAGCGCTGGTGGAAAAACGTTTTGGACGGAAGATCTTTACCGACTGCCTGCTGGATCCCCGGCTGCTGTTGGTTCGCTACAACGAAGTTGCGATGGAAGCTAATAAGAACGGTGCGGCCCTGGCGCTCTGGCCCCAGAGTTTGCTCGAGCGCATGAATGCGGAACATGCATCGAATTAAGAATTGAGAAAAGAGGAAAACGCCTAATGCGACGCGAACCACTGCCGTTGATCGGAATACTTCTAGCCTTCTTCTGTTGCACTCTGGCTTTTAGCCAACTGGCGCAAGCCGCCGATGATGGACTCCAGCCGCCGAGCTTCCGGCTGCCCACAACGGTCGCCCCGCAGCACTATAGCCTCAACCTGACGGTGGCTCCCGACCAGGACACGTTTACCGGCGCCGTCGATATCGACCTCAACTTCAAAGACGCGAGCTCGGTACTGTGGCTGAACGCGGACAAGCTTACGGTGAGCGACGCGACCCTGACCGTGAATGGTCGGACGATCAGCGCAAAAGTGCTGCCGCAGCCGAAGGACCTGGTTGGCTTCTCTTTCGAGCGTCCCGTAGGTCCAGGACCGGCGAAGTTACACGTCAACTACCAGGGCGAAATCAGCCGCAAGGACATGGCGGGAATCTTCCAGGTTAAAGACGGTGACCATTGGTATATCTATTCGCAATTCGAAAACATCTCCGCGCGACGCGCATTCCCGTGTTTTGACGAGCCCGGCTACAAAGTACCGTGGCAAGTGACGCTGAACGTTCCGCGTGACGATGGCGCATTTTCGAACACGCCGCAGCTTTCGGAAGCGCCCAGTTCGGCTGACGGTTCGGTCGGCATGAAAACAGTAAGGTTTGCCGAGACCAAGCCGCTGCCCAGCTATCTGGTCGCGATCGCCGTCGGTCCCATGGATATTGTCGAGGCCGGTCACGCCGGCGCCAAAAACACCGCGATTCGCATTATTGTGCCGCGCGGCCGCGGCCCGGAAGCAAGATATGTGGCTGCTACCACTCCCGACATTGTGAATCTCCTGGAGAAATACTTCGCGATCCCCTATCCCTACGAGAAGCTCGACGAAGTCGCCATTCCGATGGCTGGCTATGCCATGGAACATCCCGGACTGGTGACCTACGGCGCGGGATTCTTCCTGATGAAAAGCGACGAAGAGACGCTGGATAAGAAACACAACGTCACCAGCGTGATGGCCCACGAACTCGCGCATCAGTGGTTTGGGGATTTGGTAACGACCGCCTGGTGGGACGACATCTGGCTGAACGAAGGCTTCGCTTCCTGGATGGCCAACAAAATCGTCAACGAGTACCGTCCCGAATGGAAGATGAACATTGACGAGCTCGATGCCTATCAGGGAGCGATGGACACGGATGCATTAGTCAGCTCCAGAAAAGTGCGGCAGGAGATTCTCTCCGACGACGATATTGCCAATGCATTCGACGGCATTACTTACAGCAAAGGTTCGAGCCTGCTCAATATGTTTGAGTCGTATATGGGCCGCGAAAAATTCCGGGAGGGGGTTCAGGCTTATCTGAAGAAATACTCCTGGGGGAATGCGACGTCGGCGGACTTTCTCGCTTCGATCGGCGGCGGCGATCCGGCCATCGCCAAGGCATTTTCCACTTTCCTCGACCAACCTGGAGTACCGCTGGTGACCGCCCATTTGTCTTGTGGCGGAGGAAGCGCGGAACTCCAACTCGCGCAGCAGCGCTTTCTGCCGCGAGGCTCCTCGGGTTCGGCGGACCAATTGTGGGATATCCCCGTATGCGTTCGCTATCCCACCGGCAACAACAATAAAGATGGCCGGCAATGCACACTCGTCACTGCCAAAACCGCGACCCTGCATCTCGACCAGGCGCAAGGTTGCCCGGCGTGGACTTACGACAACGCCGACCAGGCCGGCTACTATCGCGTGCGTTATGACGGCGACATGCTGGCGTCGATTTTAAAAGATGAGAAAGCGCTGGCGTTACCCGAGCGCGTCGGACTCGTCGGCGATATTGCAGCGCTCACGAATGGGTACATGCCACTGGGAGAGGCCATGGCTCTGGCGCCGAAATTCGCGCATGATCCGCATCGCGAGGTCGTAACCAAGACCCTCGCGATTGTGGGAACCCTGGACGAACATCTCGTCCCCGAAGCGCTCATGCCCAAATATCGGCGCTACATTTCGGATCTTTTCGAGGCGCGCGCCGCACAGTTGGGATGGAAAGACAGGCCCGGCGAAGACGATGACAGCCGCCTGCTGCGTCCGGCGGTGGTAGGAGTGGTCGCGATTCGGGCCGAGGATCCGGCCTTCATCTTGCAGGCTAAAAAGCTGGCATGGGCGTGGCTGAACGACCGCAAGGCAGTCGATAATGACATGCTGCAGGATGTGCTGCTCACAGCCGCGCGCCATGGCGACCGGGCGCTGTTCGATCGCATGCACGAGCAGGCGAAGAAGGAAACCGAAGAAAATGTGCGTGGCACGCTGCTCGCTGCGCTGGGTGCATTCCGCGACCCGGCAATTCTGAAAGCGGCCTACGCCATCGTCCTGACCGATGAATTCCAACCGCGCGAATCCATCAACGTCTTTTTCGCAACCACCAGCTTCCCGGATACCCGCGAACTCGGTTATGACTTTGTGAAGCAGAACTGGGACGCGCTGATTGCCAAGCTTCCCACCGATTTTGGCGCATTTCTTCCCTATGCTGCGGTTGGTTTCTGCGACGGCCAGCACCGGTCCGATGCCGAGGCGTTCTTTAAAGATCGCGCCACCAAGGTTGTGGGCGCGCCGCGCATCCTGGCGCAGGTGCTGGAGTCGATCAGTCTGTGCGCAGCCAACAAGGAGGCGAACGAACCCAGTGTGGTGGAATTCTTGACCAAGTATTGATTCGTACACAGAGTGCGCTCCCAATGATTTGGGCAGGGCACGGCTTCAGAGAGTGCTGAAAAACTCGACCTTGTTCTTGCCTTTGGGTGGCGCAGCGGTTTACCGCTGCGATAAATGCCTTATTTTCAGTGCCGGCTTTAGCCGCTGAGGGAGCGACTGCGGCGCACAACCGAGTTTTTCAGCAATCTGTTCAGTCCCTAACGCGCCGCACCCAGAGGGCAGCGGATGTTTATCGTTTCTCTTCTCGCTTCCGAACATAGAAATAGTAATCCGCCGTGTAGGTACTCTTAGTTTCCGCGCCACGGTGCGACTCGTCGCATCCTTCCGCTGGCGGCTTACCGTCGTGGGTGTTGATGCGCTGAATGCTGGTCACGTTCGAGAGCA
>JBAWFQ010000193.1:0-8419 GCA_049592035.1 Terriglobales bacterium
GCTTGAGTCGGTGAAGGTCGGTTTTCAGCTCAGTGGCCGTCTGGCAGCGCAGATTGCGGTCCTTCTCAAGCGTCTTCTCCAAGATACGCACAAAATCGACAGGCAGCGTGGCATTCAGTTCGGCAGCCGGCCTCGGATCTCGGTTCAGTATGGCGTCGAAGACCACCGCCGAGGTGTCTCCCTGAAAGGGGAGCGTTCCGGTGGCCATCTGATAGAGCACCGTACCGGTGGAAAACAGGTCCGTCCGGGCATCCACTAGTTGTCCGCGCGACTGTTCCGGCGACATGTAGGAAACCGTACCCACGGCTGACCCTGGCGAAGTAAGTTCGTGGTTGAAGGCCAGCGTTTCCTCAGGCTCGACCGAGGCTCCCTGGGCAATCTCCACGCGGCTCATCTTCGCTAGCCCGAAGTCCAGAATCTTCACCTGTCCGCGCTCGGTCAGGAACAGATTCGCCGGCTTTATGTCTCGGTGCACGATCCCCTTGGCGTGGGCCGATTCGAGCGCGTCGGCGATTCTGGATGCCCAGCGCCAGCAACTTGTCCATTTCCATGGGCTGCCGGTTCATCTTCTGCGCGATGGTCTCCCCCTCAAGCAATTCCATAACGATGAAGTGCCGGCGTTCGTGCTGTTCAATCGAATGGATGGTGCAGATGTTCGGGTGATTCAGCGAAGAAGCGGCGCGCGCCTCGCGCTGAAATCGCTCCAGCAACTGGCTGTCCTGGGCCATATCCAGAGGAAGAAACTTCAGGGCCACTCGGCGGCCGAGATGGGAATCCTGAGCTTCATACACCACACCCATGCCACCAGAGCCCAGTTTGTGCACAATCTCGTAATGCAGGAGGGACTGTCCGACGAGGGGATCAACCTGGTTCATATTCGCCGATTGATGGTATCCGGCAGAGTGGGTGTCGTCAAGGAAACCGGCGCGGACTTGGAGCGCAGCTTGATAAAAATAGCGATGCTGGCAAGGGCTGCGGTTCGTCACGCGGTAACAATGACGCCAGTGCACGGACCCCTGCTAGCCCGGTGATAGCTGTGACGCACTCCCGAATCAAAGTACACTGCGTCCCCTGTTTCGAGGTTGAACGTCTCGGAGCCGATCGTGAGATCCAGTTTTCCGGAGATTAGATAAAGCAATTCCACACCCGGATGCTGGTGAGGCTTCAGCATCTCGAAAGAGATGGGTTCGAATTCCGCGTAGAAAGCATTTAGCTTGCGCTCTGTAGCCTTGAAATCCAGGCTCTCGAAGTTGTACGCGATGCTCCTTCCGTCCGTCCTGTCCGGAAACCGCAAGCGCTCCTTCTTGCGTGCAATCGCCACCACGTGACGCTTGCGCTCGTCAGTGAAGAAATATTCGAGGCCCACCCCGAACACCAGCGCGATCCGCAGCAAAGTGGGCAGGGTGGGAAACAGTTTGCCCCGCTCCAGTTTTGAGAGCATCGCCGCCGAAAGGCCGGTGTGCTTGCCCAATTCCACCAGACCCATGCTCTTTCGCAACCGCAGGGTCCGCAGTTTCTCGCCCAAGGCGTAAGGTCTGAGTCCTTCGACAATTGTTTTATTGACCACTCGCTTTTCCTCGTTTTCCCATCAGTACAACCGCGGGTTGGACTTTTGACTGGTACTCACATGAATTGCAGGATTTCGTTAGTTTTCGTGTTACGACAATAATTGTTCTCTATAGTTAATACAGCAAAGGGCAAGAGTGCAACAGAAAACAGAAGAACAAGAAAATGAAAAACAAGGAGAGATAACGTGAAAGTGGCGAGTTTTGCATTGATTCTCAGCGTCCTGGCAAGCGCGATGCCGACGGCAGCCGGCTCTGCACAAAAGGACATCGTTCAAACCGCGGTTGCCGCAGGCAGCTTCAAGACGTTGGCCACGGCGCTTCAAGCCGCCGGTCTGGCTGACACCCTGAAAGGTAAAGGACCTTTCACCGTGTTTGCTCCGACAGACAAAGCCTTCAGCAAGCTGCCGCCGGGTACGGTGGAGTCGCTGCTCAAGCCCGAGAACAAGGACAAGTTGAAGGCCATCCTGCTCTACCACGTGGTGTCGGGCGACTTGACTGCGGCGCAGGTGGTGAAACTCTCTTCGGCGAAAACCATCAATGGCCAGGACCTGAAACTCACCGTCAATGACGGTACCGTCATGGTCAATGACGCCAAGGTTGTGAAGGCCGATGTTTTGGCCTCTAACGGCGTGATCCACGTGATCGACGCCGTGCTTCTACCTAAAGACTAAGTAAATGGAGGAAAAGATGAAGACGTTAGATGTGATCGCAGCTGTGCTTCTGGTGATTGGCGGACTGAATTGGGGGCTGGTGAGCGTTGCGCACTTCGACCTGGTGGCCGCTATTTTCGGTATGAAATTCGGCGAGACTTCGGCGCTCAGTTCGGTCGTCTACGCTCTGGTTGGCCTGGCGGCGCTGTACCAGGCTGTCTCTTTCAAGGCTATTCAGCATCGCTGGGGACACGAGTCGGCCCCGGCACGCGTTCGTTAGAAAGCTACGGGAAGATGGAGAGAACGCTTCTGCGTTCTCTCCATCTTCGCTTGGAATGGGAATCCCAACGCTCAGCCTCGATCCCCGCATCACCGTGCGGACATGCTCCGCGCCGAATCCAGAAGGAGAGTGCGTTGTCTATTGGATGCAACGAGCCCAGCGCGCATTGGACAATCCGGCTCTGGACGTTGCCGTCGAGCTTGGCAACGAAATGGGCAAACCGGTCGTTGCTTTACTTGCTCCGGTGCCCTTTTATCCGCACGCTAATCTGCGTCACTACAGCTTTCTCGCCTCCGGAATTCCGGACATCGAAGAGGGACTCTCCCAGCGCAATGTCGGCTTTGTCCTGCGGACGTACCCTGATCACAGCCTGACAAGGTTTTGTGAACAGGTCCGCCCGGCGATCGTAATTGGCGACGAAAATCCCTTGCGCGAAGCTGAGCACTGGCGAGTTCGCGCCGCTCAGGATTTGAAAGAACCTCTTTGGACCGTGGATGCCGATGTCGTCGTGCCCTCGCGGCTGCTGGGCAAAGAGCATTATGCCGCCCGCACTATCCGCCCGCGACTCCAGGAACTCTTGCCTCAGTTCCTCGTTCCAACAAAAATCGTAAAAGCGCGAATACCCTGGAACCAGTCCCGCACTCTTCAGTCACTTTCGGCGCACGAGGATTTCACCGCCGGCTGGTCCATCGATCGCTCGGTTTCGCCGGTCGAGAACTGGCAGGGCGGAACCAAGCGTGCGCTCAGCGTTCTAGCGGATTTCATCAAACATGGGTTGCGGAATTATCCCAAGGACCGGAATCATCCGGAACTTTCTGGAACCAGCCGCCTCTCGCCCTTTCTTCACTTTGGCCATATCGGTCCTCTCACCATCGTGCACGCCGTGCAGGCGGCATCCGCGCCGGCGGCTGCGAAACAGGCATTTCTGGAGCAAGTCATTGTACGGCGCGAACTCTCGGTGAACTTTGTTCGCTACAACTCGTACTACGATTCCTTCCAATGCCTCGAGCCCTGGGCGGATCGCTCCTTTGCCCGACATTCGGGCGATCGCCGTCCCATCATTTATCGCGAGGAGCAACTGGAACAGGCGGAAACTCACGATTCTCTATGGAACGCGGCTCAGAAACAGATGGTCCTGACGGGCTGGATGCACAACTACGTGCGAATGTACTGGGCCAAGAAGATCCTGGAGTGGAGTCCGTCGGTTGCCGAGGCTTACCGACGGGCCGTCTGGCTCAACGACCGTTATGAACTCGACGGCCGCGACCCCAACGGCTACGCGGGGATCGCGTGGGCTATTGTCGGCAAGCACGACCGGCCATGGTTCGAGAGACCCGTTTTCGGACAGATTCGCTACATGTCATACGCCAGCACTTCAAAGAAGTTCGATTCCCGTCAATACATCCAGAATGTGAAACAGCTGGAGGCGACCCATGTCTGACAAACGGTGTGGCATGAGAAAGCCGATTGATCGAATTTCTTTGCTGGCTATACTTCGCTAGCACTCATCTCAGATGCTCCACCACCTGGTCAGACACCGTCCAGTTACGCTCCCTCCCTTACGCAGCGGCTGATTCAGATTTCTAGCTAGCATCGCAAACGCCACAAAGATTCGCGGCCACACTCTCTGATGACCGAAAACATTGCGTTGTGCGTCAGGCCAAGACTCGTTCATGTCGTTGAACCCGATATCAATACCGATTTGCTGGGTCCATTACATCTGTCGAGTTCTTGTCGGGAAGATTCCCTGCGTGATGTGCATTAGCACTTGCATTAAGGACGAATCCACCGAAGTGCAGTAGCTCACCGCATCGACCGGCCAGCGTGGCCTCGCCGGGACTTGGGGCTTCTGGTGGCCTGATTCGCCCATTCCCATTCTGCAAGCCAGTTTCTGCAGCATCTCCCTTCACATTGGAATTCCGACATTCTTCCCCCGCATTGCGGGCAAACCAAGTTAACGATTGACGAGATGATGTGCGCATTCGATTCACCCGGCAGTGTGTCAAAGGTGCTCATAGTCGCTCTCCTATCCAGAGATCCTATAAAGAGGCGAGGGGCGAACAGGGGCCGCAAAGACGGAGATGTGCCGCGGGTTTTCGGCTCTCAGTTGCCCGAAGTGGTTGTCTGCGGAGTCCGTGTCGGCCACTAACCGTCCGCCGCCTCGCTCAGCCACGGGAGTGCAAGCTCAATGCCAATGCCGAATCGCGAACAAGAACCGATAACAAAGCAGTTCCTGAGTGCGGCGCTGATATCGGATGTGATGCTCCTGCCCTGCATTAGGCATGTGCCCAGATGTGGTCGGAACCTGGCGCTTGCGTTGCGGTCTGTTTGAGAAACCGACGCCATGCAAACACATGAAGAGTCAACCTCATTGCAGACTCTACCGAACGCTGCAGCCAATTGGCATAGGGATTGCGATGCAACGCAGGTGGTCTGGCGAACGGTCGTTCCTAGTACCGGATTGCCGGACCAAGAAAGAGCAAACGGGAGGAGTCAATCGTGCGGAGGCTAATAGGTGTAATCGCTCTGTGTCTGCTGAGTTTTCCGGCTTTTAGCCAGTCTACATCAAAGTATCAAGTCGCCATCATTACTGAGGTCAAGGCTCGTCAGGTTGCAGGCGATAGTGTATCTGATACCACCAGCTATGACGTTTCCGTCAAGGTAGCAGACACGATTTACCTGGTACTGTACACGCCGCCATTGGGCGAACTGCCGCCGAAGTACGCAACCGGGCGTGAACTGCTGGTACTGGTCGGAAAAAACACAATTACCTACAACGACATGTTGGGTCGGTCGCTTCAGGTGCCCATAGAAAGCCAAAGACCCGCTACGGAGCACAAGTAACTCGAAATAGCTGGTGCTGGCCTGCGCCAGAGGTATAGCTCGAGTGCAGCGGGGAACCGACACGCCCGATGCCGGCAGCAATTTGCTGTGCGGAAGAGTTACAGCGATCAGAACGCAATCAGCAGCAGATCGATTAGCATGTGCGGCTCGCACGAGGAGCACCGATGAAAGCTCGACAGATTCTTATTGCTATCGTGATTCTCGGCACGGTGTGGCACACTGCCGCGGCCCAGCCGAAGAAGAAGATCGAAGTAGAAGCGCCTCCGCCGGAGAGCATTCTGGCGGGTACAAGCATGCAGTCCAATCCTGTATCCGATTTGATTGCGCTCAAACCCGAGATGCCATTGGGCCCGCAAGACGTTCTTAAATCCTACGAAATCGCCATGAGCATGGTAGTAGACAAGACATCGGCCGATTTCTCTGTAATCGTGCAGGCCCAACAAGCAAATCAAATTACCCGCGAACAGGCGGAATATGTTTTGCTGCAGAGCTACCAACTGGCAATGATGCAGTATCAGGTGCTTAGCGCGCTTCATGACGTTCTGAAGCATGACATCGACGAAGCAGCAGCGCAGCAGGCAAGGCGGTCGCTGAAAACGACAAGCTCCGATACGGTTTTAGTGGTTCCTTTTCCGGGCTTCGCCCCTGAATCCAGATGACATCGAAATTCCTCCCCGCCTGGGGTCGCATGGAACTTGACGTGCTTCAGTGGGGACAGAGGAGCGCAAACATAGCATGCGATACCCGGAGCAATTAATTGCGGGCGGCGAGGGCGTCGCCCTAGACTCGGCGAAGCCTTCACTCGCGGATATGCTCTCTGTTCTGTCGCATGGCTTACCGTCTCTTTACCGACGCGCGTATAGACTTTTGGGAAACGAAGCAGACGCCGAGGATGCGGTGCAGGATGCGCTATTGGCAGCTTACAAGCACCTGAAGGAATTCAGAGGCGACGCCCAACTTTTGACGTGGCTGACCGCTATTGTTATCAATTGCGCAAGAATGCATTTGCGCAAGCGGTCACGCTATATCCATGTATCCCTGGATTCGCGAATCGGAGAAGACCAGGCGTATCCGCTGTCCGACACTTTGGTGGATCACCGGCCCAATCCCGAGGACGAGTGCCACAACTCTACTCTGAATACGCGATTGATGAAATCGGCGGCACAACTATCGCCGACTCTGCGGAGAACGTTTCACCTCAGGTTTGTGGATCATCTTTCCATCGGCGAAACAGCTCGCGTTCTGGGAGTTCCCATCGGAAGTGTGAAAGCGTACACAGCTCGGGCGCGGGCTAAATTGCGGAAGTCGATACCAGGAATGCTCCACACGGGGTCTCGTCCTCGGGGACGTCGCCGCTAGCACAAGCATCCGGATATCGATTGCAGCGGGAACTTGATTGGCAGATACTTGTAGGCGCAAAAATCGGGGCGCAGCAAGCGGCGCGCGTTTCCAGCGTTCGCGAAAGCCGCTATACGTCGGACTTTGCATATCTGGTGCCGCGCTTTTACCGAAGTTCGGCCAGCGATATCGTCCGGCCAATAGATTGCAGTCCTGTACGAAAACCAGGCTGCGCGCATCTGTAAGCCGAGAATTGCGGAGAGCGCACGTGCCATGACCATCACCGAAGATCGATATCGAATGCTGCTGGGTGCGTCCACTGCCCTGGCCGATCAGCCCACGGTAAAAGCTGTCCTGCAAAGCCTGCGAGGTGTTCTGTCCAGCACTTCCCGATTGCACGGGGCCGAACTCTATGTGAGCGATGACGGCGAGACCTTATCCAGCTTCGAATTTGATCGAGACGCGGACGCTCCCGCAATCAAACGTGGAGCCAAATTGTTACGCATTGGTCTGGTGGCGCAAGTGCTGGATGAACAGAAACCGGTGTTTGTCCCGGACCTGTCCCTGACAATGTTGGAACACCCTGACATGGCTCCTTTTGCAGCCGAAGTTGCCGGACGAAGTACCTATTTTTTCCCAGTATCGACCGCGCAAAAACGCTACGGAATTCTGTCAACGCCAAAGTTGCAGGGCCAGCAATTCGCCCCTGAAGACGTCGAGATGCTCAGTGCCCTGGCTTCCCACGTTGCGGTCGCGCTCGAGTGCGCACTGGCAAGAGACACCGCGGAGCTTTACCACCGGGAGGTCGTGAAGCAGCGAGATCGGCTCAGCTTGTTGCTGGAAATCAACAATCATATTGTCAGTAAGCTGGAAGCGGAGGAACTGTTTCAGGCTGTGGCAGGGTCGATGCGCAAGCACTTGGGCAACGACATGACCTCATTGTGGCTTTTTAACAAGCAGTCGGGCAGTTTCGAACGCAGATTTCTCGATTTCCCGACTGGAAGGGGCTTTCTGGATAAAGTCGTTGTCGCCGAGCCTACGAAGCTATGGGGCGAATGGTCGCGCCTCCGGACGCCACAGTATTACTCGCCCGTGGAAGCAGATATACCTCCGTCCCTCCGCGAGGCGTCCCTAGCTGAATCCCTTCTTTCGGCCGTCCTTGTGCCTCTGCTGGGCCCCGATGGCCCCTTAGGGTTGTTGACTATGTGCAGTCGCAGGGCTAATGGGTTCAACGAGGCGGACCGCGACCTGCTGTCGCAGATTGGCACCCAGATCTCTTTGGTGCTGGAGAATGCTTTGGCCTACGGACGGCTCCGCGCGTCGCGCGACGATCTGGAAGAGCAGAGGCTTTACCTTGAATCGGAAATCGAATCTGAATACAACTTCGAAGACATTGTCGGCAAGAGTGCTGCACTCCGCAAGGTGCTGGACCAGGTCGCGATCGTGGCGCCAACCAGTTCCACGGTGCTGCTACATGGTGAGACCGGTACCGGAAAGGAGCTGGTTGCCCGGGCAATTCATAATCTCAGTCCGCGGCGGCAGCGCACATTTGTTCGTCTGAACTGTGCGGCGATTCCTTCGGGTTTGGTGGAAAGCGAACTCTTCGGCCACGAAAAGGGTGCTTTCACGGGCGCCCTCATGCAGAAGCGCGGCCGCTTTGAACTGGCGGATCACGGCAGTCTTTTTCTTGACGAGATCGGCGACATCACCATGGATTTGCAGCCGAAACTCCTGCGTGC
>JBAWFQ010000194.1:0-2424 GCA_049592035.1 Terriglobales bacterium
GCTCAGAATTGATTGGTTGCTATGCAGGTAAATCGTCCCATAGACGTTGTAGGTGTTAATCGAGCTGTTAGGTCCATTGGCTGGAATGGTCACATTGCACTGACTATTGTTGTATTGTGACCCACTAACTCCGCAACCCGCATTCAGCGTCTCTTGGATACCGGAGGAGGCTGATCCAATCGTGTATGCAGCCGCATACGAATAGAACGGAGTGAACGTAATCGTCCCTGACGCCGCTCCTGACATGCATCCCCCCGCGGCAGATATCACGCGGGCCGCTTCGCTATTTCCTCCTCCAGAGAGAAGAACTTGATACCCGGCTCCACTCGTCGTATCAATGCCCGCCGGACAAGGAGTCAGCGTGACGGTTGCCTGTGTTCTACCGGTTAGCGGACTCGACATGGTCTGCGACCAATTCAACGCTGTCGTCGCGTAAGTGATACCCGCCGGTGCGCCACCACCACAGGATCCCCAGGTCGAGTTTCCATTCAAACAGGTTGCGGAGCTGGCCACGCCCGCTCCCAGTTCGCCGGGAGGAACAGTCCCATTCACCAATCCCGCTTTCACCGCCAGTCCGTTGTCCACATAGTTCCGGTCTGCTGCCTGGCTGGGGGAGGTCGGATCTGCGGGCAAGCTCAGCGGACCAGTCATGGTGCCGCCAGCCAGCGGGACATACGCTCCCGCACCTACGTTTTCCACTGCCGCATCCACATAACCCTTGTTCGCGGCGTCCGTCGACTGCACCGGCGCTGGTAAGGACGGCGGCGCGACAAACTGCTTCGTGCCTGTGATCGTTTCCGATCCCGCCAGGTGCACCACGGTGGCATCGATCGCCAGCGGCGCAATCGCAGCATTTACGTACTGCTGCGTAGCCGCCAGATTCCCGAGCCCTGTACCCGGTGTCGTCAGCACCTCGGCAATCGTCACCGGCGACGTTGTCGGAACCGACCAATATTCAGTGCGGACTGTTCCGTCATCCAGTTGGAAAACCGCAACATAGAATGTTCCCGCCGGAGTCGCGCCGACGTTCGGAACCAATTGTGCCGTAAACGCCCCTAGCGGCCCGATCGTCACCGCCAAATTGCCCGCCGCCACCGCATCGCCCGCTGCGGAAAGGAAGGACGGCCACGAAATCAGCACGGTACCCGACGCCGCGGTTCCGTCCGCCCTGTACACGGTATCGCTGATGGTTGTAAGCGCTGGCCCTTGGGCTTGCAACGTGGTCGACAACGCCAACGCCGACAGCAAGACCAGCACCAGAAAAGTCACCATCTCCGTTGCCCTCGGGAAGCACTCGTTATTCACCGCAAACCATCTGCGCATGTCTTTTTCTCTCCTCGTAAGCGCGCCCAACCCTAAACTTGGCCCAATAAGAAAGCCGCTCAACCGAGCGGCGTTTTCAAGGCGTTCCCCTGTGCTTTCCCGAAGCCTGTCCTGAGCGAAGTCGAAGCGTCCCCTGTGCACCTTGTGGTAAAGCTCTTGACCTGTCCGGCTAGCGCCCAGAGGACAGTCGAAGCACACGTCGCATATTGAGCCGATCAGCCGGAATTACGCGGCTCGCTCTCCACTCGCGACGCCAGAAATCGCCGCACGCTCTCCACATAGACGTCCGCGAAATCCACGACCGGCCTGCATCCTTCGATCAGTACCATCGCCGCTTCCATTTCCCAATCCATTGCACACAGTACCGCCAGCGTCATCATCGGAGCCCGGTGCACTCCCGCCGCGCAGTGTATGTAAAGCCGCGCCGACGGTTCGTCCAGCGCTTCCAATGCAAAATCAACCCCGCGTTGCAGCAATTCCGGCGGTTTTGGCAAAAAATCGTCGTCCGTCGGATTCCACAGCACCCGGATGCCGTGCGGAGCCGCCAGCGGCCCGTCGTCGAACTCGATCTGCATGTCGAGCACGTGGGTCACGCCTGCTTGCGCCAGTTCTTCCATGTTCCGCGCGTTCCAGATCCCGCCGCCCAGCGCAATTCGTTCCGTGACCCAGGATATGTCCATGCTGCGTTCCGTCTACCCCCGGCGCAATCCTCAGTGGTTGTGTAGAGCTGTTCTGATTCTACGTTACTCGCCAAAATAGAAAAGGGCGCGATTTGCGTCGCGCCCTTCAGAGTTCTAAATTTCTTGACTCTTATATTTAGGATATCAAATCACAGGGGGAGAACGGACAATTTTTCGATGTTTATTTTCGGAATTATCACCTTCACAAACCAAGTGGGGAGGCCGTGAATGATTGACCTCCTGCTTTCATTAGCCCCCTTCTACATTTGGCGCTACAATGGCGCGGTGCAAATTGTCAATTTCCCGGAGAGTGCCTGTAATCAAATCGGAGCCCGTGGCGATTGCCCGCATTGCTCGGCAAATTCATATTTCCGTCCCCTTGTTACCGCTAATCAATTCATGCGAGTTCTCAGTGCTTGTC
>JBAWFQ010000195.1:0-10880 GCA_049592035.1 Terriglobales bacterium
CCCCGACGCTGCACGGCGTCTGCCTATAACCTTCTCAAATTTAAGGGGTTCTGCGCAAGTGCAGTTCTCAGTTCCCGGTGAGGGGCGGCAAACAGCAGGTCCTTCGCTTCGCTCAGGATGACAACTCACGGTGAATTCATGAAAAAACTAGGAACCGGCCCCAGTTACTTCCAAAGATAGTAAAACCCCACCTGCTGCTCCAACAGCTTTTCGCGCGTCGGTAAGTAATCGGAAACGTCGCCGAATAATAGATCAAGCCCTGAACGCTTCTCCTTCGGCGGATAGACGAGCGTCGGTTCGCCGGAGATATTCACCGCCCGAGCCGTATCCTTGACCGCGCCTTCAAAATCCGTGATCTGATCGACCAATTTCAGATCGGCTGCCTGTTGGCCGGTCCAGACTTTTCCGTTGGCGATGGCGCGGATGTCGGCTTCGGTCGCATGTCTTCCGTCGGCTACGGCCTGGATAAACTGCGTATGCATGTTGTCGATCAAGCCCTGCATATACTCGCGTTCCGCAGGAGTCATTTCGCGCGTTGGGCTGCCGGTGTCTTTGAATTCTCCCGCCTTCATGGTGATCGGGTTCATTTTTGCCCAGCGCAAAAGCTCGCCGTAGTTCACCCACTCGGCAATTACGCCGATCGAACCTACAATGCTGCCTTTATCGGCATAGATTTTATTGGTGGCCGACGAAACGTAATACGCGCCACTTGCGCCCACGGTCTCAATCGACGCCACAATGCGCTTTTTCTTCTCGTCGCGAATGCGCTTCACTTCGCGGTAGATCTCTTCGGACGCGGCCACGCCACCGCCGGGCGAATTCACGTGAATGATGATGGCTTTGATGGAATCATCATCGGCAAATTTTTTGAGCTGGGGAACGATCTGCTTGGGAGAGAAAATTACGCCATTGAGCTCAACCACGCCAATCTTGGGACCGAAGCCCGAAAATGCTTCTTCATCCTGATTGCCAAAACTGAGGTACACCAGCGTAAACACTCCCACCGCGAACAGCGCAAACAGCCCGCCGCCCAGCAGAACCCATATCCAAATCCGCGAACGCCCTTCCGCCATAATCAGACGAGTGTAACACCGGGGCAAGTGCCGCCACGAACTTGATTTAACCGCAGAGGACGCAGAGCGCGCAGAGTTTTGGGGGAGCGGGTTTCCCTGTGTTCCTCTGTGTCCCCTGTGGTAAAGATTTTCTCTGCGTGCTCCGCGCACTCTGCGGCAAATCCCACTTTTCGCTAGAATTCAAGCTGGTAGCTTTTTAAGGGATTAACCACGATGAGATTTTTGCGTACTCTTGTCTTCGCCATCATTCTGGCGTCCGCCTTCTTCTACTTCACCACCTACCGCAACGGAAGTCTACGGCCCGCCAACTGGATCAGCCATCCGCAGCACGCGGAAATCACCGAAGCTGCCGGCGGCGAATCGTTTGACGCCGAGGAACAGAACAACATCAGCGTCTACCGCAAGAACATCGGGTCCGTCGTCAACATCACCTCGCGCGTCATGACCTTCGATTTTTTCTACGGTCTGGTGCCGCAGGAAGGCCAGGGCTCCGGTTTCGTCATCGACAAAGAAGGACACATTCTCACCAATTATCACGTCATCGCCGAAGCCCGCCAAGTCGAGGTTACGCTGCACGATCGCAAAAAATACAAGGCCACCATCGTTGGCACCGACAAGTCGCACGACTTGGCAATCGTTCAGATCAAAGCTCCCAACCTGCAGCCAATGATTCTCGGCGACTCGTCTAATCTGCAAGTGGGACAGAAAGTCTATGCTATCGGCAATCCCTTCGGCCTCGCCGGAACTCTCACGCGCGGCATCGTCAGCTCGATTCGCCAGGTGCAGGAACCCGACGGCCTGGTCATCGACGAAGCCATCCAGACCGACGCCGCCATCAATCCCGGCAACTCCGGAGGCCCGCTGCTCAACTGGCACGGCGAAGTGATCGGCATCAATACGATGATCGCCTCTAGCGTCGGACAAAGCGCAGGCATCGGCTTCGCTATCCCCATCAACACCGCAAAAGCCGTGGTCAACGATCTGGTCACGCTCGGACGCGTGCGCCGTCCCGCGCTCGGCGTGCGCACCATTCCCATCGATTCCGAAATTGCTGACGAGCTTGGCCTCGCGGCCGATTACGGGCTCCTCATTGTGCAGGCTGTTCCCGGAGGCTCGGCCGACCGCGCCGGATTGCGTGGCGGCACCGAACGCGCTTACCTCGGCAACACTCCCATCATGATTGGTGGAGATTTGATCGTCGCCATCGACGGAGAAAAAATTGAAAGCCAGCAAATTCTCGCTCAGATCATGAACAAACATCGCGCCGGAGATACGGTGAAAGTAACGATCTTCCGCGGAAAGAAGCAGCTGGAAGTATCGGTAGTGCTGGGCGAATCCCGGGACCAGGTGTAGTTGCTCGTGTGGCGCGGGGCGCCCTCGCCCGCGTGCCTTCTGGAATCAAAAATCTGTTGCAAATCCCTTTGCTATATAGCATGATACATAGCAAAGGGGAATCGCGAATGTCGCCAAAGTCCAAGGCAAAAGTCTTCTATAGCGGCAGGAGTCAAGCCGTTAGAATTCCGGCCGAGTTCCGCTTCACCAAAGACGAGGTCTACATCCGTCGCGACCCACAAACCGGAGATCTGATTCTTTCCGAGTCTCCGACAAAGACCTGGGAAGAAATCTTCGCCGCATTCGACGAAGCTGGCGTTCCCGACGATTTCCTGGGCGATCGAGATACCAGACCACCGCAGAAGCGGGACTTCTGATGGTTAACTTCTGATGATTGGCTTCTGATGGTTCGAACCTGGATGCTCGACACCAATACCGTGAGCTACATCGTCCGGGGAATATCTCCCGCGGCCAGGGATCGTCTGGATGGCTTGAAAATAAACGAAGTAGGATGCATCTCAGTCGTTACCGAGGCGGAGATTCGTTATGGGCTGGTCAGAAAACCTCCGAGTCTAGCTTTTCGGACGGTCCTGAACGACTTCCTGAGAAAGATACAAATCTTGCCTTGGGGAAGCGATGAAGCGCAGGCTTATGGAACCCTGCGCTGCAAACTGGAAAGTGCCGGCAAGACTCTTAGCGCCCTGGATATGCTAATCGCAGCCCACGCGATCAGTACAAACGCCACCCTGGTTACCAGAGACAAGGCATTTGCTCAGGTCGAGGATCTGCGTCCGCCCGTGAACTGGGCGGTGGATTTATAAGCTCGTGTGGCGCGGGCGCCCCCGCCCGCGTGCCTTTGATCTTGCCTCTGATGGAGCGACGGGCGTCCTCGCCCGTCCTGTCCACAGGACGCCGGACAGGCGTCCCGCGTTATCATGTCCCGATGTCCGACTTCGACTGGATCCGCAAACTCTGTCTTTCCTTTCCTGACGTGACCGAGGACATGCCGTGGGAGGACGACTTGTGCTTCAAAGTCCGGGGCAAAATCTTTACCGGCATCGCGCTCTCCGACGGCCGTTTCCCGCGCATGACTCTGAAATGCGCCCCGGAAAAATTCCACGAACTCCTGGAAATCGAAGGCATCTCAATCGCACCCTACGTCGGACGCTACAAGTGGGTCATGTTAGCCAGCTCCAACGTGCTGCCCGCCGCTGAACTAGAAGCTCTCATTCGCGAGTCGTACGATTTGGTAGCTGCAAAGGCCCCAAAGAAGAAAGCCGAGCGCAAGAAAGCCCCACGCAAACGCCAAGCAAAGTGAGCGGCCCTCCCTGTGCTCCTGTGGTTAAGCCTTAGCCTTTCTTGGCGTCCTCTGCGTCTCGGCAGTGAACGCGTTTGACGCGCCTCAACCCGCTAGGCTAGCCTCATAGTTTCGCCCAATCCATGCGCATTCAACGTAGCTTTCTGATCGTCTGCGGCTTATGCGTTCTAGTCGCCGGAACCGTCTCAGCCGCGCCGACAAGGCCCACGCAAGCCCCGCATGTCATGGTCGCGAGCATCCACGAACTCGCCTCGCGCGCCGGCGTCGACATGCTGCTTTCTGGAGGCAATGCCGTCGATGCCGCCGTCGCCACGGGTTTCGCGCTGGCCGTCGTTTACCCCGAAGCCGGAAATCTAGGCGGAGGCGGCTTCCTTCTTCTGCGCAATGCCAACGGCAAAGTTCATTTCATCGACTTCCGCGAAAAAGCCCCGGCCGCGGCCACCGAAAACATGTACCTCGACGCTCAGGGCAACGTCCTTCCGGAAGACAACAAAGACTCCAGCGTCGTCGGATACAGGTCCATCGGCGTGCCTGGCACCGTGGCCGGTCTCATCTACGCAGAAAAACAATACGGCAAGCTCTCGATCGAAAAAGTTATGGCTCCGGCCATCAAACTCGCCCGCGATGGCTTTCGCCTCGCCGCGCAAGACGCGCAGGATTTGAGAGACGATCAGTGCCTTGCCCAGTTTCCCGAATCCAAACGCATTTTTCTGCGTAACGGAAACTACTATCAGCCCGGCGATCTGTTCAAGCAGCCCGAACTCGCCCACACTCTCCAACGCCTCGCCAAAGATCCCGACACTTTTTACCATGGCGCCATGGCGCGCGAACTGGCCGCGGCCATCCAAAAAGGCGGAGGCCTGGTTACTGCCAAAGATCTGGCTGCTTACGAAATTAAAGAGCGCGAGCCGATTCGCGGCTCCTATCGCGGCTATGACATCATCAGCGCTCCGCCACCATCTTCCGGCGGAGTCGCCCTCATCGAAATCCTTAATATCCTCGAAGGTTTTGACCTGGCAAGACTCGGCAATCGCTCCCCCGAGACCATCCACCTCGAAGCCGAAGCCTTCCGCCGCGCCTTCTACGATCGCGCCGATTTTATGGGTGATCCCGACTTCGCCAAAATTCCCGTGGCGCAGCTCATCGACAAGAAGTACGCCGCGGCGTGGCGCGATTCTATCGACCTCAACCGCGCCAGCGTGAGCAAGGACTTGAAACGTCCGTCCTTCAATGAGCTGGAACGCGTCGCCCAGTCGCGCCCCGCCGCGATTCGCGAACCGCAAAACACAACTCATTATTCCGTCGTCGATGCGGACGGCAACGCGGTTTCTGTAACCACCACGCTCAACGACTCCTTCGGCTCGCGCGTCACCGCGGAGGGGCTGGGTTTTCTGCTCAACGACGAAATGGACGATTTCGCCGCCAAACAAGGCGTCCCCAACACCTATGGATTGATTCAGGGCCCGGCCAATGCCATTGGCCCCGGCAAGCGTCCTCTTTCTGCCATGACGCCGACTATCGTGCTTAAAGATGGCAAGCTTTTTCTGGTTCTCGGATCGCCCGGCGGCCCCACCATCATCACCACGGTCGCCAACATCCTGATCGGCGTCGTCGATTTCTCCCTGAACATTCAGGAAGCGGTCGACGCGCTGCGGTTTCATCATCAGTGGCTCCCCGATCAGATTGTCGTCGAAGACGGCGTGTCTCCCGCTACAATGAATGTTCTGCAGTCCAAGGGACACAAGGTAAAGGTCGACCCACTTTGGGGAGACGGCGAGTGCATCATGGTTGACCCCAAAACCGGCGAGCGGCTTGGCGCCAGCGACGGACGAAACAACGGGAAGGCGGTAGGTTACTGATGCTGAGGGCGGTATCGACATACGTCTATGTGAAGGAACGGCTCCATCCGGGATTGCTCGATGAGCTGGTCAAGGCGGGAGCGCAGTCGATCGAAATCTTCGCCGCCCGCCAGCACTTCGACTATGCGAATCGCAAGCAGCATGTCCGCGAAATTGCAGAGTGGTTCAAGTCCACGGGCATTCCGCTGAATTCGGTGCATGCTCCTTTGTATTCCGATTACGAGTGGGGACGCACCGGCTCACCGCCGGTAAACATTGCCTCCACCGACCGCGCCGGCCGCGTCGATGCCATGGACGAGATTAAACGCGCGCTCGAAATCGCCGAGCACATTCCGTTCCGCTTTCTGGTTCAGCACATCGGCAATCCGAACGACGCCTTTGACGAAAAGAAATTCGAAGCCGCCATGACTTCGGTCGAGCACCTGCGCGCCTTTGCCAAGCCGCTAGGCGTAAGAGTGCTGATTGAAAACATTCCCAATGAGTTGTCCACACCCGATCGCTTGGTGGAGTTCATCAAAACCATGCATTTCGACGACATCGGTGTCTGCTTCGACTGCGGCCACGCGCACATGATGGAAGGCATTCCCGAAGGCTTCGCGATTCTGAAGAACCACATCTGCTCGACCCACGTGCACGACAACAATAAAGATAAAGACTCGCACCTCTGGCCGGGCAAGGGATCGATCGACTGGAAACAGACCATGGAATTGCTGCGCACCGCGCCGCAAAAGCCGCCTCTGCTGTTGGAAATCGACGGCTCCGAGGACAAAACCCCCAGCGGAGAAGTGAGCACAACCTTCAAAAAACTGGAAGAGTCGTAAGAGCAAGTCAAAGGTCAGAAGTCAGATTGCAGAAGTGAATCTCTAGCAGCTAACCGCGTCGGCTTTACTTCTGCAATCTGACTTCTAACTTCTGACTTCCCCAAGTTGCGCAGCGCAAGCGCCCATAATTTTATGCCCACACCCATCAGCACGATCGCAGAAATCGGCAAGCACGAAGGCCAATCCGTCATCATCCGCGGATGGCTCTACAACCTGCGCGAAAGCGGCAAGCTGCTTTTCCCCCAATTTCGCGACGGCTCCGGCGTCATCCAGGGCGTAGTGCCGAAGAATGCCGTTTCGGCCGAAGTTTTCGATGCCATCAAAGGCCTCACCCAGGAATCGAGCGTCATCGTGGAAGGCAAAGTTCGCGCCGATAAGCGCGCCCCCGGCGGCTATGAGCTCGATGTCTCGAATGTCCAGGTCGTGCAGCGCGTCCCTGAAACAGATCCCTATCCCATCACTCCCAAAGAACACGGCGTCGAGTACCTGATGGAGCATCGCCATCTTTGGGTACGATCTCTGCGCCAGGCGTCCATTCTGCGGGTGCGAGCGGAAATCATTCGCGCCGCCCGCGATTTTTTCGACAGCAACGGATTTACGCTCACGGATCCGCCCATTCTGACGCCCGCTGCGTGCGAGGGCACCTCGACGCTCTTCCCGGTCGACTACTTCGAAGAGCAAGCATATCTAACGCAATCGGGCCAACTCTACATCGAAGCCACCGCCATGGCGCTAGGCAAGGTCTATTCGTTCGGTCCAACTTTTCGCGCCGAGAAATCGAAGACTCGCCGCCATCTCACCGAATTCTGGATGGTCGAGCCCGAAGTCGCGTACGGCACGCTCGACGACATAATGGAACTAGCCGAAGGCCTGCTGACCTTTTTAGTCAAGCGCTGTCTCGAGCGCCGCCGCTCCGATCTAACGACCATCGGCCGCGATCTAACGAAACTAGAGAAGATCGACGCGCCCTTCCCGCGCATCACCTACGACGAAGCGGTCAAGAAGTTGCAGGAAGGCCATGCCCAGGGCAAGCTGGAAAATAAATTCGAGTGGGGCGGAGACCTGGGCTCGCCCGACGAAACCTATCTTTCCTCGCTCTACGACCGCCCGGTGATGGTCCATCGTTATCCGGCCAGCGTAAAAGCGTTTTACATGGAACCCGATCCGCAGCGTCCCGAACTAGCTCTCTGTGTCGACGTGCTCGCGCCTGAAGGCTACGGAGAAATCATCGGCGGATCGCAGCGCATGGCCTCGCATGACTTGCTGCTGCAGCGCATTCACGAGCACAATCTGCCCGAAGAAGCCTTCAAGTGGTATCTTGATCTCCGAAAATACGGCAGCGTTCCTCACTCCGGTTTCGGCATGGGCATCGAGCGAGCTGTAGCGTGGATCTGCGGACTGGAACACGTGCGCGAGACGATTCCGTTCCCGCGTATGCTGCATCGGCTGTATCCGTAGATTCATTCAGTTCCTTCTTGCTCTTCCGGCTCGTTTTGCGTCTATCTCATTTTGTTTCGCCAACAGCCGGTCGGCTTCAAGGGCCCATTGAAGAGCACTCAAGAAGAAGTCATTTCGTGCTTGCATAATATGCCTGCATTGCCTACAATGTGTGCATGCAGTACACCATCCGAGACATTCCCGATCCTCTCGACAAGGCTCTGCGGCAGGCTGCCCGCCAACAGGGCAAGAGCCTGAACGAAGTCGCGATCGAAACCCTGGCTCGCGGCGCTGGCATCTCCGGAGACCGCGGCCGCCAGCGCGATCTCGCCGACATCGCCGGCACCTGGCGCAAAGACCCCGCCTTCGATTCCGCGCTTGCCGCTCAGGACACCGTCGATGAAGAGATGTGGCGGTGAAGCTGGCTCTCGATACGAACCGCTATACCGACCTATGCCGGAACGATGGGTCCGTTGTCGAAACCGTCGAGCACGCGGATGAAGTCTGGCTGCCGTTCATCGTGCTCGGAGAATTGCGCGCCGGATTTGCTGTGGGCAGCCAGGGACCGCGCAACGAAGCCGTACTGCGCCGTTTTCTCCTGAAACCCGGTGTCGGTGTCCTCTTTGCCGACGAGCAGACCACCCACCACTACGCCGCCGTTTACAGGCAACTGCGCAAGCAAGGCACTCCCATCCCGACCAACGACATGTGGATCGCGGCCCTCGTCCTGCAACATTCGCTTGTCCTGCTCGCCCGTGACGCGCACTTTGATGCCCTGCCTCAGCTCACGCGCGTATAAGCATCGTCGGCTCGGGAGACGCAGTTTCCCTCGAAACTTGCGTCCCTTCTCACCGCCTTGACCCTTCGCGCTAAAATCTGTTGAGAAACTCCATATCCGAGACCTAATCCATGCCCTTGCGAAGCACAACTTACAGCAGCATTACGCCGCGCCAGATTCGCGTGATTGGCGTTCCTCTCGATCTCGGCCAGTCGCGCCGCGGTGTTGACATGGGTCCTTCCGCCGTCCGCGTTGCCGGACTCGAAGCCCGCCTCGAAGCCATCGGCCACGTTGTCGAAGACGCCGGTAACATCGCCGTCGCCATCCCCGAACAAAAAAAAGAAGGCGCGGCTCACGCCAAATACCTCAAAGAAATCACGGCCACCTGCACCAAGAGCGCCGACATGGTGCTGAAGACGTTAGAAGCCGGCAAGGTTCCTCTTGTTCTGGGCGGCGACCATTCTGTGGCCGCTGGCACGGTGTCAGGAGTCGCCGAGTTCTACCGGCGCAAGAATCAGAAGATCGGCCTGCTTTGGATCGACGCTCACACCGACATGAATACGCCCGACTCTTCGCCCAGCGGCAACGTGCATGGCATGCCGCTGGCGGCGCTGATGGGGTTGCCTCCCCATGAACTGGGCAACATCTACGACTTTTCGCCGAAGGTGCATCCGGAGAATTGTGTGCTGGTCGGCATTCGCGACGTCGACAACTTTGAAAAAGAAAACATCCGCAAGTCCGGAGTCGAAGTCTTCACCATGCGCGACATCGACGAACGCGGTATGCGCAACGTGATGGAAGAAGCGCTGCGCATGGCTGGACACGGCACTGCCGGCTATCACGTTTCGCTCGACATGGATTGGATCGATCCCGAAGACGCGCCTGGCGTCGGCACTCCGGTGTGGGGTGGAGCGACGTATCGCGAAGCGCATCTCGCCATGGAAATCATCTCCGACCACGGACGCATGCTGAGCTTCGAAATCGTGGAAGTGAATCCGGTGATCGACGAGCACAACCAGACCGCCGATTTAGCGGTCGAGCTGGCGCTCTCGGCGTTTGGGAAGAAGATCCTCTAGCGCTCACCTCGATAACTCTCTGCAGATTCCCGCTTTGCGCCTGTCTAATAGTTAGGCACTATATATAAAAGTTGGTCCAATGGCCGAAGCGACAAATCCGGAAAGCATTGAGGAGCTAGTGGAGTGGGCCTACAGCACCCTGCCGCAGACGATCAAGGACCTCCCCGACTTTCCCGGTATTCAAGTGGCTGAAGAGCCGCCCGACGACGTGTTGAAGAAAATGAACTGGCCCCCGGGAACCGAAATGTTGGGATGCTACAGCGGCATCTATAGGACTCAACAGTCGGTCAACCAAATGAGGATAGCTCCCGATTTAATATTTATTTTTCGTGGCCCGATTCTGCGCTGTTCAAAAGGAGACTTGCGAGCCGAAGTAAAACGAGTGGTTTGGCACGAAGTTGCCCACTGGCTCGGCCACGATGAGGCACAAGTGAAGGATTTAGGTTTATGAGCAAGAAAGCCGACGGGGAGGGCTCCTTCTGCGGAGGAGTAGTGTTGAGTGGCCACGTCTCCCGTTGAGGTAAGCGTTCACACGACGGGAACGTGAAACAACCTTCCCGTGACCAACCTAGGCTCTACTGAAGCTTTTGGGCTGCTGGTACCTGCATCCTGGTTGCGATAGCGACCTTGCGAAGCATGTAATACAAAGTTGCCAGTCCGGCTACGAATAAAAGCACGAAAAGCAAAATGATGCCCCACTGCGGCGCAACTGGCAGTTGACTAGGGCTGAAGTATGGCGCGAGCGCAAGGTTTCGCAGCACGTCGCGCATGGCGATCATGACTGCCACGGTCACCAGGCCACAGCTAACGCCGATCAGCAGTTGCCGCTTCGGAGATTTGCTGGCTTTCGCCATGACCAAATGCGCAACCGCAGCCAATGGCAGAAGCAGTCCGATGCCTAACAATGCGGTCGCGAATCCATTGCCACCCACAAAGGCCAGTCGCGCCGGACCGGGCAATTTCACCAAGAACCAGAACCCCACACCAAAATTGAGCAAGGTAGTACCGGTAAACATCAGGAATCCCTGTTCGATGAGCCACTGGCGATAGCCGTCTTCCCGCTGGCGAAGACCCAGCACTACTAACCCCAGCCCGGAAACCGCCAACGCGCCTAACACAAAATGAAGGTACCGTGGCAGAAGCGAAGGCTCTGACCAGTTCAGGTTCCAGCCGCCGGTATTGCTGT
>JBAWFQ010000196.1:0-9209 GCA_049592035.1 Terriglobales bacterium
GAATTGTCCGGCCTATATTCGCGAGTGGATCAGCGCCGAGCAGACAGCCACAGAATGCTTGCCGGAGTAAGTACCCACGCCTCCGTCCTTCTCCCGACCTCTCCTCTCTAGATTTCGTGAATCCCCGAGCCTTCGTGAGCTGACCATCCTCACAAATCAAATCAGATCAGCAATTTAGGTTTGGCTCGTGGGTTGCATTCTCCTCATCGAGCGACGACAAAGTGATACAGGTCGCCGAACTAATTCAGGAGGATGTCATGAAAAAGAAAATGAACGCGGCGCTGAGCCTGGCTCTGATTGCTTTGCTGTCGCTGACCCTTAACTACGGAGCTTTTGCAGATCAGCTGCCGGACAACGTGCAGGGCAACTGGACGATTTACTCGACCAGCATCAAGAACGGCGAGACGGTGGTGAAACACGTCCAAATTGCACAGTACGGCAACAGCCTCACCGGATACTTTGAAGGTCCTGACCAGTCGGGACCGATTCAAGGTGAGGTCAACGGACACAACATCAGATTTAATACGGTGACTCGCACTGTTCTCCATTTTCGGGGACAGGTCTTTGGCGACACCATGTCGGGCGAGTACGGGATTCGCGGCAAGCACGCGCAGTGGCAAGCTACACGTCCCGCCACGGTTCCACCGCCAGCTCCGCCAAGTAACGGAGCGGTCTACCAGACTCAGCCGATCTTAGCGCCGCCGGTGACGACGGCCGCCTATCAATCTCCGGCGCCTGCTCCCGCGCCCGCGCCGCAGTATGCCGCGCAGCAGGCGACGAACTACGGCACGCAAGGCAGCTCAACTGGTTATGCCCAGCAGAGCAGCTCCGACCCGTCGGCGCAGGGCAGCTCCGCGCCCGCGCCGGCCCCTCTTTCCGCCGATCAGCTTGACTCTTTGGTTGCCCCCATCGCGCTCTACCCCGATGCGCTGGTGGCCCAGGTGCTGGCAGCTGCAACGAACCCGGACCAGGTCGCGTACGTCGACGACTGGCTGTCGCAAAACCGAAACCTGACTGGCTCGTCGCTTGCGCAGGCCGTCGATCAGCAGTCGTGGGACCCGAGCGTCAAGGCTTTGACGCAGTTTCCTTCCGTGATGGACAACCTTGCGCATAACCTTTCGTGGACATCGAGCCTCGGGCAGGCATTCGCGAATCAGCAGGCCGATGTGATGGCAGCGGTGCAGGCGATGCGCGCGAAAGCGCAAGCGGCAGGGACGCTGCAATCGAACTCGCAGATCACGGTCACTCAGCCAACGTCCAACACGATCGTGATTCAACCGGCGAGCCCGCAGGTTGTGTACGTTCCGCAGTACAACCCGGCCGTGGTATTTGGCGCGCCCGTCGTAGTGCCGTATTACGTCGCCCCGCCATTGCCCGTCGCTTCCTTCGGTCTCTACTTTGGGACTGGTATCACGATCGGAGCGTCGTTCGGCGGCGGTGGATGGGTTGGTGGTGGATTCGGCTGGGGCTGGCATGCCTGGGGTGTGAACTGGGGCTGCTGCGGTGGCGGTGGTTCAACCACGATCATCTACAACCACAACACCTATATCAACACACACGTTTGGAACAGCAGGAATTACAACGGCTATCACCCTTGGGCAAACGGAGCGGCCGGATCACAAAATCATGCCTGGTACGGCAACAACGGCACCTTTCGCCCCGATGGCAACTACAAGCCGGGCGAAGACACGCACTATGGTCCCAACGGCGCCTATCACCCGAACGGGTATTTCGGCCCTGACGGCGGATGGCACCAGGATAAGAACGCCGGGCAGCAACTGCCCAACGGCGGCAACAACGGAAATCACGGTCTGATCGGTGGTAACGGCGGCGTGGAGCATGCGAATGTGGCTCCCAACGGCGGCGCGGTCGGGTCGCAGAATCATGCCTGGTACGGCAACAATGGCTCCTTTCACCCCGATGGCAACTATAAGCCGGGCGAAGACACGCACTATGGCCCCAACGGCGCCTATCACCCAAATGAGTATTACGGTCCAGACGGTGGATTGCACCAGGACAAGAACGCCGGCCAGCAAATGCCTAACGGCGGCAACAACGGAAATCACGGCCTGATCGGCGGCAATGGCGGAGAACAGCACGCAACCAACAATGGCGGCGGCCAAATGCTCGGTCAGAACCGCGACAACAACAACCACGTTGCCGGTGCCGAGCAGAACCGCTCCCGTTTCAGCGGAGACGGCGCGGCCAATCGCACGGAAAGCAATCGTGGGCGCGGAAGCATGGCGGGACGTCGCCCAGAGCAGCATATGGCAAGGCAGCATGCACCCGCTCAGCACCGCTCGGGTGGAGGCGGCGGCCGCCGTCGGTAATGGGCAGTGAGCTACGGTCATTCAACAACAGAAAACGAAGATCAAGCCTTTCAAAGGAGATTAAAAATGGAATCGAATGGAAACAATACAACGAAGAAGTGGAAGCAGGTTGGGATCGGGTTGCTGGCCCTCGCACTCGTCGCCGTCCTGATTCTAAAGCTGAAAACCGAAATCACCGCGAAGGCCGGGGACGTCCAGGTTACGTTTCAGACCCCGGCCGAGGCCGGTGCCGAGCTGGCCGAGGCAGCAAGGAACGGCGATGAAGCCGCGATTGAAAGGATTCTGGGAGTTAACACAAAGGCCCTCCTCAGTACGGGAGACAATGACGCGGACAAGGCTGCGATGGACGCTTTTGCCACTAAGTACGTAAAGATGAATCGCTGGGTAGATATGACTGATGGAAGTCGTGTCCTCTACATCGGAGCGGACAACTTTGCTTTCCCGGTGCCGCTCGCGAAGGATTCTTCCGGTCGGTGGTACTTCGATGGAATCGCCGGCGCGGAAGAGGTTCGTACGCGTAACATAGGGCGAAATGAACTGCTGACGATCGACGCTTGCTTCGCCGTGGCAGCCGCGCAACAGATGTATTTTGCCTATGGCGGTGAATCTGGCGAATACGCGCAGCACATCGTCAGCACTTCAGGCAAACAGGACGGGCTGTATTGGCCCGCTTCGAAGAATCAAGCTTTGAGCCCGCTCGCGAGCCTGAACGAATTCCCCAAGTCTTCGCTCGCTTCGCTTTCCCCGGGCCAACATCTGGTCATCGATGGATATACCCTCCGCATCCTGACTGCTCAGGGCGAAGAGGTTCCCGGCGGCGCGATGAGCTACATCGTGAATGGAAAGATGACCGGCGGCTTCGCCGTCCTGGCAACGCCTGTTAAGTACGCAGAAACCGGCATCATGACTTTCATGACTGGTAGCGACGGCGCGGTCTACGAGCGGGATCTAGGTCCCGATACGGCCAAGATCGCGGCGTACATTCAACAATTCAACCCGACCGACGATTGGTCGGAGGTGGAGTAGATAAAGAACCCCGACGTTCAAAACAGGACAAGGAGATTAAAGATGAACTGCAAATGGCTACGCTCGGGGTTCTTATCGCAGTACCGAATAGAAATCATCATGTGGGTACTCATCGTCGAGATGCTTGCCTCGCCGCTCGCAGATACTCATCCTCGCGCCGGTGCTTTGCTGGGACTCGCGGTGTTATCTATCGTAGTTTCCGGCATCCGATATGTGGCAGGCCCAGCCATCGTTCGCCGTATCGTGCTTCCCTTGGCGGGGATCTGGATGGTCACACGAATCGGGGAGGCTTTCGGAAACCGCCGCGAATTGTACGCGAATCTCTCTCCGTTTGTGGGCTTGATGTTTTCGTGTTCGATTCTGTGGGCTATCTTCGATCATTTTCATTCCCGGTCGCACAATCCGCGGAGCGCCATTGCCGAAGCGTTTATCGGCTACCTTGTGATAGCCACAGCTTACTCACAGGTCTATTGGATTCTGGATCGCTTCGTCGACCATGCCTTCAACCAGGCGATTCCAGCCACGCAGAATGGAACGCTGTTGTATTTCAGTATGGTGACCCTGACGAGCGTAGGCTACGGAGGAATTGTGCCGATCAATCCTTACGTGCGAATGATTGCAGCGCTCGAAAGCATGTCGGGAATTTTTTTCGTGGCGGTGGTGGTGGCGCGTCTCGTCTCGAGCTATGGCCCAAGGCCAGCGCAGGAAGATCGCGCTCTCGCTGATGAGGTCAGATAGTTCCAAATGGGGTTTCCGCTGTGAGCATATCTGCCAGTTGTGCTGGCAGTGCATTGCACCGTTCCTTCAGCTTTTGGAGTTGTTGAATCAGCGCAGTTGGTAGCGGCACGGCTCTCTCCTCCCAGTTCTTGGGCCGAAACCGCCGAATCGGCTTTGCCGTAACCCGTACGATGTTGTTGTGAAGGTCGAGGTCGCACCAGGTCAGATGCTGCACCTCCTGATCGCGGAAACCTGACCCGAGCATGAACTTGAGAAAAATGGCCTCATCCTGGTCGGCGTGTTCGAGTAGCGCCTTTATCTCCTCGGGTTCGTAGATAGGCCGAATTTTCTCCACATACTTCGGCCAATCACTGGCTTCGATCAACTTAGTTCTTCCGAACCGTTTGAACATTTGCAGTACAACGACCAACTTGTCATACGCCGTACGATTGCCTAGCCCCTGTTTATAGCAATGCGTCACGAATTCCAGAATGTCGTCGCGCGAGACGTCGTCTACATCCTGTGTCGTGCAGGACTCGCGGAGCAATCTGTCGAGAGTGTAGCGATAGGTCAGGTACGTATGTCGCGAGCGATGGTTCTCAACGAACTCAAGATACTTGTCGATGGCAGCGCCGACTGCTAAGCGTGGTTCGCGAGTGCGGACAGGTGTGGCGTTAACAGGTGGCGCCGCAGGCGCTATTGGATACTCCATTACCCCTGCACGTATCGCCTCGATCTCAATCGCTTTTTTTCGCGCCTGCTCGACGAGCTCTGCAAAGTTCGGAACCACCTTCCTGCGCCGCCGATTCCCAACCTCATACCACTCGATGTAGTAGGTACCTTCGGGGTGATGTTCGTCGCGGCCTGCGATCAAAACATGATCGTGTACCACCTTGCTGGCTTTCTCAACAACATTGGCAAAGCGCCATTTTTCGCCGACTTTTACATATTTGAGGATCTTGACTCGTTGCGCATAGCTTCGTTTTCTTGGCATCTCCATCTCCCTGAAGTGGGGATGGAAGATAAACCGGATCGTAATTTCGCGCAAATTCGGGAACGGTATGGACGCGGTGGAAGGAGTTGACACAATTGACAGCGAGTTTATCGACAAGAAGACCGACAGGAGTTTAGAAACTCGATGAAAACAAAAGCCAACTTTGCTGAGGCAGCGTTCTAACCAACTGAACTACGTCCCCACTCTGTTTTCACCGGGTTAGCTGGAAACCCTTGATTTTCCTGTCTTTTCTTACTGTCAACCGCGTCGCCTGTGTCAACTGCTTCCACCCCATATAACCGAATTCCGGGGGTTTATCGACAGGAAACCGTTTGATCCGTCAGGCTCAGTAGCCCGAAAAATCGCCGAGAGCACACGGTCCGAACGATTGGCGTGCTGGCGTTGGTCTGGGTATGATATCGAGTCTGAGAGACCCAGATGCCCAAGCGAAAAATGACGTTAGATCCGGAGTTGGCAGCTGAAGCCAAGGGCATCGTCGCATTGGCGTTCCGCAATGGCCCGATCGAAGATATTCACGCTGGCAAAGATTGTCCTACTTGTTCTGGAGAGTCCGAATACTCCCACATAACGCAAACCGAAATGAAGAAGATCATGAAGAAGGCGGTAGACACGGTCTACAAGTTGCTTTGGCTGAAACAGAACGATCCCGAGAAATACGAGGCGACGCTTGAGTTCGGGAACCGATACACGCGGTTTTGGGAGGAGCCGAAAACGGACGTTGGATAGTTCTGGAGGTTCACTGATCTATCTGTAGAGGATTGCCGGAGAGAAACCAAAGTCGCGAACACGGCTACCCTGTCGATGCAGCGCTTTCACGATACAACGATACAATCAGGAGTAGAAAGAGTGGGATTCGAACTTGGCGTTTTTATACGTCTCTTGTCTTCAGCAACATACCGCTTAGATCTGGGAGCCAATGCCCGCGCCGAGCATTCCGAATCGCTTGAGATATCCCACGAGGAACGCGCCGGTGATGAGAATCCACTCGGGTCCCAGCCGATTAGTGCCGATCGAAATCGGCGACAAGTTCATAAAGACCAATGCGCCGGCTACCGCCGCAGCATTCAAGATTACAAGGTCGCGAGTCGACAGCCAACGAGTTGCTTGACCTTCGGAAACACTCGCCCAGAGGCCGAAACCGGCGGCGAGGTAGCTGAGCGACGAGCCACCCGATATCTGATACGAGCTGACGACCAACGCCCCCAGCATCGCCGCAATACCGCAAGCGGTTACGAGCCGCAGGCCCTTCACGCGGCGATGGACACCTGGATCGATTCTTTCAAACCAACAACAGATTCTTTCGACCATCTGGAGGACCTTTGGTTACCTGGTTTGCGGCGTTTCCGGTGGCGCATCGGGATATATGCATCCCTTCCCTAGCCTTCTGCATCTGCGGATCGCTCACGTCCAAGAAACCATCCACCAGCACCACTCCGCGAAGATTTGCAGTGCCATTCTGTTCCACGAACGTCAACACATCCGGCACTCGGTTCGACCATCCGAGCAACACCACATTCTGAAGTTACAGATGTTGCAGAAGTTCCTTGATGTCCGCAGCGTGACGTTCCAACGTGTTTCCTTCCGGGGTCTTCTCTGAGTCGCCCTGCGAGCGTGGATCAAGAGCGATTACGCGAAATCGATCAGAGCGCCGGTTGATCTGGGGTTTGAAAATATCCGCCGTCCAGTTGGGGACAAACAGGATCGCCGGCCCAGCTCCCGCGTCGAAGAAATGCAGGGAAACACCGGCGCTGGTGCGAAAGTCGGCGCTCTTGGCTCGGACCTGAGCTTTGCCGAAGGAAGAAACGATCCGGATGCAACAGAGAGGTTCAAGTCGGTTCAGTCAGCATCTCGCAATTCGAAACAGTCTGCCGACAAATAGCGGGACCCCAGTCCAGCCAATGATTGGTGCGAAAGGGGGGACTCGAACCCCCACGGGTTGCCCCGCCAGATCCTAAGTCTGGTGCGTCTGCCAATTCCGCCACTCTCGCATATCGGCTCCGGCATCACAAGTCTAGATGCGAGCCGGTGGCGGTTGCAACCTCGCCTTGAGTGGTAGAACCGGAGATCTCTTTTCTTGCCACCAGCTCCGCTGTGGCGTTCTCTGCCACCACTTCGCGGTAATGCAATACGCGCAGTTCGTGGGCCAGTTGCAGGAGTTCGTCCGGTTCCAGCAAATGCGCCGGGTTTTGGGGGCCGCGCGCCAGTTTGGCTTGCGCCGAGGTGTAGGTTTTGTAGAGCAGCAGTCCGCCCGGCCGTATCGCCTTGATGATCTCGGGGAAGATGTTGCGCTGCAAATAGAAGAAGGTCATCGCCACGTCGAACATTGCTTCTGATGCGGCGTCTGATGCGGCTTCGGACCGGGCTCCGAACTGGGTTTGCGCAGCCTTGAAGTGGGTGAGATCATCTACTACAAAGCGAATGTGGGACGCGAGGGGCCCGGCATTCTGCCGTGCCTCGTCGACTCCGGTTTCGGAAATATCGATGAGTGTGACATCCCAGCCTTGTTTCGCGAGCCAGATGGCGTGCCGTCCGGCTCCTCCCGCGAGGTCGAGCGCGGTTCCGCGGCGCGGAAACAGCGGCGCAATGTACTCGGAAAACGCCAACTCCAGGAAAGGATCGGGGACCGTCCTTCCCGGTGTTCCTGTTTTCATCTTGGCGAGGGATTTTTTCCGATATCTCCGGTTCCAGCGCTCGCGTTCATCGCGGGAATCGGGAGAAGAAAAAGAAGGCGGCATGCTCAGCGATTCTAATTTAGATGGTAACAATAGAGATTTTGTAATTTGGTAATCGCGCAATTTTGCAATCTTAAGATCGCGCGCTTTGCCTTGATTGGAATTAAAAAATCACACGATCGCCAAATCGCAAATGCCCCGACTAACACCCAGTTCGACACGACTCGCGGGCCATAACGGCTCCTCACTGCCGCCGCGCACGGGCGGAGGTGACGACGGGCGTGGGCGCGATGGCTTGCCCGACCGCGAACCCGACTCTATTCCGAACTATGGCGAGCGCTTGCGCCGCGCCCGGATGGGACTGGCCGTTGCCATGACGCCGATCGTCATGCTCTTCATTTCTTTTACAGCGGTCTACGTTATCCGGCGCGGCTTCTTTAGCTTCGACGTGAACAACGCTGCCTATATCCGAGTCTGGATTCCAGTCCGACTGCCCTGGACGCTATTGCTGAGCAATACAGCTGTCCTGATTATCAGTAGTTGCACCATCGAGCTTGCGCGGCGCGAGATCACCCGCGAAGCCGCGCTGGCTCCGGTGCAATCGATTCCCGGTATCTCTTTGGGAGACGAACGCCGCTTCCCCTGGCTCGGGTTGACTACCGTGCTCGGTCTTTTGTTTCTTGCGGGGCAACTTTTTGTTTGGAGTAAGCTTTCCGCCGAAGGCTTTCACCTTGTCGGCGGCACCAGCAGTTCCTTCGTTTACATTCTTACCGCCATGCACGGGCTTCATCTGGCCGGCGGCGTATTGGCTCTTATCTTTGCCAATATTGCGGCCGTCCTGCGTCGTCCGGTGGAAACGCGACGCATCGTCGTCGACATTACTTCGTGGTACTGGCATTGCATGACGGGGCTTTGGATCTACATCCTGGTGCTGTTCTCGTTCGCGGCCTGACATCTATGGTCAAGGATCGCTTTCTTACGGGTTATAGCGCGCCAGCCATGCGGCAATTTCACGAAACACATCCTGCCGCTGCTCCCACAACGTAGGAAAATGGGGCGAATCAGGATACGTCACCATGCGAGTAGTTTTGCCCCGCGCAGCCAGCACCTCAAAAAACTCACGTCCCTGAAAGGTCGGCACGCGTTCGTCGGCTGCGCCGTGCAGAATCAACAGCGGCGTGGTCACGTTCTCCGCATGCATCACGGCAGAGAAGGTCAGAAACGCTTCGGGATCTTTGTCGGGCCAGCGAGCGTCGTAGTCGATCTGCTGCAGGTCGCTCGTCCACATAAAGCTGAGCCAGTCGGTGATGCCCGCGCCCTCAATGGCAGCTTTGTAGCGATTGGTTTGAGTGACCGTCCATGAGGTCATAAAGCCGCCCGCGCTCCAGCCGAACATGGTCAGCCGATTCGGATCAGCCCAGCCTTGGCCGATGGCATAGTCGGTAGCGC
>JBAWFQ010000197.1:0-45850 GCA_049592035.1 Terriglobales bacterium
GGCACGATCGCGGAAATTATCAAGTAACGTGTGGTGGCGGGGCTTTGCCCCGCCGGTACGGGGCCGAGCCCCGTCACCACACGAACAAATTCAAGAGTTTGGTTAGGGAGTGAGCAATGCCCCGAGAGATTATTACGTTGCAGTGTGGTGATTGCAAAGAGCGGAACTATTCGAAGACCAAGAACCGCAAAACGACACCGGACCGTCTGGAGTTGAAGAAGTTCTGCCGGCGGTGCCGCAAGCACACCGCGCACAAAGAAGTGAAATAATTTGTAATTGGTGATTGCTGATTTGTAATCGAAAAGCTTCTAGGTTTTCAAATCACCAGTTACAAATCGCAAATTACCAATTTTTAGGGGCGTAAGCTCAACGGTTAAACTGTCGGTCTCCAAAACCGAACTTGGGGGTTCGAATCCCTCCGCCCCTGCCAGAGTTGGGTAAAGCCGAGGGTAAAAGTTGAGGCCCGAGAGGGAGCAGTCGAGGAAAGCGGGAAGGTATGGCGACAGCAGTAGAACAAAACGCGATCACCACCACGTTGCGGTCCTGGCCGGAGCGCATCAAGTCTTTTTACAGCGACGTGCGCACGGAGATGAAGAAGGTTACATCTCCTTCGCGCAAGGAAGTCCAGGGAACGACGACGGTGGTGATCATCACCGTGTTCTTGTTTGCGTTTTTCTTCTGGGTGGTGGATCTGGCGATCAGCAACAGCCTGGAACGAATGCTGCATTATCTCTCGCGCCGTTAGGGCGGAGAGCGAAAGAAGCGATTCAATGCCTGATACGGATACAAATAAGGAAAAGAACGAAAGCGCCGCGGTGAGTACTGGCCAAGAAGGCCAGCCGGCGCCGCCTCCTGCGCCTGCGGACGCGGTTCCTGGCGGCGAGCCGGCGCGCAATCCGAGGATGAAGTGGTACATCATCCACGCCTACTCGGGATTTGAGCGCAAGGTGCGGGAGTCGCTGGAATCGCGGGTGCAGGCTTTCGGGTTGCAGGACAAGATCGGCAAGGTGCTGATTCCGACTGAGTCGGTCACCGAAGTGCGCGGCGGCAAGAAGTATACTTCGGAGCGCATGTTCTATCCCGGCTATGTGCTGGTCGAAATGGACATGGACGACCACGTCTGGCACGTGGTGAAGTCGACACCGCGCGTGACCGGATTTGTAGGCACGGGGCAGCAGCCGACTCCGCTGTCGGAAGAGGAAGTCAATCACATCGTTTATAAGGTGGCTGACAGCCGGGAGAAACCGAAGCTCAAAGTCAAGTTCGAAAAGGGCGAGACCGTGCGCATTGGCGAAGGTCCGTTCGCAACCTTTACGGGCGTGGTCGACGACGTGAACGAAGATCGCGAAACTTTGAAAGTGATGGTCACGATCTTTGGGCGGTCGACTCCGGTGGAATTGGAATTTGGGCAAGTGGAGAAAGTTGCGTAGAGATTTTCTGTAGAGACGCGGCTTGCCGCGTCTCTGCGAGCGGCACGAAACAGGTTACAAAAGCGCTGAGCCGAAAATCCTAGACTCGGGGCGGGACGGGGCAAAAGCCCCGTCACCACACAAGACAGGTTGAGAAAGGCATCATGGCTAAGAAAGCTACAGGTTCGGTAAAGTTGCAAATCGCGGCGGGCAAGGCTACGCCGGCGCCTCCGGTGGGTCCCGCACTGGGGCAGGCGCAAGTTAACATCATGGAGTTCTGCAAGCAGTTCAACGCTCGCACCTCGCAGAAAGAACTCGAGGGATTGATTGTTCCGGTCGTAATCACGGTGTACAGCGACCGCACGTTTACGTTCATTACCAAGACTCCGCCGGCGTCGGTATTGCTGAAGCGCGCTGCCGGCATTGCCAAGGGATCAGGCGCGCCGAACAAAGACAAGGTTGGCAAGGTGACGCTGAAGCAAGTCGAGGACATTGCCAAGCAGAAGATGCCCGATCTGAATGCCGCGTCGGTCGATGCGGCCATCAAGAGCGTACGCGGCACGGCGCGGTCGATGGGGATTGAGGTGGTTGGATAGAAAATCTGCCGACCCTTCGGGTCGGCGGGACGGACGAGGGCGTCCGTCCCCACGTGAGTTTTGTTAGTCACAAACACCACGGCTTTTCGGAACAGTGGGATGGCGGTGGGAGACTGAGGTGAAAGATGAAGAAGTCGGGAAAGAACATCGAGAAGTCGCGGAAGGCAGTTGAACCGCGGCCTTATACGCTGCAGGAAGCGGTTCCGCTTCTGCAAAAAGTTAAGTACGCAAAGTTCGATGAGACCGTCGAAGTAACGCTGCGGTTGGGCGTCGATCCGAAGCATGCCGACCAGATGGTGCGGGGCACGGTGGTGCTTCCTCACGGACTGGGCAAGTCGAAAAAGGTTCTGGTGATCGCGAGCGGCGAAAAGGTTCGCGAGGCTGAGGCGGCGGGCGCCGATTTTGTCGGCGGCGAAGACATGGTCGAGAAGATCACGAAAGAAAACTGGACCGACTTCGATGCGCTGATTGCCACACCCGACATGATGAAGTCGGTCGGCCGTCTGGGCAAAGTGCTTGGACCGAAGGGTCTGATGCCAAATCCGAAAACGGGTACGGTCACCATGGACGTGGCGCGCGCCGTGCAGGAGGTCAAAGCCGGCAAGGTCGAGTTCCGCACCGATAAGACGGCGCTGGTGCATGTGCCGGTGGGAAAAATTTCTTTCACGCCGGACAAGCTGATCGACAACGCAACCACGCTGATTTCGAGTGTGATCAAGGCGAAACCTTCGGTTGCCAAGGGCAAATACATCAAGGCTTGCTACCTGAGTTCGAGCATGGGGCCGGGAATTTCCCTGGATACGACTCCGATCGAGGTTGCGGCTAAGGCATAGCTGCCGGGCTTCGCCCGGCTGGACGGCCGAGGGCGGCCGTCCCTACGTGATTTCGGACGGGCAGAGGCCCGTCACCACACGAGTTTTGAAAGGGACTTTACATGGCGGTTACTCGAGCTAAGAAAGTTGCACAGGTTGAGAAGCTTGGTGGCGAACTCAAGAATGCTTCGAGCATGATCGTGGCTACCTATTCCAAACTGACGGTGACGCAGGACTTCGAATTGCGCAAGGCGTTGCGTCCGACCGGGGCGAAGTATCGCGTGGTGAAGAATACCTTGGCGGAGCGCGCGGGCAAGGGCACGAAGGTGGAAGAGGCGCTGAAGAATCTACAGGGAGTGACTTCGATCGCCTACACCGAGGGCGATCCGGTGGCTCTGGCGAAGGCGCTGGCAAAGTACGTTAAGGACAATCCGGAATTCAGCTTCAAGGCTGGGGTGGTCGAAGGCAAAGTGATTTCGGTCAAGGAGATCGAATCGCTGGCCACGATGCCGTCGAAGGAAGAGCTGTATTCGAAGCTGCTGTTCCTGTTGAACGCTCCGTCGCAGCGTCTGGTTACGGCGATGAACGCGGTCGGACGAAACCTGGCGGTGGTGGTTGGCCAAGGCGTGGAGCAGAAGAAATTCAAGGAAGCATAAGAATTTGTAATTGGTGATTTGAAATTTGTAATTGCAAACCCGAGTACGGATTTTGAAGGGTTCAAATTGCAAATTACAAATCACCAATTACCAAATCCACACAAGTTTCGGAGCAGCACTGCTGCTCGAAAAAAGATTTAGCAGTCGTGAGGCTCGGGGTTGCGCGGTCTGAGATTCGGGCGTTGTCTGGCGCTGGAATGGACGACCCGGTCGCACTGGAAACCTGGCCAAGCGACAGCGAAATCGTAAATCTTAAAATAAGGCGGAGAGGTTCACATGGCGGATCTACAGCAGTTGGAAGAGTCGATCGTTGGCCTGTCGTTGCTGGAAGCGGCAGAGCTGGTGAAAAAACTGGAATCGCGTCTGGGCGTTTCGGCGGCAGCAGCGGCCCCGGTGATGGTTGCCGGCGGCGGAGCGGCAGCGGGCGGAGCGGCTCCGGCGGAAGAAAAGACCGAGTTCACCGTCGTCCTGAAGGAAGTCGGCGCCAATAAGATCAATGTAATCAAG
Source organism: Terriglobales bacterium (assembly GCA_049592035.1). Classification (GTDB taxonomy): domain Bacteria; phylum Acidobacteriota; class Terriglobia; order Terriglobales; family Acidobacteriaceae; genus Acidiflorens. The sequence goes on from JBAWFQ010000197.1 coordinate 3,981, forward strand.
GCAGTACGTGAGGTCACCAGCCTCGGATTGAAAGAGGCGAAGGACCTGGTTGACGGCGCTCCGAAGAGCATTAAGGAAGGCGTCTCGAAGGACGAAGCAGAGACCATTAAGAAGAAGTTTACGGAAGCGGGCGCAGTGGTCGAAGTTAAGTAATTTGGCAGTTGGGCAGGTTTGTGTGGGGCGGGGCGTAGCCCCGTCACCACATGATCCCAAGCCCACCTGCAATTATTTGACCGAACAGTAGCTGAATCCTGGGGAGTGGTGTTAATATCTAATAAATAACCCGCTTACCCTGGCTTCACTGCGAGGCGACGGCGACCCGAATCCTCCAAATATACCCAGGAAGCGGAGCGGAACAGGGTCGCTGGAACGAAGTTTTGGCAGCCGGTCCCGCGGGCGGCGGGACGGAACAGGCCTTTTGAACTGGCGCGGAATTTTACAAGTTATTCAAGAGTAAGCGTCGCATACGGCGCCCGCGGACAAGCTTGTCCTTGCGGGAGCCGCTCGCTTTTTCCCGCGCATTCCGCCCGTTGGCAGTCTCGTTAAGCAATATTATGGCGCCGGCTTTTTTGCGCCCTCATTCCGCGCTGTACTGCAGCCCCAGGCTGCCTGAAAGCAGGAGTTCCTGAGCATGACAAAGCACAATATACACCGCAAGCGTTTCGATTTTTCCAAGATTCCAGCAACCATCCAGATTCCGAACCTGATCGAGGTTCAGAAGCGTTCCTATGACCGCTTCCTGCAGATGGACAAACTGCCCAGCGAGCGCGAGGACGGCGGACTGCAGGCCGTATTTCAGTCGGTGTTTCCGATTACCGACTTCCGCAATGTGTCGCAGCTCGAGTTTGTGGATTTCGCAATCGGCAACTGGGAGTGCAAGTGCGGCCACCTGAAAGGTTTGCATCACTTGCGCACGACTTGTAAGAATTGCGGATCGACGGTGATCACCGATCCGTTTCATCCGGGCGACGTTCTCTGCCACAAGTGCGGCACCTACAACGCGAATACTCCCGACTTCTGCAACAAGTGCGGCGACCCGGTTGGATTGCAGCTGAAGTACGACGTAGCGGAATGCGAAGAGCGCGGCATGACGTACTCCGCGCCCCTCAAAGTCACGATGCGGCTCACCATCTGGGACAAGGACGAAGCCGGCAATCGCTCCATCCGCGACATCAAGGAGCAGGAAGTTTTCTTCGGCGACGTTCCCCTCATGACGCAGAACGGCACTTTCATTATCAATGGGACCGAGCGCGTGATCGTCAGCCAGTTGCACCGCTCGCCCGGCGTGTTCTTTGAGACGGCGGCGAACCGCACCTACTTCCTGGGGAAAATCATTCCTTACCGCGGATCGTGGGTTGAGTTTGAATACGACCAGAAGAACGTCCTGTACGTACGCATCGATCGCAAGCGCAAGTTCCTGGGCACGATTTTCCTGCGCGCGCTCGGTCTGCGTTCTGGCGAAGACATTCTGAAGACTTTCTATACCACGGACCGCCTGGTCGTCCGCGACAAGAAGCTGTTTTGGACGCTGGATCCGGCGAGCGACAAGCCCACGAATCTGTTGGGCATGAAACTGGCGCACAGCATCAAGTCGAAGTCGGGCGATGAAGTTGCGCACTCCGGCCGCAAGATCACGCATGCCATCCTGAAAGAAATTCAGAAGGCGAAGGTCAGCGAAATCGAAGTGGATACGACCGACCTCGAAGGCGCCTGGGCAGCGAGTGACATCGTCGACACGACCTCGGGTGAAGTGTTGCTCGAAGCGAATTCGGAAATTACGGCCGACAAAGTGGCAAAGATTCTGGAATCGGGCGTGATCGAGATGACCGTATTCTTCCCCGAGCGCGACGACGTTGGTACGGTAATCAGTCAGACCCTGCGCCGCGATTCGATTACCAGTCCCTCGGAAGCGCTGATCGAAATTTATCGCAAGCTGCGCCCCGGCGATCCGCCGACGCTGGATACGGCAACAGCGTTGTTCCAGGGCATGTTCTTCGATCCACGCAAGTACGACTTCTCGCGCGTGGGGCGCTTGAAGTTCAACATCAAGCTGTTCGAGAACCAGGAAGCGACTAGCCTGGAGCAGCGGACGCTTGATCCTAATGATTTTTACGCAACCATCAAGTACCTGCTGAAACTACGCAAGAACATCGGCGCGGTGGACGATATCGATCACCTCGGCAATCGGCGCGTGCGGGCGGTTGGCGAGTTGCTGGAAAATCAGTTCCGCATCGGTCTGGTCCGCATGGAACGCGCGATCAAAGAAAAAATGTCCGTGTACCAGGAAATGTCGACGGCCATGCCGCACGACCTGGTGAACGCGAAACCAGTCATGGCCGCGATCCGCGAGTTCTTTGGATCGTCGCAACTGTCGCAGTTTATGGATCAGACGAATCCGTTGTCGGAAATCACGCACAAGCGGCGTCTGTCGGCTTTGGGGCCGGGCGGTTTGTCGCGCGAGCGGGCGGGATTCGAAGTGCGCGACGTCCATCCGACGCACTACGGACGCATTTGTCCGATTGAAACGCCGGAAGGTCCGAACATCGGACTGATCTCGTCGCTGAGCTGTTTTGCGCGCATCAACGATTACGGATTCATCGAGTCGCCTTACCGCAAGGTGAAGAATGCGCGCGTCGTCGACTACGTCATCGTGGTCAACGCGGGTGACAGCACTTTCAAGGTCGGCGATTACGTTGAAAAAAGCGAGATGGAGAAGATCAACGCAGACTTAAAAGAGCGGCGCAAGAAGCCGGCTGAGGTCGAGCCGTTCTCCTTTTATCTCTCCGCGTGGGAAGAAGATCGCCATACCATCGCGCAGGCGAACATTGAATTGGACGATAAGGGCCGCATCGCCGGCGAACTAGTCAACGCCCGCAAGGCGGGAAATTTCGTGCTGGTGAATCGCGACGAAGTGGATTATGTCGACGTCAGCCCGAAGCAACTGGTTTCAGTCGCCGCATCGCTCGTACCGTTCCTCGAACACGACGACGCGAACCGCGCTCTGATGGGCGCAAACATGCAACGCCAGTCGGTGCCGTTGCTGCGTGCGCAGGCTCCGATTGTGGGAACTGGAATGGAAGGCGTGACCGCGCGCGATTCCGGCGCGGTGATCCTGGCCAAGCGCAACGGCATCATCGACTCGGTTGATTCCGAACGCATCATTGTACGTGTCGAAGGCGAGCATCATCCCATGCAACTTTCGCGCGAAGTGGGCAGCGACATTTATCAGCTCACCAAATTCAAGCGATCGAACCAGAACACCTGCATCAACCAGAAGCCGATCGTGAAAAAAGGCCAGCGAGTGGTGAAGGGACAAGTGATTGCCGACGGCCCCTGCACCGATTTCGGCGAGTTGGCCCTCGGACGGAACGTGCTGGTGGCATTCATGCCCTGGCGCGGCTACAACTTCGAAGACGCGATCCTGGTTTCCGAAAAGATGGTGAAGGAGGATTACTACACCTCGGTTCACATCGAAGAGTTCGAACTCGAGGCACGCGACACGAAGCTCGGCCCCGAGGAAGTGACGCGCGACATTCCGAACGTGAGCGAGTCTACGCTGCGCAATCTGGACGAAGCGGGCGTAATTCGCATCGGCGCCGGCATCAAGCAGGGGGACATCATCGTCGGCAAAGTTACGCCGAAGGGGGAGACGCAACTGACGCCGGAAGAAAAACTGCTGCGTGCGATCTTCGGCGAAAAAGCCGGGGATGTGCGCGACGCATCACTTTACTGTCCGCCTGGAATCGAAGGCATCGTGGTGGACGTGAAGATCTTCTCGCGCAAGGGTCAGGAGAAGGACGAACGCGCCAAGGCGATTGAAGCCAATCAAATCGCGAAGCTCGAAAAGAACCTCTCGGACGAGATTCGAATTCTGACCGACGAACGCCTCAAGCGTCTGGAAGGCCTGCTGGGCGGCAAGGAAGTGCAAGCCGATCTGCACGACGAGCGCACCAACAAACGCTTGTTGACCAAGGATACGGTTCTTGATCGCGACGCGATCGAGCGCATCTCCACCCGCAATCTGAAGCGCATCAAGTACGCCGACAAGGATCCGCGGGTGAATGAGCAGATCGACGAGATCGAGGAAATGACCTCGCGCCAGATCGACGTCCTGAAAAAAATCGTCAACGAGAGGAAAGAAAAACTCACCAAGGGCGACGAACTGCCGCCGGGCGTGATCAAGCTGGTGAAGGTTTACATCGCCATGAAACGGAAGCTGAGCGTTGGCGACAAGATGGCCGGACGCCACGGCAATAAAGGCGTGATCGCGCGCATTCTGCCCGAAGAGGATATGCCGTACCTCGAAGATGGAACGCCGGTTGAGATCGTGCTCAACCCGCTCGGCGTGCCTAGTCGTATGAATGTGGGACAGATCCTTGAAACCCACCTGGGATGGGCAGGCCACGAACTGGGTGTAAAGATCGCGGAGTTACTGAAGCAGAACACTCGCGCTGACGCAATACGCCGGGATCTCAAGGCATTATTCAAGGACACCGTGCTGGCGGATACGATTGCCGACATGAGTGAGGACGAACTCGAAGCCTTAGCTCCGACGCTGAAGAAGGGCGTATTCATGGGATCGGCCGTATTCGACGGCGCCCGGGAGACGGAAATCAAAGCCTTGCTGGGGAGCGCGGGCCTGCCTAGTTCGGGCAAGACCTACCTGCGCGACGGCATGACCGGTGAAAAGTTCGAATTACCGGTCACAGTGGGTTACATCTACATGTTGAAGCTGTCGCATCTGGTAGACGACAAGATTCACGCACGTTCCATCGGGCCGTACTCGCTGATCACGCAACAGCCTTTGGGTGGCAAGGCGCAGTTTGGAGGCCAGCGCTTCGGAGAAATGGAAGTCTGGGCTCTGGAAGCCTACGGCGCGGCGTTCATCTTGCAAGAGTTGCTGACGGCGAAGTCGGACGACGTGTACGGACGCACCAAAATCTACGAGGCTATCGTCAAAGGCGAGGCCGCGATGGAGCCGGGCGTGCCGGAGTCGTTCAACGTGCTGATTCGCGAGTTGCAGGCGCTTTGCCTGGATGTCGAGTTGATCAAGGCCACGGAGAAGAAGCCGGTGGCGGTAGCTGCAGATTAAGTCAGTACCCAGTAGCCAGTAAGCAGTACCCAGTTGAACCGGACTGACTATGTGGCGATGGGGAAGGCGGATTTATTAAAGAACGTTTCACGAGTCATAGCTCTCGGTCTCGGCGAAACATTAAAAGATGAGCGGACTGGGTACTGGTTACTAGGTACTGGGTACTGCTCCTGAGAGCAGGAAAGCGGAGGAACATGTTTCGTTCGAGCCCGTTCGATATGGCAAATCCGGTGGCGGATTTTGATGCTATCCGCATCAGCCTGGCGTCACCGGAAAAGATCCGGAGTTGGTCGCATGGGGAAGTGACCAAGCCGGAAACCATCAACTACCGCACCTTCAAGCCGGAGCGCGATGGCTTGTTCTGCGCGCGTATTTTCGGCCCGGTCACGGACTGGGAGTGTCTCTGCGGCAAGTACAAGCGCATGAAGCATCGCGGCGTGATCTGCGACAAGTGCGGCGTGGAAGTCACTCTGTCCAAAGTCCGCCGCGAGCGCCTCGGCCACATCGAACTCGCGTCGCCCTGTTCGCACGTGTGGTTCTTCAAAGGGCTGCCGAGCCGCATCGGGCATCTACTCGATATTTCCCTGCGCGACCTTGAGGCAATTCTCTACTTCGAGGCCTACGTCGTTGTCGATCCAGGCGACTCCACGGTGAAAGAACGCGAAGTCATCAAGGACGAAGCAAAGTACCGCGAACTCGACCAGCAGTATCGTCCCACCGGCTTTAAGGCGATGATGGGCGCGGAAGCGATCAAGGAACTTCTGAAGCGCATCGAAGTCGATTCGCTGGCCGCCGAACTGCGCGAGAAGATGAAGCACGAAACCTCGCTGCAGAAGCGCCTGAAGTATGCCAAACGGCTGAAAGTGGTCGAGGCCTTCCGCAAGAGCGGCAACAAGCCGCAGTGGATGATTCTGGATGTGTTGCCGGTGATCCCACCCGAGCTGCGTCCACTGGTTCCATTGGATGGCGGACGCTTTGCCACCTCCGATCTGAATGATCTTTACCGTCGCGTGATCAACCGCAACAACCGGTTGAAGAAGTTGATGGACCTGCACGCTCCTGAAGTCATCGTGCGCAACGAAAAGCGCATGCTGCAGGAAGCGGTCGATGCGCTATTCGACAACGGACGCCGCGGACGAGTTTTGCGTGGCGCCAACAACCGGCCGCTGAAGTCGCTCTCCGACACGCTGAAGGGCAAGCAGGGACGCTTCCGCCAGAACCTGCTCGGCAAGCGCGTGGACTACTCTGGACGTTCGGTGATTGTGGTCGGTCCCGAACTCAAGCTGCACCAGTGCGGGTTGCCGAAGAAAATGGCGCTTGAGCTGTTCAAGCCGTTCATCTATCACCGACTGGAGCAGACGGGCAACTGCACCACCATCAAGCAGGCAAAAGAAATGGTGGAGCAGCAGGAACCGATAGTTTGGGACATTCTGGAAGAGGTCATCAAAGACCATCCAGTGATGTTGAACCGCGCACCCACGCTCCACCGCCTGGGCATTCAGGCCTTTGAGCCGGTGCTGGTGGAAGGCAAAGCAATTAAGATCCACCCGCTGGTCTGCACCGCGTTCAACGCCGATTTCGACGGCGACCAGATGGCAGTGCATATTCCGCTTTCGCCCGAGGCGCAGGTGGAAGCCAGCGTCCTCATGCTGTCTTCGCACAACATTCTGTCGCCGGCATCGGGCCAGCCGATCACTGTGCCCACGCAGGACATGGTGCTGGGTCTCTACTACCTGACGAAAGCGAAGCCAGGCGCCAAGGGCGAAGGCCGGTCTTTTGCCAATATTGATGAAGTCGTGATCGCTCTCGAAATGGGCGAAGTGGAAACGCTCACCCCGATTCGACTGCGCTACACCGGCGAGGTCATCGACCTGACGCAGGCTTACGACGATCAGGACGTGAACCATACGGAGCCCGTGCACATTCAACGCGAGTTCTTGAACACCACTGTGGGGCGCGCAATTCTCAACGACCATCTGCCCAAGGCAGTGCCCGGCGTCAATGTGAGCATGCCCTACATCAACGGCCTGCTCAAGAAAAAGGGTATTGGACAGCTGGTCAATTACTGCTATCTGCGCTTCGGTCTCGAAGTCACGGTCAAGATGCTCGACGAGATCAAGTCGCTCGGCTTCAAGTATGCGACGCGAGCAGGCCTCTCCATCGGCATCGACGACATGGTCATTCCCGACAACAAGAAGACCCTGGTGAAAGACGCCGACAAGTCGGTGATCGCGGTCCAGCAGCAGTACCTGGATGGCGCGATCACCAACGGCGAACGCTACAACAAGGTCATCGAAATCTGGTCGGCCATCACGGAAAAAGTCGCCGACGAAATGTTTGGCCAGATGCAGCGCCGCGACAAAGAAGGCGAACTCAACCCGATTTACGTCATGGCCGATTCCGGCGCTCGCGGATCGAAACAGCAGATTCGTCAGCTGTCTGGAATGCGCGGACTGATGGCGAAGCCGACCGGCGAAATTATCGAGACGCCGATCACGGCCAACTTCCGTGAAGGTCTAACCGTTCTCGAATACTTCATCTCGACGCACGGCGCCCGCAAGGGCTTAGCCGATACGGCGCTGAAGACCGCCGACTCCGGCTACCTGACGCGCCGTCTGGTTGATGTCGCGCAGGACGTGATCATCAGCGAATACGACTGCGGCACCGTCGACGGAATTTTTGTCTCCGGTATTGTCGAAGCAGGAGAAATCATCGAGCCGCTGCGCGACCGCATCGTAGGTCGTGTGTCGCTCGAAAAAATCAAGGACTACGAAGGCCAGGTTGTGGTCGACATCAATCACGAGATCACCGAAGATCTGGCGGGCGCGATTCAAGCTGCCGGTATCGAGCGAGTAAAGATCCGCTCGGTGCTCACCTGCGAGTCGAAGCGCGGCGTTTGCGTCATGTGCTACGGACGCAACCTCGCCTCTGGACGCCTGGTCGAACTCGGCGAGGCTACCGGCGTAATCGCAGCGCAGTCCATCGGCGAACCGGGAACGCAGCTCACCATGCGTACCTTCCACATCGGTGGTACGGCGTCGCGAGTCTCGGAGCAGTCGCGCCTCGATGCCAAGAGCAACGGTATCGTGCGCTTCGTCAACCTGCAGACGGTGAAGTCCAAGACTGGAGACCTGGTGGTGATGAACCGCCAGGGATCGATTGCGGTCGTGGACGAAAAAGGCCGCGAACGCGAGCGCTATGCAGTCGTATACGGCGCGAAGGTCAAGGTTGCCGAGGGTGGCCCGGTACAACTAGGCGAGGCTCTCGTCGAGTGGGATCCTTACACATTCGCCATCCTCACCGAAATCGGTGGCACGGCGCAGTTCAAGGACTTGCAGGAAGGCATCACGCTGCACGAGGAAGTCGACGAAGTCACCGGCCTCTCGCGTCACGTGGTGGCGGATTCGCCCGACGAGAAGCGTCAGCCGGCGATCGTCATCAAGGGCAAGGCAAGCAAGCGCTACCTGATGCCTTCGCGCGCTCACCTCATGGTGCAGGACGGAGACACGGTATTCCCGGGCGACGTGCTGGCCAAGATCCCGCGCGAAACCACGAAGACCAAGGACATCACGGGCGGTCTGCCGCGCGTGGTGGAATTGTTCGAGGCTCGCAAGCCCCGCGAGACTGCCGTCATCAGCGAAATCGATGGCGTGGTGCGCTTCGGCGAAGTGGCCAAGGGACAACGCAAACTCTACGTGGCAGCCGACAACGGCACGGAGAAAGAATATTCCGTTCCGCGCGGCGTCCACATCAACGTGCAGGAAGGCGAGCGCGTGAAAGCTGGCGAACCGCTCATGGACGGCCCGCTCAATCCGCACGACATTCTGGCCGTGCTCGGCGAGAAAGAGCTGCAGTCTTACCTGGTGAACGAAATCCAGGAAGTCTACCGCTTGCAGGGCGTGAACATTTCGGATAAGCACATCGAAGTGATCGTGCGCCAGATGATGCGTTGGGTGAAGGTCGAGGACGTGGGCGACACCCAGTTCCTCCTCGAGCAGCAAGTGGACAAGTTCCGCTTCCACGAGGAGAACGAGCGGGCAATTGCGAACGGCGGCAAACCGGCCACCGGGCGCCCGTTGCTGCTCGGAATCACCAAGGCGTCGCTCTCGACCGATTCGTTTATTTCCGCTGCCTCCTTCCAGGAGACCACGCGCGTGCTGACCGAAGCTTCGATTCAGGGAGCGGTCGATCATCTGCGCGGCTTGAAAGAAAACGTGATCGTGGGCCGCTTGATTCCAGCCGGCACTGGCATGGAGTATTACCGCAACGTGCGCCTCTCTCCGGAAATGGAAGAGGCCGCGAGCAAGGTGCAGGAGGAAGTCTCGCAAGCTTACGAAGATGCCGAGCGCGCGCTCGAACTCATGCGCCACGAAGGCGAGACCGAAGAACTCGCCGCGGAGTAAGACGAAGCGAATCCAGGAGGGGCGACGACAGTCGCCCCTTCCTTTTTTGCTATGGTGGTGACGGGGCTCTGCCCCGTCCGTTCGAGCGCAGTCGGTCGTCCACGGTCACAAAGCTGTGGATTCGCTATAGAATGACCCTTAAGTGGACTACGGTTTCTTGAAACCCATGTCTTTAGCACTGGAACCACAGCACCTGACCGGGCAACCTCAGGATCCGAATTCCACGCCGGAACCGATTCCTGGTGGACTGGTCGTGGCTCCGGCGCTGGGGCGCTTCTGGCGCTTGTTTCGCCTGTCGATATGGCGCGCTTTCGAGCACGACGCCTTCGGCACCGCGAAAGCCTCGGCCTATTCGTCGATTTTCACTTTTTTCCCGGCCTTGCTGGTGCTCGGCGCGGTTCTCGCCACTCTTAGCCGCGGCCAGGTCTATCTGCGCGAGATCTCCTACGCTTTGGGTACCATCTTGCCTGCGGGCAGTTCCACGGTGCTGGCCTATCTCAGAGGCAGTACGGACCGGCCGGTTGGCCTGCTCATCACCACTTCGTTGTTGACGGTGTGGAGCGCCTCCGGCGTCATCATCTCGTGGATGGATGGCTTTCGCCGCGCCTATCAGCTGCCCAAGACCTGGGGAATCGTGCAAGAGCGCGCCATTGCGATTTCGCTGGTCCTGATGGCGGGCATTCCGATGACTTTTTCCACCGTTCTGGTTGCCTTCGGCAGCCGCATCGAAACGCGGATTTTGTTTCAAATGGGGCATGAGTTCGGACCTCTGATTCTGTTGTTGTGGGGTGCGATCCGGTGGGCTATTGCGATCCTGACCAGCATTGCTGTGATCCAGCTTATCTATCACAACGCGGTACCCCGCACGCAACCCTGGCATAGCGTTTTGCCTGGCGCTGTTCTGGCGACCGCCATGTGGCTGATTTCCACCGCACTTTTTGGATTGTATTTGCAGCACTATGCCGACTACAGCGTGATCTACGGCTCGCTCGGTGTGGGTATTGCGCTGCTGCTGTGGATGTACATCATCTCGCTAGTGGTGCTGATTGGCGCCGAATTCAATGCCATGCTCTTTCCTCGCTGTCTCGCGAAGGTTTCGGCTCCTCGGGCAGAGACGGCGGCTCGCTAATGGCGAGATGAACATTGTGCGGCAAACACTGTGCGGCGGCAGAAAAAATAGCGGTCTGCGATGGAACTGAAAGCCCCCGACTTATTCTTTGATGACTCGCTGGAACCTGCGGTACGAGGCTCGCTGCACACTCCATCTATCCCTAACGGTGAGGCGCTGGTCCTGACGCACGGCTCGGGCTCGAATTCCGCGGCCCCCCTACTCGTGGCGCTCAGCGAGACTTTCGCCGGATATGGCTATGTCGTCCTGCGCTGCGATCTGCCGTTTCGGCAGGAGCGGCGAAGCGGCCCGCCATTTCCGGGCAGTGCAGAACGCGATCGCGCCGGTCTGCGCAACGCGGTTGCGGTCTTGCGTAAAAGCGTCGCGGGCCGCATCTTTCTCGGCGGCCACTCTTACGGAGGTCGTCAAGCGACGATGCTCTGCGCTTCCGAACCAGAGCTTGTGTCTGGGCTTGTTCTGCTTTCCTATCCTCTGCATCCTCCGCGCAAGCCGGAGCAACTTCGCGTCCAGCACCTTCCCAACCTGCGAACGCCCAGCCTGTTTGTGCACGGAACCCGCGACCCGTTTGGGAGCATCGAAGAAATGATCAAAGCCCTGCAGCTAGTTCCCGCCAAAACCGAGTTAATGAAAGTGGAGAATGCAGGCCACGACTTGGGTTTCAAGGGAAAGACGCGGGCGGTGGAACTTCCGGCTCGCATTTTTGCAAGATTTGGCGAGATGCTCGGATAACTACAAGACAAGGAAAGAAAGATTTTCTCGGCGTCCTCTGCGTCTCGGCGGTGAGATCGTCCTAGTTCACCCAGCCCGATTTCGATCCGCCATTAGTTTTGTCGTTGTCTTCGGGGGGTACGTAGTTTCCATGTTCGTCGAAGGTGACTTTGCGGTCATGATCTCTCATATAGACTTCGAACTTTTTGGCCGCGCGCCTTCGCTTCCAGCGATAGTACGAGTTCCTTACCCCAAAATAACTCTCGGACGCAGCATAGCTCACTCCGCGTGAGGGCATGAACTTCACCCAGAGGAAGCCGAAGAGCAATCCGCCGAGATGGGCAAAAACGGCGACTCCTCCTTGCGAGGGCTCAAAGACCGCAATGATCGCGACCACGACCCAGATGCCAACCAGGTATTTAGCCTTGATTCTAAACGGCAGCGGAAACAGAAACATCTCCTGATCGGCGTAGAGAATCCCAAAGGCCATCAGCAGTCCGAAAATACCGCCCGATGCGCCCATCGTTTCCGTGCCTGGATTCATCCCCAGAAAATGGGTGTAGGAGATGGCAATGGTCACCAAAGCGGCGCCCACGACGCAGAACGTGTAGCACTCGATAAATCGGCGCGGACCCCAGTCGCGCTCCAGGTACGCGCCAATAAACCAGAGAGTGAGCATGTTGAAAAACACGTGACTGAAATTGGCGTGGAGCAAGGAGTAGGTGAACACTTGCCACACTTCGCCATGCATCACGTCCACCGGGATCAGCGCCAGCCACTCTCGCATTAGGCCGACAGCGTTCTGACTGAACAAAGGCACGATCACCTGAAACAGGTAGATCCCTGTGCACGTTAGAATGATGCGCCTAACCCATCCTGCAAAGGGAGGGAAGCTGAACGAGATGGTTTGTCCGCGACTCATTTAGGTTCAGGTTTCAAGGCCTCAAGGTTTCAACGTTTCAAGGGAAAGCCGCGTGCCACCAAGCCTCAACTTTGAAACCTTGCAACCCTGAAACTTTGAAACCTAGTGCTTATTCATTATCCTTCGAAACGCTCCGGGTTGCACGCGTAAGGCGGTTGACCGTCTGGACGTACCACCAATCACCCGCCATATCTCAACGATCTCGAATTTTTATGGGCAAGGCACTTGACCTTTTCCCCGCGAAGAAACTAAATATAACAGGGGTATTCCGAACGTGGAGGAAATCATGGTGTACTGTCCTGAATGCGAGACGGATCTCGACATCGACGAAGATGAGGTCGATGAAGGCGCGGTCGTCTCCTGCCCGGAGTGCGGCACGGACTTCGAGGTGGTTACGGTGAATCCGGTCGAATTGAAAATAGTCGGCGAAGACGAGATCGACGAGGATGAAGACGAAGAGGACGCCGACGACGAAGAAGATGAGGACGAGGATTCCTGAAGCAGCCTGCCCACTTTTGTTTGTTCTGGCGCTTTGTCGCCATGTCTTCGGCGGCGGTGTTCCTGGTGTCGCTGCTGACACCTGGAAGCGCGCGGGGTAGCGAGCGCGAAAAGCCGAAGCCTTACGCGCTCATTTTCGGAACGGTTTGGGATCCCGGCGGGCAACCGCTCTATGGAGTGAAGGTGAAGATTCGGCGGCCCGATGAGAAAAAAGCCCGTTGGGAGCTCTATTCCAATCACACAGGCGAGTTCGCGCAACGCGTGCCCGCCGGCAAGGCCGATTACATCGTGTGGGCGGACGTCAAGGGCTACAAGCTGCCCAACGGCAAAAAATTGAAACCGGGCTCCGAAGTGACGGTGCATATCGACGATGACGAGCGCTCTGAAATCGGCCTTCATTTAGACTGGGAGTGACCGCCGTGGCTCGGGAACCGGCGGCAATGGGATGCTCATGAAAAGGGCGATTATCGCGGTTTCTCTGCTAGTCATCTTGTCGACGGCCCTCTCGACCTTGGCGTATGCGGCCCCAGCGCCGCAGTTTGGCAGCTCCTCCAAGGAAGACAAGACGCGGTTGCTCACGGGCAAGGTGCTGGACTCCGGCGAGAATCCTTTGCCGGACGCGGTCGTGTATCTCACCAACACTCATACCCACTCCGTGAAGACCTATATCGTAGGCCCAGACGGAACTTACCGCTTCCCGGCGCTTCAGCCCAGCATCGATTACGAAGTGTATGCGCAGTACAACAACCGCAAGAGCGGCACAAAAACCGTCAGCCAGTTTGACGACCGGACGCAGGTTTACATCACTTTGAAAATCAACGTCAAAGCCGACGCCAAGTAAGCCCTGCCGCTCCACCCGGTCTCGCCAAGAATCGGGTCTCGCTAGGAATCGAACGTACGCGTTACCGTCGGCTCCTTTCGATCAGGGCGGCGAAGAAGCCGTCGCAAGGATGCACGCCGGGAATCGTTGTCAGATAAGGGCCAGCGAGAAGCGACGCGATATCCTTCCCAACTGTTTCAGAAAGCTCGCCCGACTGCCGCAGCTTTTCCAGTTCTACCCTGAAATCGGCGACTTTGAATTCCGCTGCGCCCTCGAGAGCCGCTTCCACAACCGCTTCGTTTTCCTCACGCTCCAGCGAACACGTGGAATAGACGAGCCGCCCGCCACGTACCAGCCGTGCGAGCGCAGACTTCAGGATCGCACCCTGCCGCGCCTGCAAATCTTGCAGGTCTTTCTCTTTGAGTCGCCACTTGATCTCCGGATTGCGGGCAAGAGTGCCAGTGCCGGAACAAGGAACATCGGCAAGGATACGGTCGAATGTCGACGAGAAAGGCAAATGACGCGCGTCGGCTGCCACTATGTGGAGGTTCGGCAGCCGATGGAGGCTTTGCAGCAAGCGCGCGCGGTGTAGATGCAGCTCGGCCGCAAACACCTTGGCCCGCGGATTACGCTTGGCCAGCAACGCAGTCTTGCTGCCGGGAGCGGCGCAACAATCAAGAATCATCTCTCCGTGGCCCAACAGCAGCGCCACGAGTTGCGAAGCTTCATCTTGAATCGATATGCGGCCTTCCTGATAGGCGCGTGTTCCGATCACGTCGCCCGAAAGAACGCGCCGTGCTGCCGATATCAATCGGCCCGGCGAGAGCTGCACGCCGGCTGCGGCGAGTTCCTCGTCAATTTGATTGCCGTGCGCTTGACCCTCCGCAGATCGATCGCCATGAATGTGAATGGCCGTGTCGGGCACCGTCTGATCATGTGTGCAGATCTTGCGCGTCGATTCAAGTCCATGGCGCCCCAGCCAGCGCGCCACCAGCCAAGCGGGATGAGCGGCGTTCCTAGCCAGCGTGACCGCGTCGGGCGAGGCCTCGATTTCTGCGAGGAAATCTTCCCTGCTGGTCGTGCCAATTTTCCGGAGAACCGCATTCACAAACGAAGTGGCCGAACGCTTGCGCGCAGCCTTAACAAGTTCCACACTTTCAAAAATCGCCGCGCGCGCCGGAACTCGGGAAAGAAATAGCAGCTGATACACGCCCAGGCGCAATGCGGCCAGAACCTCGTCATCGAGCCGCTCGAGCTTTTGCGACGATGCGGCCGCCAATCGCTGATCGAGCAGCGACTGCCAGCGGAGAACTCCCATCACCAATTCGGTGGCAAGCCCGTGATCGCGCGCGGAAAGCTTTGCGAGGGCCGGGGAATGAAGCAGTTCGGCGGCGTAAGATTCTTCGCGCACGACCCGCAACAAGATTTCGAAAGCTACGAACCGCGCAGGAGAAACGGCCATTGAGACTATTGTCCCAGATGGTCGCCGGATTTGGGCCGGTAGCCATTGATGAATTCGGGCGCGGTCATGCGGCGTTTGCCCTCAAGTTGAACTTCGATGAGCTCCAACGCTGTGCCATCTTTATCTGCGTTCTTGTCCTTGCCGCAGCCAACAAAGAAGCGCGCTCCCTCAACCGTGATTTGCCCGGGAGGCACGTTAACCCTATGCGCGGGCTGAGCGCGGTGGATTTGCAGCGTCTTACCTTTGAAGAGCGTGAACGCTCCGGGCCACGGCTGAAATCCACGCAGGCGATTTAAGAGGTCGTCTGCACTGCGAGCGAAGTCCATGCGGCCGTCTTCCTTCTGCAAAATCGGCGCGAGTGTGGCTTGCGAATCATCCTGCGGAGTAGCGTGGACCTGCCCGTTCTCGAGCCCCCGCAGGGTCTCGACCATCAGATTCGCCCCGATGGACGCCAGCTTCGGTCCCAGCGTCTCGGCAGTGTCCTCCAGCGCAATCGGAATTTTGCGCTGCATCAGGATGTCGCCGGTGTCGAGCCCCGCGTCAATGCGCATGGTCGTAACTCCGGTTACAGATTCACCGCTAGCGATCGCCCACTGAATCGGCGCCGCACCGCGGTACTTGGGTAGCAGCGACGCATGCAGGTTCAAATTTCCGAGCCGGGGGAGGTCAATCATCCATTGCGGAATGATGCGGCCATAGCCGACGACGATAATCGCGTCTGGGTTAATCGCCGTCAGTTGATCACGGAACTCGGTGTTGTTCTTGATGGTGGCCGGTTGCACGACGGCAATTCCCAGGCGCATTGCCGCGTCTTTCACGGGAGAAACCGCGACTTCCATCCCGCGTCCGCGAGGCCGATCGGGCTGCGTCACCGCCAGCGACACGGAATGACCCGCCTCGACCAGCTTATCCAAGGTTGGGACCGCGAAACGAGGCGTGCCGCAGAAAGCCAGAATCATAGGTATCAGGTCTCAGGTGTAAGGTCTCAGGTCTCAGAACTCCGTCAGGCAGCAAATGTTTTTCCTGAGACCTTACACCTGAGACCTGCCCTTCTACCACTCGCCTGCCTTGACCATCTTCTTGATCTTGCGTTTGATGAGATCGCGCTTCAGCGCGCTGATGTGTGAGATATAGAGCTTGCCGTTCAAATGATCGGTCTCATGCAGGAAGGCCCGCGCTAACAGTTCTTCACCCGTGTGCTCGAAAAACTTGCCGCTGAGATCTTGCGCACGCAGGGTCACGGTTTTGGCCCGGGTGACGTCTTCGCGAAATTCGGGAATGCTCAAGCAGCCTTCGCTGCTCCGCTGCCGCCCCTCTTTGTTGATGATTACCGGGTTGATCAGGACCAGTTTGGCGTCAGGATCTTCTTTGAAAGTCACGTCCACGACGGCGATTCGTTGCGCAATGCCGATCTGCGGTGCGGCGAGCCCTACGCCGCGCGCCGCGTACATCGACTCAAACATGTCTTCCACCAGCTTTTTCAGGCCGTCGTCGAAGTTGGTCACTTCCGCTGCGGGCTTTTCCAGCACCGGGTCGCCGAATTTCACAATTGGATAAATCATTATCTTAATTTTAAGTTGTAGTTTTCGGACTAGTAGTTCTTCAGCTGTTCCAGATATCCCAGAAAATTTCGTTTCGTTTCTTTCATTGAATCACCGCCGAACTTCTCGAGCGCACAGCGCGCCAGGGTGAGCGCGACCATCGCTTCGGCGGCAACGCCGGCGGCGGGTACCACGCACACATCCGAACGTTCATATGCCGCTTTCACCGGTTCGCGCGTCGCAAAATCCACCGACTGCAAGGGCCGCCGCAGCGTGGAAATCGGCTTCAGATAACCGCGAACCCGAATCTCCTGCCCGTTGGAAACACCGCCCTCCAGACCCCCAGCATTGTTGCGCGTGCGCGTAAAGCCGGCAAATCCTGTGTTGCTCCGGTAGCCGATTTCGTCGTGCACGGCCGAGCCCGGCGAGTGTGCTGCCTGAATCCCGCTTCCAATTTCCACCGCCTTCACCGCCTGCAACGACATGATCGCCGCAGCCAGCAGCGCATCGAGCCGCTCATCCCATTGCGCGTAGCTGCCGAGACCGGGCGGAACATTGTGGGCGACCACCTCGAACACTCCGCCGACCGAATCGCCCGTCCGCAGAACTTTGTCGACCTCTTCTTTCATGTGCAGCTCGGCGTCGGCGTCGGCGCACGAAAGCAGCACCTCGCTTTTGCGGGACAGGGGCTCGATTTGCTCCCAGGCGATTTCTCGATCCGCAATTGAAACCGCGCCGACCGCAATCACGTGACTCAGAACTTCCACTCCCAACTCACGCAGCAGCAACTTGGCGAGCGCGCCAATCGCCACCCGCGCCGCCGATTCTCGCGCCGAGGCGCGTTCCAGAACATAGCGCGCCTCCGTGAAATCGTACTTCAGAGCTCCCGCAAGGTCGGCATGGCCAGGGCGTGGTGAGGCAACACGTTTGTGTTTTTCCGGATCACCCGTCTCGACCGGCAGCGATTCCTTCCAATTCTGCCAGTCGCGATTCTCCAGCATTACCGCGATTGGCGAGCCGATTGTCTTGCCATGATGCACGCCCGAGAGAAAATGCGCTCGGTCGGTTTCGATCTTCATGCGCCCGCCGCGTCCAAAACCCTGCTGTCGCCGCCACAGCTCTCGGTCAACAAACTCTTGGTCCACTGTCAACCCGGCGGGCAGCCCGGAAAGGAACGCCACCAGGGCTTCGCCGTGGGATTCTCCGGAGGTGAAGTAGCGCAGCATGTGGAACACGCATTGTAAACGAAGAAGGAGGAGTTCAGCGCTCGTCATATTTCCGGGCCGATTTCCACCCTCGGATTTCTGCCACGTTGGGTGCGGGTTTGGGTACAATATAGGGAACCCTTGTACGGTAGTGTCCGAGCACCCAGGATTTCATCTCGTCGCATGACTTCGTTGGAGTGCGCGGGGATTTCTCCATGTTGACCACGAAGGCTGGACCATTTCATCCGGAAGCTGCCGAGCCGATTCGTTGCGTGATCGCCGACGATCACGAAATGCTGCGCTACGGCGTGCGCCGCTTGCTCGAAGACGCTCCCGACTTTGCCGTGGTTGGAGAAGCGGGCGATGCCGCCGAAGCGCTTAAGCTGGTTCTGCAGCACCGACCTGATCTGGTGCTGCTCGATATCAGCATGCCGGGTATGTCGTCGTTCGGAGCGGGACGCCTGATCGAAGAGCACTGCGCGGGTACGCGCATCGTCTATCTGACCATGCATGAGGATCAGGAGTATGTGCAGCAGGCGCTACGCTCCGGCGCTAGTGGGTACCTCCTGAAAGATACTCCCGCGCCGCTTTTGTTACGCGCCCTGCGCGAAGTGCATCACGGCGGACGCTCATTGAGTCCGCAGATTCAGACAAAATTGCCAGGCGAAGCGACTCGGCCTGACCAGCCGGCGCACGTGCCGCTGCGTAGAAGCGCCCTGACCGTGCGCGAGCGCGAAGTGATGAAGTTGTTGGCAGAGGGTCATACCGTACGAAAGGCAGCGGCCGTTCTCGGAATCAGCGTTAAGACCGTGGAGGCGCACAAGTTTAACCTGATGCGCAAACTCGACATCCACAACAAGGCCCAGTTGGTCACGGTCGCCATACAAAAGAAGATCCTTGCCATGCCGGTTCCGATGTAGATGGATGGAGATGTAGATGTAAGACCGTCAATCTTGCCCGCGCTGCATAGCGGCCGCGGCGAGGCTCGCCAGGTCGGGAACCTCCATGTCCGCGTGTCCGGCGGCGGCTCGAACCGCGCCGACTCCGGGACGGGCCGATTTCCGGTTCACCCATACCGTCGCGATCCCCAGCGACCGCGCTGGCACCACGTCGTGATAGATGCTCTGCGCGGCGTGCAGCAGCCGGTCCGGAGCGAGCGCGAGCGTCCGTAGGGCCATGTGAAAATTGTTGAGGGAAGGCTTGTAGCTCCTGGCCTGTTCCGCTGTGATCACTCCATCAAATTCCACATCCAGACGTTGCCGCGTCTGCGCAAATAGGGCGTCGTCAATGTTTGAGATTACGACTAGCCGGTAGCGTTTCTTCAGCTCGCGAAGCGCAGGCACTGTATCCGGAAAGGGCGGCCACGCGGGAACGGACTGATGCAGGGAGCGGACTTCGGCGGAACTGGCTTGGAAATGGAAACGATCGGCGAATGCCCTTACCACGGATTGCAGCACATCCTGATAACTTTGGTAGGGGCCGCTTTCCGCTTGCGCTTCGAATTCTCCATAGAGCTCCAGAATGTCGGCGTCGGGGAGACTCTTACCGTGGTCCGCGAGCATTGCCCGCAGTGTGGGGAGAATTCCCGACTCCCAGTCGATCAGGGTCCCATAGCAGTCAAAGCTGATGGTGGTAAAGCGTGAGAGATTCATCGGCATATCGCGAGTTTTCGCTGTTGTATTTTTCAATTTTAGCTGTTGCGAGGTTCATCAGTGCGGTTACAAGCGGCAACACGCTGATTCTACGCGGTTATTCTTGTTTCGTACTTCGAAACATTGAAAACACGAGCTTTCGCTTGTTGCGATTGTCAGCACCGCGTTGTTGATGATTTCATCAATGTTTGCTTCTCCACGAATTCGTTTTTCGCCTATCCGGTTCATTTCACAAGAGATCACAGTCCTCAGAAACCTCGCTCGCAAACTGCCTCATCTTGGCATGGCGATTGCCTTAAGTAAAAGCGTCAGTGGCTCGCTAGACGGGCCTCAAAAATTCGAACGAGGTGACTTATGACAGTCCTTTTGGTTCTCTTCACTTTCACGACCTTCTTACTCATCGACTATTTCCGCAGCCGCCGCGCCGCTGTGCCGGTGTTGCAGGTTGCTCCAGCCAAGTCTGACACGATTGCGCCGCGTCTTCAGCCGGCGTTGGTGGCCGGTTTCGCGGTCCCCGAAAATCTGCGCTATCACCCGGGTCACACTTGGGCGTTGAGCGAAAGCACCAACCTGGTGCGGGTCGGCATGGATGACTTCGCGTCGAAGCTGACGGGCACGGTAGAGAACATCGCGCTGCCGCAACGCGGCCAGTGGATTCGCCAAGGACAGAAGCTGTGCACGGTGTATCACGACGACGCGGCGGTGGACATGGTTTCGCCGATCGAAGGTACGGTGTCAGACATTAACGAAGCAGTGGCGAAGAATCCGAAGCTGGCGCTGAGCGATCCTTACGGGAACGGCTGGCTGGTGACAGTGAACGCGCCGGATGCCAAGACGAGCTTCAAGAACCTGTTGGGCGGAGCGCTGGCGCGGTGGTGGACCGAAGAGTCGGCGAGCCGTCTGCAGCGCCGGATTCCCGCAGGAATGGCCTTCGCGGGAGCGCTGGCGCAAGATGGTGGCGAAGCGATCAACGACGTAGCCGCGCAGATTCCCAAGCAGGAATGGGTGCCGATCGCGAAAGAGTTCTTCCTGTCGTAAGTAGTAAGCCATAAGTCAGGCGAAGGCGAACCACTTCGCCGACCGTCTAGAACGAACCGGCCGCCCGGACTCAAACCCGGGCGGCCAACTTTTTTGGCCTGATAGATGACAGCGCAAAAGCCAGCTGATTCGTCGAACTTATGCTTTCTGTTCGGTGAATAGATCAAGCACTGGCGATGCGGATGTTGGACGCTCCGGCGCTATGGGCGTGGCTGATTGTGCACCGGGATCTTCCGCAGGGGCTTTCTCGGCTGGGGCTTCCTCCCCCTGCAAGAATTTTCTGGAATCGAGCAACGGGCGCCCCAGCGACGCGTTATAGCTGGTCCATGGACCTTCGAGGTCAGCCTCGCGCTGGAAATGGGCGCGCATGGCTTCCATCTTGGAATCCAGGTCGTCGAGATAGTGCAGCATGAGCGCCTCGGGAAACATGGGAAGCTTCGGCGACCCGAAATCGTACTGGCCGTGATGGCTGATGATGAGATGTTCGAGCAGCGTTTTCAGCTCCGCGGGGAAATTGGGCAGTTTTGCCAGCTTGGACTGCAGCATCTCCAGTTCGATGATCATGTGCCCGAGCAACTGGCCGCGTGTGGTATAGGAAAACGCGCGATTGTAATTCAGCTCCTGAATCTTGCCGATGTCATGCAGAAACGCTCCCGTCAACAGGAGGTCTCGGTTGACTTGAGGATAGTTGCGGCAGATCAGATCGCAAGAACGGAACAGGGAGACGACGTGATCGAGCAGCCCTCCGATGTAGGCGTGGTGAAGGGTCTTGGCTGCGGGGGCATTGCGGTAGCGCTCAGCAATTTCCGCGTCCGCCATGAACAGTTCGACCAGCGACTTCAGGTGGGGATTCTGAAACGTGGCCACAAATTCGGTCAGCGTTCGCCAGAGTTCGCCGATGTCCTTGGTGGTCTTGGGCAGGTAATCCGTGAAATCGATTTCCGCCTCTTCCATCCGCCGCAGCTTGTGAATGGTGAGCTGAAAACGATTCTTGTATTTGTTGACCAGCCCCTTGACCTTGAGAAAGTCGTCCTGCTCGAAAGCGAGAATGAATTCGTCGACGTTATCCCACATCTTGGCTTCGATCTGGCCGCTGCGATCAGCGAGAACCAGCGCCAGGTAAGGATCGCCATTCTTTTTGGCCTTCACCTGTTTCGAAGCCACTACGAAACTGGAGGTGATGACCTTGTTTTCCTGCTGGGAACATTCGGAGATAAAAAACTCTTTCATGAGCCTCCGCGAAATCGGCTTGCCGCGTCCAGCGCCTGAAGGCGCACTCTCGGTGCTGCGCTTGCGGCATGCCTGAAGGCATGCCCTGATACGATACTCAGTTCCTCTGCCACCTGCTAAGAAACAGCGCGAAAGAACAGCCTACAAAACCTGGCTCACAGAGAACCTAGCCCAGAGAGATTAGCCTAAAACACTCCCAGCTTCTTCTTCTTTTTCAATTTCTTCGTTTTGGCTTCTTTTTCACTGGTTTCGACGGGCTTGGTTTGTTTTGCGCTCGCGCCCGAGTCGATGTAACCCTGTTTGACATCGATGTAGGCCTCTTCGCGCAGGGTAGTCAAATAGGCGCGCAGCGCCGGCTGGAGCTTCTGCATGTAAAGCGCATCCTGAATCCGCGGTTCCGCTTCTTTCAGGGGTGGGATGCCCGCCATCTGATGCTCGGCAGCGAGCAGGATCACGTAGCCCTGCTTGGTGCGAATCACGTCCGAGACTTCACCAGTCTTCAGCGCGAAGACCTTGTCGTCCAGCTCTTTCGGCATGGTACCGCGCTTGAAATAACTGAGGTCGCCGCCATCTTTTGCCGAGGGTCCGTCGGAGTATTTTTTCGCCAAATCTTCAAACTTTGCGCCCTTGTGAATCTGGTCGAGCAGATCCTCGGCTTTGGCCTTGGCGGCTTCTAGCGCTGCATCCGTCTCAGCCTGCGAAGGCGGTTCTGGCTTTCCGTCCGCGCCGGCCGGTTTCGCAGGCAGTTTGGGTGCGATCAGAATTTCACTGAGGCGAACCTGCTCGGGCCGTTCCATCTCCGAGCGATGCTCTTCGTAGAACTTCTTCTCGTCCTCCTTGCTTATGGCCAGCTTCTGGCCAACCTCCTGGCCAATCACGCGCTGGGTGACGATCTGGTTGCGCAGGTTCTGCTTGAAGTCCTCGTAGGAAGCGCCCTGTGCTTCCGCCGCCTTCTCCAGGTCTTCCATGGTCTCGAGGTTCATCTGCTTGCGCATTTCATCGAGGCGCTTGATCAGTTCGGTGTCACCGGTGATGCCGAGGTCTTTGGCTTTTTGCAGCAGAAGTTGCTGGTCAATCAGATCGCGCAAAACGTCTTTCTGCCTTTCGGCAAATAGGCGGTCGGCGTTGGCGGCGTCCTGCTGCTGAACTTCCTGCTTGAGCTGATCGCGGCTGCGGACGTATTCGGAACGGGTGACGATCTCGTTATTCACGCGGGCGATGATTTCTTCGACCACGGTATCGGCTGGCGAAAAAGCTGGAAGTAACAGCGCGTACGCCAATGCCAAGAGCACTGGAAGTCTAGTCCGGTTCATTAGGGCTCTCTTGAATCCTGGGGTATCCCCGAAGGAGAATTTGTTCTATTTTACGCCGTCAGCCGCATGGAGGCCAAGGGAGCGGGGAGCGGTGAAAGGCCGCGAGTTAATTGTCTCGTGTGAGCGTCAGGGCGGTCACGTCATTGTGTTTCGGAGCCATGTGCATGAAGTCCTGTACACGTTGGAGAATGTCATGGGAAAGAGCTTTGGCAGAAGCAGCTCCCGTTTGCATGACACTCTTGACTCCCTCCAGACCGAATTCCGCGTGTTTCGACTCGGCTTCCACCACTCCGCGCGAGACTACCGCGAGCGAAGCGCTTGGCCCCAAGCCAACGATGCGGGCGTCCGTCGGGGCCAGCGAGAACAGACCGAGCGGAAGTCCGGTGGCGGGCAGTTCGACGATGCTCGCATGATCGCGGAGCAGCGCGGGAGTGTGGCCCGCATTCACGTAGCAAACTGTGCCCAACTCTTCATTGTAGCAACCGGCGAAAGCCGGGCAACTGCGTACGCCTCCGGCTGCGCGCATGATTTCGAGATTCAGACGGCGCGACAGTTCGATCATGGCGTCGGACTCGTTCAGTTCGGGAGCCGCGAAAAGCTGTTCGGCGGAGGACCGGAAACAGGTCTGCGCTGCGAGCAGCACCGGACCCAGAGTGTCCCGTTTGCCGGCGACGTCGAGCATTCCGAAAATAAAACGCTGCGGGCCAACCCGCAGGCAATCGTACAGATCGCCACCAGCGCGCGATGAAAAATAGGCGACCGCTAAGTCGGCGCCCTGGAGCGGGGGCACCTCCCCCTGAATGATCTGCGGAACCTCTGCCGATGAGCCGAACCCGAGTTTTGAAAGCAGGCCTGCCACGAGTAGGCGAAGCTATCACAAACTTCGAGGCGGGGCAATGAGCGAAAAGTGCCATGTCGTGGAGCCTTTCGCCGCACACTGAGTAAATGTTAGGCTTGCAACGACGTGAGATCGAACTCGCATTTTTATCCGATAATCCTGGCCGGCGGCCGGGGCACGCGTTTCTGGCCGCTGAGCCGCAAACGCCGCGCCAAGCAACTGCTCGCGCTTGATGGCAAGCACACCATGATCCAGCAGACCGTCGCGCGCCTTGCCCCCCTGACCGCGCCTGGCCGTTTCTGGATCATTACCAATGACGACCTGCGCCCCGCTATTCTGCGTCAGCTTCCAAAACTTCCTTCGAAGCAGATCGTCGCCGAGCCCGCCGGACGCAACACCGCTCCCGCGATCGGTCTGGCGGCATTTCTGCTGCTTCGTCAGGATCCAGATGCGGTGCTCGGCTTGTTTCCCTCCGACCACGTGATCGCCGACCCTGCTCAATACCGCGCCAATCTCAGCCGGGCCATCGAAATCGCTGCTGCGGGAGAAAACATAGTAGCGCTCGGCATCCGCCCGACGCGTCCCGAAACCGGCTATGGCTATATCGAGGCGGGCGCGCCCGATCAGGATGGTGCTTCGGACTTGCGCGTGCGCCGTTTCACCGAGAAGCCGGATCTCGCCCGAGCAAAGCAGTTTGTTGATGCGGGCAATTATTTCTGGAACAGCGGAATGTTTCTCTGGCGCGCCGACACGCTCGCCAACGCGCTGCGCGAGCACCTGCCCAATACTGCGGCAATCCTCGAGAAAATTGCCGCCGTTTACGGCACGCGCAAATTTGCGGAAACTTTCCGCAAACTCTACCCGAAATGCGAGAACATCAGCATCGACTATGCCGTGCTCGAGCCCCGCTCGGCCAAGGGCGAAGCCCAGTCGTGCATCTTCTGCCTGCCCGCCGATTTTGGATGGAACGACCTCGGCTCCTGGGCCGCGCTGCATGAACATCACACGGCGAAGGCGAAGACGAGCGAAGGAAGCCCGGTATCCACAGCCGGGAGTTTCGCTTTGAATGCCAAGAATAACTACGTTCACGCCCCCGGGAAATTTGTTGCGCTGGTTGGCGTTAGCAATCTGGTGATTGTCGAGACCGAAGATGCGTTGCTGGTTACCACGCTCGACCAGTCGCAGGATGTCGGCAAAGTGGTGAAGCATCTGGATGAGAAGAAGCTGAAGAAACTGGTGTGAGGAGCAGTCGTTGGTCGTTCGTCGCTAGCAAACGTTTAACTGGCGATTGCTCGTGGGCCGTCGGAGCGAATGACAAAGTGCGAACGACCAACGACTAGCGACCGACGACTAACCATGACCCAAATCAAATTCGGTACCGACGGCTGGCGCGGCCTCATCGCCGACGACTTCACCTTCGACAATGTGCGTCGCGTGGCGGGAGCCATCGCCAGCTACGTCCTCAAGCACGAAGCCTCCGCCCTCGGTGTCGGCATTGTTGTTGGATATGACACGCGCTTTCTGTCGGACCGCGCCGCTCGCGCCGTCGCTGAAGTCGTCGCTGATGCGGGCATTCCCGTGATGCTTGCGAACGACTACGTGCCCACGCCAGCGGTTTCCTACAACGTCAAGAAACTGGGCGCGGCGGGCGGAGTCATGGTCACGTCGAGCCACAATCCGTGGAACTGGAATGGTGTGAAGTTCAAAGCCAAGTTTGGAGGATCGGCCACGCCCGCGATCGTGAAAGCGATTGAAGGCGAACTAGGCTCCGGCGCGATGCCTGACGACAATCCCACTCATTCGCAAAAAACGCGAATGAGTTGGGCACCCGCGAAGATCAAAGAGGTGGATCTTAAGCCCTCGTACGTTGAAGCTATTTCCCAGTTTGCGGATCTCGCTCTCATCCGGCGCGCGAATTTCAAGTTTGCTATTGACTCCATGTACGGCTCCGGCCGCGGAGTTCTGCCGAAAATATTTGACGCGCATGGCATCCGCTACGTGGCGATCCGCCAGGAAGTGAACCCGCTATTCCCAGGCATCAATCCTGAACCGATTTTGCCGCACGTCGCACGTCTGCAGGAAACTGTAGTGAAGGAAAAATGCCATGCCGGCCTGGCTACCGACGGCGATGCCGACCGCATCGGCGCCGTCGCCGAAGATGGCTGCTTCGTCGATTCCCACAAGTGCATGTGCGTTCTGCTGCACTGGTTGCTGGTGCGCAAGAAGTGGCCCGGAGATGTGGTGCGAGCCTTCAACACCACTGGCATGATGGATCGCATCGCCGCTAAATACGGACGCAAGCTGTATGAGTGCAACATCGGCTTCAAGTACATTGCCGATCTCATGATGGAGCATGAAATCCTGATCGGCGGCGAAGAATCCGGCGGCATCGGATACGGACGCTTTCTTCCCGAGCGCGACGGCATTCTCAACTCGCTTCTGCTGGCGAATGTGATGGCGGAAGAGAAAAAGCCGCTTGGCGAGTTGGTCGCCGATCTGCAGCGTGAATTCGGCGCGCACTACTATGGACGGCACGACTTGCACATTTCCGATGAGATGAAGAATGGCGCCATCCGCCGCGCTGCCGATCCGCACACGACAAAACTCGGCGCTTACTCCATTCTGAAAAAAGAAGATCGTGATGGAGTGAAGTTCTACCTCGATGCTCCCAACCCCGGTCACGGTGCCGACGCTTGGGTATTATTTCGCGCCTCCGGTACCGAAAAGATGCTGCGCTGCTATGTGGAAGCCGCCACGACTGAGTTGGTCGAAGAGATTCTGGAGGCGGGCGAACGATTCGTGAGGCAGGGCTGACTGCGGATACGTTCACTTCGCAGAACCGCAGAAATACTAAGAGTTGTAAGATGATGGCCTTTTTCGGCACTTTCGAGTGCTAGCCAGCCTTCGAACGCGATAGGATGGTAACAACACTCGCAGCATGATGGTCACCAAGGAAATCACACCGGTTCCAGCGGATTCTCCGGAATCGCGGCGCTACAACCGCATCAAGCGGTGGCTGGGAATTGGCGATTTCGCGCTCGGCTTCGGTTTGCTGGTCGTGCTTTTGGCCACTGGCTGGACCGGTTGGCTGCGCGATCTGGCGGAGCGCGCCGCTTCGCAGAATTACTTTTTTGCCGTTTTCTTCTATGTGCTGATGCTGATGCTGATCGGCAAGGCACTGGGCACTCCGCTCGATTACTACGGTTTCCGGCTTGAGCACCGCTATAACCTCTCCAACCAGAGATTTCGCTCCTGGCTCTGGGACGAATGCAAGAGCTTTCTGATCGAGCTGATTATGGCCCTGATCGTGGCCGAACTGCTTTACATGCTAATGCGCCAGGCCCCGGAGCACTGGTGGGTGGTGGCATGGGCTGTTTTCCTCGGACTTTTTGTGCTGCTCGCGCAACTCGCTCCGGTGGTACTGTTTCCGATTTTTTACAAATTCGAGCCGCTGGAGAACGAGGAACTCAAACGCCGTCTGATTGTTCTGAGCGAGCGCGCCGGCACGCGCGTGCGTGGCGTCTATAAGTGGCATCTTTCTGCAAAAAGTAAAAAGGCGAACGCCGCGCTCACTGGACTCGGCGCGACCCGGCGCATAATTTTGGCTGACACCCTGCTGGACAATTATTCCGACGACGAAATCGAAGCTGTGCTCGCGCACGAACTGGGGCACCACGTGCACAGCCACATTTTGAAAAGCATTCTTGTGCAGGCGGGAATCACCCTTTTCGGCTTCTGGCTCGCCAACGAAGTTCTGCGCTACGCCGTGGAGCGCCGCCACCTGTTTGAGACTATGTCCGATTTCGCGAATCTGCCGCTTCTGATTCTGGTCGCCACCGTGCTCTCGTTCCTGCTGATGCCTGCGCTCAATGCCTATTCGCGCTTCAACGAGCGCCAGGCCGACCGCTATTGCTTCGAGTCCGTGGCCAGCGTTGAACCTTTTATTTCGTCGATGAATAAGTTGGCCGAGCAGAATCTTGCCGAAAGAACGCCCTCGCGATGGGTCGAGTGGCTTCTCTACTCGCATCCTGCAATTACTAAGCGAGTGGCCGCCGCCGAAGCCTGGACGAAGTCGCACTGACACGCGGCCGAAACCAGCACCCACCACGGAGACACGGAGAGCTTCCTTTTCCTCATTTCTGCTTGGTGACTCGGTGCCTCCGTGGTGGGCTTTGATTTTTCCCGCTCCGCAAAATCTCTTCCACTCTACGTACATCTTCTTCCGTGTCGACGCCGACCGTGTCGAATGGCGTTTCCGCCACGTAAATCTGGACGCCGTTCTCCAGGAAACGCAACTGTTCCAGTCGTTCGCTGCGCTCGAGCGCCGACTCTGGCCAGCGAACGAATTTGTCGAGAGCGTCTTTGCGATAGCCATAAAACCCTAGATGTTTGTAGTACCGCGGATGCACGCCGTCGCGGTCGTGCGGGATGGTGGCCCGCGAAAAATACAGCGCCCGTCCCGCGGCGTCCGTCACCAGCTTCACGGCGCTCGGATTGTTGATATCAATCTCCGCAGCTGCAGTCTTCAGCGTCCCCACCTCGACTCCCGCTTCCCGCATCACCGCGATCAAGCTTTCGATGTGCTCGGGCCGGGTGAGCGGCTCATCGCCCTGAACATTCAAATAAACATCAGCCGGGATCGCGGTCGAGATTTCATGGACGCGCTCGGTTCCCGAGCGATGCGCTGCCGAGGTCATCCGCCCGACAAAGCCCTGCTGCTCGCAGAAGCGCATGATTTCGTCCGAATCCGTAGCGACAATGACTTGCTCGACCGACGAACATCGCCGCACTCCCTGATACACCCATGCGAGCAACGGGACGCCCGCGATCTCGCGCAGCATTTTGCGCGGCAGGCGCGTTGAAGCCAGCCGCGCCGGAATCACAGCGATGACTTTCATGTGCCCCAGTTTCGCACGGAGCCGATGCGGTTTAACAGTGTCTTCGTTACACACGGCATGCGTTTGACACTAGATTCTATGCGTCTTTAGAATGAATCAAAGACGCGTCCACCCGCGTCTGCGGGATTCTGTGCCCATTACCGGGCAGTCCCTCGGTTTTCTTCCGCGTATTTCCGGATTGGCGGTGTAGCTCAGGTGGTTAGAGCGACGGTCTCATAATCCGTAGGTCGTAGGTTCGAGTCCTACCGCCGCCACCAGACCATGTCGAGTAACGGCCTGGGAGGGAACTCAGTCACCGGCTATAGTTTTCCGCTCAACGCCAGTTGCGCCCGCCTAGCCGCTTGAAGACTACGACACCATCTGGCGGTGACGCTCGACGCGGTGGGCAATTGACCGTCAACAACACGCTGTGCGAGGGCATCAACTCGGCTACGTTGCCGGCCACGGCTCCGGAATTCTGAACATGTCCAAACGCAAGCGGATTTCCACGATGCTTTTTGCCGGACTGGAAACGTTCCTGCTCTCAGCATATGGCAACGCAATTTCGGCCAGGCTTTCTTAAGGAAAGACTTATGCTCCCCTTTTCGAAAGCCCTCACTTCAACCCTCACACGGTATCAGGAGTCAATCTGTGAACACAGGCTGCAGGAATTCCAGATTTGTCACCGCGCTTGGTCTTTCTCTGACCGCAATATTCCTTCTTTTTTTGTGTGGATGTGGGGGCAGCACTGGCAGTCCCGCTCCAACCCAGGCCCCCACGGCACTTAGCTACACCGCTGGCACGGCAGTCTACATCCAGGCGACGCCGATCACGGCGAACAGCCCGGCCAGCACCGGCGGAGCTGTGACTTCGTATATTGCCACACCGCCTCTTCCGGCGGGCATCGTCCTGAACACCAGCACCGGTGTGATCAGTGGAACGGCCATTAAGGCGACCGCCATGACCGTTTATACGATCACGGCGTCGAACTCGGCCGGCTTTGCCACCGCGCCGCTGACCATCACGGTGAATATCGCGCCTCCGGCGGGCCTGGCCTATTCGAGCCCAATGGCGTACTACACCGTCGGGGTGCCCATCCCGGAGAATGTCCCGACCAGCACGGGGGGGGCGCCGTCCTCGTACACTGTGAGCGCGTCGCTTCCGGGTGGCCTGCTCACGCCCAGTACAACTCCCGCAGCCATTTTCGCCAGCACAGGCATCATCAGTGGAACACCCACGGCGGTAGGCACGGGCACTTACACAGTCACGGCTTCTAACTCGATTAACGGCCTCATTCAGAGCACTACGGCGACCTTGACCATCACGGTGAGTGCCGCGGGCGCAGACTTGGCGCCGGTGGGGTTAGCGTATAGCACCCCAGCGCCGGTCTATGTCGTCGGTGTACCGATTACGCAGAATGCGCCGTTGGCCAGCATCACCGGCGAAGCGCCGATCACGTACAGTGTGAGCCCGGTTCTTCCGGCGGGTCTGACCTTCAGCGCCAGCACAGGCGCCATTGGCGGAATCCCCGCGCCTCCGTCCTCCGCGATCGTGCCCCCACCGCCAAGCACAACCGACCACACGATAACGGCGTCCAACGCGGCTGGTAGCACCACGGCACCGCTGACCATTACGGTGTATAACGCACCGCAAGCCGTTCCCAATGTGGGGCAATCGATTGCGCCGCTCGCCACCACCGGGTCCAGTTTTCAATTTCTGGACACTGGCATGGTCATTACCGATCCGTTCGATGCCCAGGTACTTCCGGTCGAATGGCTGGCCGGATACGGGGCCAGCACCGCGGTGAGTCCGGACGGCAACACCCTGCTGGTTCTGACCAGCGGGTACAACCGGATCTTTCAAGGTCCGTTCCCATTATTTGACCCGCTGTTCTCGAGCGAGTACGTGTTCATCTACAACATTCAATCTGGCGCACCGGTCTTTGAACAAGCAGTGACCATTCCGAATTCCTATCACGGGATTGTGTGGGATCCTTCGAGTACGGCTTTTTACGTGTCCGGCGGCATGGGCGACGCTCCCTACGGCACCGACCCCATCCCTTACCCCCTTCCGAACAATGGCGACAATATCCACATCATTACTCTGCAAGGAGGAACCTGGGCGAAGGCTGCGGAACTGGCCTTGGGCCAGAATCCCACGCTGGCGCTGGGCATCGCCGCGGGACACGCTGCGGGCAATGGCCTTCCCGTACTCAACGGCACATTCGCCTCGGTAAACGCTGCGGTCTTCGTGGCGCCTTGCGCCGCCGGAGTGGCGATATCAAACGATGGCAACGTGCTGGTGGTGGCGAATTATTTTAACGACTCGATCACGGTGTTCACCGGAGGCTTGCAGAGTTGGCTGGGGCAATGGCAAGCAGATCCGCTATCAGCGCAACAAGGAGTAGGAACTCTGCAAGGAGCAGAACTCGATCTGCGCCCCGGCAAGGCCATCCCCTCGCCGGCGCCGGGCATGCCCGCGGCGATGGCGGGCACGCCGGGCGGCGAATATCCGTTTGGAGTAGTAGTCGCAGGGGGTGTGACGGGCGGCGTGCCGAACTGGACAGCCTATGTATCGAGTCTGCGCGACCGCGAGATCGACGTAGTGAAAATGGAGCCGATCTGTCTCGATGGTACGGCACCACCGAATTGCATAACTCCGACACCGCCCGCACCAGCGATCATGGCGCCGGTGCTGACGGCCCGTATCCCCGTGAAAGGCCAACCGAGCAAGATGACGCTGAACCGCGCCCAGACACTCCTTTATGTTGCGGAGGACGAGTCGGATACGGTCGACGTAATCAGTCTGCTAACCAATACGGTAGTCGAGACCATCCCGGTCATCGCTCCCCCATCCGTATTACAGACTTTCTCTCTGACGCAATATACGGGTGCGAACACGAACAGCGTGACGCTCTCGGAGCCGGATGAGAAGCGACTCTATGTGACCAATGGCAATCTGAACGACGTCGCGGTGGTCGCGCTCGGCGGAACCAATAGCGGCGACCAGGTAGCCGGTCTCATTCCTACCGGCTGGTATCCGAACTCGGTGAGCCTGAGCAGCGCCAGCGGCAGCACTTGGGCGTACGTGGTCAATGCCAAGTCGCCGACGGGCCCAAATCTCAACTGGTGCTATGCATACGGGCCGTCGAATTATCCCACTTGCACTTCTTCAAATGAGTACAATCCCCAGCTGACCAAAGCCGGCCTGCTGAGTTTCCCGCTCGCCAACGTCACAACGCAGGCGCAGCTTCAGGCACTGACGACGCAGGTAACCAAGAACAACCGGTTCTCCAACACCTCCACCACCGGCTCGGTAATGGCGGCGGTGCATGAGGGCGTCCAGCACGTCATCTATATCCTCAAGGAAAACCGGACCTACGACCAGATTCTGGGCGACCTGGGGCGCGGCAATGGCGATCCCACTTTGGCTCTGTTCGGACAGGCGATCACGCCCAATCAGCACGACCTGGCGCAAAACTTCGTTACCCTCGACAACTTCCGGGCCAGCGCCGAGGTCAGTAATGATGGCTGGCCGTGGAGCACTTCAGCTCGCGCTCCCGACGTGGTGGAACACCAATACCCGATTTTCTACTCGCAACGCGGCCTCAGTCTGGACACCGAGGGCCTGAATCGCAGCGTGAACGTTGCCCTGCCGACCGCGGCCGAGCGCCTAGCTTCCGATCCCCTTTTCCCCGGCGGAGCCCTTTCGCCGGACGTACAGGACGGCGAGGATCTCTTGCCGGGCCAGACCGACACAGCGGCGCCGGATGGACCGGAAGATGAAATCAATACCGGCTATTTGTGGAACAACGCGCTGCGCGCTGGTCTCACAGTTCGCGACTATGGGTTCTTCGTCGACACAACCTGCTATAACGAGCCCGCCTGCCAGACTCCGCTGGCGCGCGACCCGTTCTCCACCAGCACCGTCGTGGCCCCGTCTGCGAATGTTGCCCTCGCGCCGTTTACCGATCCGTACTTCCGCGGTTTCGATCCCTCATTTCCGGACTACTGGCGTTACACGGAATGGGAGCGCGACTTCGATGCCAATTACGCAACGGGTGGACTTCCAAATCTGACGCTGATCCGCTTCATGCACGATCACACCGGAAATTTCGGGACCGCAATCGACCTGGTGGATACTCCAGATCGGGACGTGGCCGATAACGACTATGCCGTGGGCTTGCTGGTCGAGAAGATCGCCAACAGCCCGATCTACAAAAACAACACGCTGATCTTTGTGGTGGAGGACGACTCGCAGGATGGCGGTGACCACATCGATTCGCACCGCACCACCGCTTATATTGCAGGCGCCTACGTGAGGAATGCGCTGGTCTCCACCGCGTACAACACCATCGACTTCATGCGCACCATGGAAGAAGTTTTGGGCCTGCCACCCATGAATTTGAATGACGCAGTCGCCAATCCCATGGCTGACGTCTTCAACACGGTGCCGAACCGGGAGTGGTCCTTTACCGCTACGCCGGCTTCGATTCTCTACTGCACCAACCTGCCGCTGCCGCAACCGGCGCAGCCCTGCAACAACCCTACACCGGACGCGAAGTACTGGGCGCAAGTCACCCAGGGAATGGATTTCACGGATGCGGATCGCGTGGATGGCGGGCTCTTCAATCGCATTCTCTGGAAGGGAATGATGGGACACAAACCTTATCCGGCCGCACCGACCGGGAAAGACCTGCGCCAAAACCGCGAGAAGCTTCTGGCTGATTACTTCAGATCTCTGACGCAAGAAGCAGTGCAGAAACCGAAGACGGGCACGGACTGAGAGTCACGAGAAAGTCGCGAAACGGCGGTTATAGATGCGAATCACTCGGCCGTGTCGTAAAGTGAGCCACTACCCTTAGCTTACTCCCCCTCCTACGACGGTCTTTTGGAATCAAAGACTTAGCGGTCGTCTTTTCTCAGGTCTTTGAGGAATAAGGACTTACTTGTAAAGTATTTATAAATCAATGAGTTAGCTCGCTTGATTCAGGTTGCTCTACGCCAGAGTCTTTGAGAAACAAAGACTTACTTGCGAACGGGCGGGCCTTACCGATTCCGCTTGACAGACCGCTCGGTCGGTTGTAGCATGTGATGCCAAGTTTGCTCTTTATTGAGTAAACTGGAATTTCATGCAGAGTGGCTGAGGGACGAGCCCTAGGACGCCACGGCAACCGGGTCGAGATCATCTATCTCAACTGCAGGTGCCAACTCTCGCCCGGTAACGGGGACCATGAGATTCGGGGTTAAGCGACGTTTTCGCACCCGAGCCTCTTTTCCCATTCGGAAAAGGGGTTTTGTCGTAACTGGGGTATTTTTACCCGGCTCGTCCCGCAGTCACAGAAAGAAGTTAGACCATGGAGACGAGCACTTACCAGCTCCGCTGCCGCGAGTGCGGCAAGACTTGGGGCAACAAACCAACCAGCATTTGCGCAGACTGTTTCTCGCCGCTCGAAATCACCTACGATTACGATTCGCTCCGGTCGCGCCTTTCGCGTGAACTGTTCGCCTCGCGCGCGCCGAACATGTGGCGCTATCGCGAGTTGCTGCCGCTGCCCGAGGGATTTCAGCCGTCGCTGCCCGTGGGTTACACGCCGCTGGTGAGCGCTCCGCGGCTGGGCGAGCGGCTTGGATCGCGACGACTCTTCATTAAGAATGATGCGGTTTGCCTGCCTACCTTGAGCTTCAAGGATCGCGTGGTTGCGGTTGCGCTCGCCAATGCTCGCAATTTTGGATTTGATACCGTCGCGTGCTCTTCAACCGGCAACCTGGCGAATGCGGTGGCAGCGCAGGCGGCTCGCGAAGGATTGAAGGCGTGGATCTTTATTCCTTCGGACCTGGAAGCGGCGAAGATTCTCGGCACGCAGGTATTTGGCGCGGAGTTGGTGCGCATCAACGGCAGCTACGACCATGTCAATCGGCTGTGTTCGCAGATCGCTGATGAACATCGTTGGGGATTCGTGAACGTCAATCTGCGTCCGTATTACGCCGAAGGCTCGAAGACGGTGGGCTATGAAATCGCCGAGCAACTGGGATGGCGATTGCCCGACAACATCGTGGTGCCGATGGCGGGCGGCTCTTTGATTACGAAGATTAAAAAGGCGTTTGACGAGTTGATTCTTTTGAAACTCGTCGATCCGAAGCCAGTCAGGTTTTTTGGCGCGCAAGCGTCTGGGTGCTCGCCGATTTCTACGGCGATCAAACAGTACAGCGGCGAGATCGAACCGCAGCGTCCGAAAACGATTGCGCGGTCGCTGGCGATTGGGAATCCGGCGGACGGACACTACGCGTTGAAGGCCATTACCAAAAGCGGGGGATGGGCGGAAGATATTACGGATGCGGAAGTGGTCGAGTCGATCCAACTGCTGGCCGAAAGCGAAGGCATCTTCACCGAGACCGCGGGCGGCGTGACGGTGGGAACGGCACGCAAACTGATTCATCAGGATCGGATTCTTCCCGATGAAACCACCGTAATCTGCGTGACTGGCAACGGGCTGAAGACTACCGACGTGCTGGCCGACGCGTACGAGGCGGAAACGCCGATCGCTCCGAAGCTGGCGGAGTTCGAGGCTTATCTGGCTTCGAAATTGGCGAGTTTGCCGGAGACATTTCGGGAGACGGCAACGTCGGCTGTGGCGGTCGGGTGATAGTCGTTGGGTGACAGTCGTTGGTCGGCAGTCGTTGGTCGTTCGCGACACGCAAAGGATTCGCGGCGGTTCAGTCTTGGTCGGGTTCGCTAACGACTAACGACGAGCGACTAACGACTGAGAAAGTTTTCATACTTTCTGCTTGGAGGCTTTTTTATGAGTATCACGATTGAAATTCCTACCGCTTTGCGGCGGCTTACGGCAGGGACGCCCCGCCTAGTTTGCTCGGCGGCCAATCTTAGTGAGCTGTTCTCCGAACTCGACTCGCAGTTTCCCGACTTAAAGCCCCATTTGCGGGATGAAGCGGGAGAGACGCGGCGCTTCCTTAACATCTACGTCAATGAAGAAGATATTCGCTTCCTCGGCGGAGCTTCGTATTCGTTCCAGGATGGCGATGAAGTATTGCTGGTGCCTTCCATCGCGGGCGGCTCGCGGTAGGGTGATACCGAGTCGTTGGTCGATAGTCGGTGGTCGTCGGTCGCAAATGCTGGCTGCCGTGTGGTCGCGGCGGCGGTTGCTGACGACTACCGGCCAACAACTAACGACTACAGGCTCGTGGTCGGCGCTTCCTCCGATGTACACTCTCTGCCGTGTTGAGATTTGCAAACGTCGGAATCTGGCAAGGTGTAGTCCACGACCCAACTGCATGGGTTTTCACGTTCGTGCTCGCCGTTATCTTTCCTATTCTCGATTACCTGATCTACTTTCGGCTGAATTCGAAGCTGCGACTTTACGCTTGGAATATTCTCGCTGAGTGGTCGCTGGTAGCGTGGTGCATATCGATCATTCGGCGGAATGGCTTGACGCTCGCGGACCTTGCGGAGGGGTGGGAAAGCCCTTTACGAGTATTGTTGGTCAGCGCTGTGTTAGTAGTCATCGTCGTGGTTGTCGCGATCATCAGCAAGAGCCAAGCGAAAAAGGCCGACCCCGAACAACTACGCAAAGCAACCAGCATAATCAGCCGCCTTCTCCCGTTGACCCCTACTGAGCGGACGGTATGGGTCCCGCTATCTTTCACGGCCGGAGTGTGCGAAGAGTTTCTTTATCGCGGATGGCTGCTCCAATTGATTGCCGCCGTTTTTGGATCGTTGTGGATAGGGCTGATACTTTCCTCGATTGTCTTTGGCTTCGCGCATTCGTACCAGGGGCGTAGAGGGATCATCGGCACGGGCGTCCTGGGAATCATATTCGGCGGCATATGTATTCTGTCTCGCAGCCTGCTTCCCGGACAACTACTCCACAGTTTCATAGACCTGAAGAATGGTTACGCTTTCGCCAAGATTGCCAGCCGGACGGAAGCACGCCCAACAGCTAGTTTCCAGTAGCCGGAGTTTCCGGACCTGCACCTGCACGCACGGCGCCTGCAGTATCTTCTAGTGAGCTTTCCACAATACCTCCATACAATATTTGCTGTGCTCATTCGTCTACAGGAGTGGATGGACCAAGCGCTGGGAAGACAGTGGGCGATGGCGGAGCAGGACGAGCGGATCTCGGAGGCAATTGATCGGGAACGGCCACGTTTGCGCAACTTCATCCGCAGGCGGGTAGCCGACCAAAGCGACGCCGAAGATATCCTGCAGGACGTCTTCTACGAACTTCTGGAGACCTACCGCTTGATGAAGCCGGTGGAGCAGGTGACGGCTTGGTTGTTCCGCGTGGCTCGCAATCGGATCACCGATCTTTTCCGCAGCAAACGGCGAGAAGCTCTGAGAAGCGAACCGGCGGCTGTAGAGAACGGAGAGATGCTCCAGTTGGAAGACTTGCTTCCTTCGCCGGTTGCCGGGCCGGACGCTGCTTACGCGAGAACTGTGCTGCTGGAAGAACTGGACGCCGCTCTCGACGAGTTGCCTGAGGAGCAGCGCGAAGTGTTCATCGCTCACGAAGTGATGGGCTATAGCTTCAAAGAGCTGGCGGCGCAAACTGGCGTGGCCGTGAACACGCTGCTCTCGCGAAAGCACTATGCCGTTCTTTATTTGCGCGAGCGCTTGCAGGCCATCCACGACGAATTTACGAAAAGATGAGGAGCAAGGAAATGATCAGGAACGGGGTTGCGAGAGTGGGGAAGTTCGCGGTGTTTGCCGTGCTGTTTATCACGCTATTTGGTTATGTGGTCATGCGCTTGTGGAATTGGCTGATGCCGGTCCTGTTTGGCTGGCATGCGATTGGCTTCTGGCAGGCGGTCGGCATTTTGGTGCTGAGCAAAATTCTGTTTGGAGGATTCCGCGGCCGTCCGGGGGGCCGCATGCACTGGCGCGGCCGCATGATGGAGCGCTGGGAACAGATGACTCCCGAGGAACGCGAGAAGTTTCGTGAATCCATGCGCGGGCGCTGCGGTTCGTTTGGACAGCCCGCTGCGGCACCGAAGGCGTGAGTGGGATGGCGCCTCACGCGGTTGGCCCTCCTCGTTTTACTCTCGCGTGGTCTTACTGTGCTACAATCTAACTAACTGGTTAATTATATGAAAGGGATGACGGTGCAGGGCGGCCGGGTCGTTCGTCACCATACGACCGGGCCACGCATGGGAACTCGGGGACGGCCAGAGGAGAGCCGAGCTTCGATCTTGCGGGCGGCGGTAGCGGAATTTGCCGAGAATGGGATTGCGGGGGCTCGGACGGATGCGATTGCGCGGGCGGCGCGCGTCAACAAGGCGCTGCTTTATTACTACTTCAAGGATAAGGATGCGCTATACGAAGCGGTGCTCGACCATGTGTTCAGCGGCTTGCGGGCGCGGGTGATGCCGGTGCTCGATAGCAAGCTGCCGCCGCGGCAGAAGATGCTGGAATATCTGGGGGCGTATTTCGATTACATCGCTGCCAACCCGCGGTTTCCGCGAGTGGTGCAGGGAGAGTGGATGCGATCGGGCGCAGGCACGGTGCGAATGCAGCGGATTGCCAAGGAATATTTCCGTCCGATCTTTGAGAAACTGGTTGGAGTGCTGCGGGAAGGGATGCGAGCAGGGGAGTTTCGGCCGGTGAATCCGATGGATTTTCTGCCGTCGGTGGCGGCGGTGATCGTTTTTTATTTCACCGCGGCGCCGCTGATGAAGACGCTGATGAAGGTGGATCCGCTGTCGGAGAAGCGGATTCGGGAGCGACGGGCATTTGTGCTGGAGTTCATTTCGGCAGCGCTGTTTGTCTGATCACCGCCGCGACGGCCTAGAAAAGGCTTAACCACAAGGGGCCCAGAGGATCAGAGATTCACAGGGGCAACCGGGTGCGGGTCTGACATTTTATGGAGACGGCGAATGAATGCTCGGAATAAATTTTTGATCATGCTCGGGGTCATCCTGGTGATTGCCTCGGTGTATTACCTTCTTTCCACGCCGCGCGGGAACGATCTGGTACTGGTAGGGACGGTGGATGCGAACCAGATCGTGGTGAGTCCGCAGATTCAAGGGCGGATTCTGAAGCTGCTGGTGGAAGAAGGAACGCAGGTAAAGCAGGGCGATTTGATCGCGTTGCTGGATCCGTCGGAGTTGGAAGCGGAAGAGCGCGCGGCGGCGGCAACGATTGTCAGCATGCGCTCGCAGGTGGGTGCGAACGAGTACACGTTCAAGTCAACCAAGGGATCGACTTCGAGCGACGTAGCGAATGCACAGGCAAAGCTGCAATCGGCGCGGGCGCAACTGGCGCAGGCGGAAGCCACGTTGACGCGAGTCGAGAGTGACAGCCGGCGGACCATCGGATTAGCGCAGGCGGGCGTGGCTTCGGATCAGGACCGGGTGCAGGCGGAGATGAACCTGAAGGCGCAGGAGGCGAGCGTGCAGTCGTTGAGGGATCAGGTGACGGCGGCGCAGGCGGATTTCGATTCGGCGGTGGCGCGCACGAATCAGGCAACGGCGGCGCAGAGTACGGTGGAATCGACGCGGGCGCAGATGCAGAACGCAATGGCACAGATGAAGGAAGCCGAAGTGCGGCTGGGTTATACCAAGATTTACGCTCCGGTGACAGGGACAGTGTTGGTGCGGGCGGCGCGCGAAGGCGAAGTCGTGAACGCCGGGCAGGCGATTGTTACGGTGGTGGATTTCAGCGATACGTGGGTGTTCGCGGCGATTCCGGAGACCGACGCCGATCATATTGGATTGGGCGACACGTTGCGCGTGCGGCTGCCGGGAGGGACGGTGATTCCGGGGAAAGTGTTTTATAAGGCGGCGGAAGCGGATTTCGCTACGCAGCGCGATGTGGGACGGCGCAAGCGGGATGTCCGGACGATTGCTTTGAAGGTGCGGCTCGATAATCCCAAGGGAGCTTACGTGCCGGGGATGACTGCGGAAGTGCTGGTGAGTCCCGAACAACTGAAGGGGACGGAATCGAGGAGTGAAGAGGCGGCTGGGAAGCAGTAGAGCGTAGGCGAGCTTCGCTCGGCAGGACGGACGAGGGCGTCCGTCCCCACGTGAGCGGTGGGGGATTGGGGATCGAAGTGAACAGTAAGAACGGCGATAGCACAAACGGCATGAGTGTTCCGGCGTCGGAACTTAGCCTGCGGGGCGAGGTTGCGGCGGATGCTCCTAATACGATTGAGGTGGAACATATCGTCAAGCGATATGGCGAATTCCTGGCGGTGGACGACGTTTCGTTTGTGGTCAAGGAAGCGGAAATTTTCGGGTTGCTGGGGCCGAATGGAGCGGGGAAATCGACGTTGATCCGAATGATGACGACGCTGATTCCGATATCGAGCGGCTCGGCTCGGGTCGCGGGGCATGATGTGGCGCGCGATCCGGCGGCGGTGCGGCAGGCGATTGGGGTGATTCCGCAGGCGCTGACCAGCGATCTGGATTTGACGGTGGAAGAGAATCTGAATATTTACGCGAAGCTGTATGACGTTCCGGCGAAGCGGCGCAAGGAGTCGATCGACGAGTTGCTGGAGACGGTGGACCTGACGAAGTGGCGGGACGCGCAGACGAAAACGTTATCGGGCGGGATGCGGCGGCGACTGGAGATTGCGCGTGGGCTGGTGCATAGTCCGAAGATTTTTTTTCTGGACGAGCCGACCACGGGACTCGATCCGGTGTCACGCGTGGCGGTGTGGGAGATGCTGACGAACATCAAGGCCAAGCGCAAGCTGACCATCCTGATCACCACGCACTATATGGACGAAGCGGACAGGCTGTGCAACCGGATTGCGATTGTGGATCATGGCAAGCTGGTGGCGCTCGATACTCCCGAGGCTTTGAAGGCCAGCGTGCCGGGAACGAACGTGATTGAAGTGCAGTTCGAGCGGCCTCCGGCGGACTGGGAAGAGCGGCTGCGGGGATTGCCGGGCGTGACGTCGGTGCAGAACGAGAGCTCGGGGATGTTCCGGGTGCTGACGTCGAATGGATCGGGCACGACGACGGATCTGGTGGAGATGGCGGTGGTGGCGAAGGTGACGTTGAAGACGCTGACGGTGCAAAACACGACTTTGGACGATGTGTTTGTCCACTACACGGGGCGGCAATTGCGCGATGAACTCGTAAAAGCTTATGGGTACCAGATGCCGGTGGCGGGGTTGCGGCCATGAACCGGATGATGGCGATTATCGAGCGCGAGATGCGGAAGTTTTTCCGGTCACCGACGCTCATGATGGTATCGATGGTGATGCCGCTGGTGCAGTTGATTGTGCTGGGGAATGCGTTTGGCGGAAAGATCCGCGACGCGAAGATGGGGATCGTGGATGAGGATCATGGGACGCAGGCGGTCCGAATTCACGAAGCGTTTGACGCGGTGCGGGCGAATATGCGGACCTTTATTCCGATCCCCTATGACAACGAAGTGGAAGCGCGGGAGGCGGTGCGGGACGGGAAGATTCAAGGCGCGGTGATTATTCCGCCGCAGTACTCGAAGATGGTCTACGAGAAGAATCATCCGCGGATTGCGCTGATTGTCGATAACAGCGACAACTTCATGAGTTCGACGCTCGAAGACGAAATGACCAGCTTGACGGATGCCTTGAATCAGCCGGACGTTTCGCCGCGGTTGTTGCAGCAAACGGCGCTGGAGGTGGTGGAACTGTATCCGTATATCGAATACATGAAGTTTCTGCTGCCGGGCTCGATTTCGCTGGCGATGTTCGTGTCGGTGATGATCGGCGGGGGAATGCTTTACATCGACGATAAAGCGCGCGGAGTGCACGAAGGATATCTGGTGACTCCGATCACGAAGACGGAGCTGGTGCTGGGCTTGAACGGGGCGGGCGCGATCAAGGCGGTGATGACCGGCATAGTGATTACGTTGATCGGATCGCTGCTGGCGGGAGTGGGGACGATATTCAGTGTGAGGACGATACTGGGGTTGCTGATCATGATCGTACTGACCTCGCTGGCGTTCAATTCCATGATGTTCCTGCTGATGGCGCGGGTGGAGGATCCGCTGGTGCCGCGGGCGATGTTTGGAATTCTGAATACGCTGCTGTTTTTTCCCAGCGGAGCGATCTATCCGGTACAAGCCTTTCCGGCGTGGCTGCGGGCGATTGCCAGGGTGGATCCGTTTACCTATGCGGTGCATGGATTCAAGTCGCT
>JBAWFQ010000198.1:0-11659 GCA_049592035.1 Terriglobales bacterium
ACTCATGGATTGCTCCACTTTCCCGTTCGACTTGCATGTGTTAGGCACGCCGCCAGCGTTGATTCTGAGCCAGGATCAAACTCTCATTTGAAACCTGAGTTGGTCTGGGTAGACCAACGGCCTCCGTCTGCTGTGACGAAGGTCCTATCTTGTGAGTACGTTCAGACTTGAGCCCGAACATTTGTTTCTCACGACTGGCACGTTCAACCTTTTGTCAAAGACCGATCCGCTTTCCGCCTGAGCGGTGCGCCTTCAGTCCGCCGCGATCTCTTAGAAGAGATTTTGGCGTCCTCGAAACCTGTTAAAACTACGCGTTGGCGCGGCTGCTGTCAACCCTCTGAGATCACAGGATTTCCACCTGATTTCAACAGTGCGGGGAGTTGCTATCACAGACTTTGGCATGAACCAAGACTGGAGAACTCTTTTTGCAGCGCGTCCGAAAACGCTCTTCCGCCTTGGCTCGCCACAGAATCCGGCGCATGCCGAAACGGAAGACAGTTCAGAAATTAAAGATCGCTTGGAGGCTCTGCTATTCGCGGAAACCCTTCAGGGAACCTTGTCCCCGAATGCGGACCCCGGAAAGGGGTCAATTGGAGGCTATCAGTATTGGATGCCCAAACAGCCCGCGAAGACTCAGCGGACAGCTTAGACACGACTTCACTTGTCCTCGGCTCGATTTGTTATACCAAAGTGAAAGAGATTGTGCAAGGGGGGAATTAAAAAAGTAAATGGGGCGCGCCGCGCAGGGGCTCTAGCGCAACGCGCAGTCGGACGGTCCCAGGGAAGGTAGGGCACCCTCGGTTGTCTCGCCTCGACGTTCACGACTAGGCGTTATACTTTCAGCGTGAGGTCGCCCTCCCGCCCAATGGAATCGCACGCTGTAGACTCCGTCCAGGCTAAGGTCCGGTCCAACATCGATTCGAATTCAGAGTTTGACGCGGCGTACGTCGTCATGAATTGCCTTGCAGCCGTGGTGGCTTGCTATGGACTGTTCGAGAATAGCCCTGCGGTTGTGATTGGCGCAATGATCATCGCCATGCTCCTCGGCCCTATTGCCGGTGTCTCGCTCGGGTTGGTTGATCAGAACAACGCGCTGGTCCGGAAGGCGCTTCCGACGTTGCTCGGAGGCTTCTTAATCGTCTACGGAACCGCCTTCATTCTGGGCATGATTCATCGCGATATTCCGGTAACCGACAAAATATACTCGCGCACAGCGCCCAATCTCATGGATCTGATGATTGCTCTCGGCGGTGGGGCGGCCGGGGCGTTTTCCATGATTACGCCCCGGCTCAGCGTGGCGTTTGTCGGCGTGGCGATCGCCACCGCGCTTGTCCCGCCTCTGTCATCTAGCGCCATCTGTCTTGCGCGTGGGGAATACGCGTTGGCGTGGGGCGCGTTTCTATTGGCTCTCACCAACATCGTTGGAATTCAAGTAGCTGGTTCGTGGTTATGTGGCTTGGAGGCTATCGTGGAAGCCCGAAAACGGCCCGGTTCAGCGCCTTGCGGAGAAATCTTCTAAGTGTGGTCGTACTGTTCGCGCTTGCTTCGTTTCTGGGCGAGCAGTTACGAGATCTTGTTTCCAAACAAATATATGAGGCATCCGTGCGAAGAATTCTGACGTCAGCAGCCAAGAGTCACAACGGCGCGGACCTCGTTGAGGTCAGATTTGAGAAAGAG
Organism: Terriglobales bacterium; assembly: GCA_049592035.1. GTDB lineage: Bacteria > Acidobacteriota > Terriglobia > Terriglobales > Acidobacteriaceae > Acidiflorens. Next base: position 1,678 of record JBAWFQ010000198.1, read on the forward strand.
ACGAAACGCACAGTGGTAGAGGCGATCTATCGCACTCCAGTTCCATTTACGCCGGAAGAGGTTGGCGCCCTCGAATCACGTTTGCCCCGGCGCCCCGGAATAAACGATCTGGAACTCCGAATTCGGTCAGTCCCGGTAAGCATTGCATCCAAGTCTGGCTACCTGTTCTCGGTTGAGCACTTGCCCCAAAATAGCTCCGGGACGCACTTCTAGCGAGTGGGCGGGTGGAAACCTGGGGGAACCCTGGGGAACCTGGGGACCGGCAAAAGATCAGGCGCCGCGTTAAGAACCCTTTGCTGGCGATGCCCAAGATCCCTTCAGCGGCGACGGCGCCGATCAAACGCCTCAAAGGACAGGCCGCAGCGTGGCGCCGCCGTGTCGGCAATTACCGCATCATCTACGATCTCCACTTTGAGGAGCAGCGAATCGTAGTGGCCGGAATTCTGAACTTCGACGACATACTAGATCCCGCGGACAAGAGTGTCCGCGCCACACGAACCGTCGCGCTTAATTACAACCCGGTCATTTTCTGCAAGTGTTCCGGATACCGATCACCCTCCACTGATATTTTCGAGGCCGCGCTGTCGATTTCGCGCAGGTCGTCGCCTGTCAGTTGGACTGCGAGCGAACCGATGTTCTCATCGAGGCGAGACAACCTGGTCGTGCCCGGGATCGGAACAATCCACGGCTTCTGCGCCAGCAGCCAAGCGAGCGCGATCTGAGCCGGTGTCGCCTCTTTCTGCTTGGCGATCCTGCCGAGCAGCTCGACCACGGCCTGGTTCGCCTTCAGCGCCTCCGGCGTAAAGCGAGGAAGCCCGCTGCGGAAATCAGAGCTGCCAAACTTCGTATTTTCGTCCATCTTCCCGGTGAGGAATCCTCTCCCCAGAGGGCTATACGGAACCAAACCAATTCCGAGTTCCTCCAAAGTGGGCAACACTTCCGCTTCCGGCTTCCTCCACCACAGCGAGTATTCGCTTTGCAGCGCAGTCACCGGCTGAACCGCGTGCGCGCGACGGATGGTTTGAACTCCCGCTTCCGAAAGTCCGAAGTGCTTTACCTTGCCTTGCTGGATCAGATCCTTCACCGCGCCCGCCACGTCTGCAATGGGCACGTTCGGGTCAACCCGATGCTGATACAGCAGGTCGATGGTATCCACCTTCAACCGCTTGAGCGACCCTTCAACGGCCTGCTTGATATGCTCGGGCCGGCTATTCACACCGGCCGCTCCCGGCCGATGATCGCTGCCACTCAGATCGAACCCGAACTTGGTCGCAATCGCCACCCGCTCGCGGATGGGGGACAGCGCTTCGCCCACGAGTTCTTCGTTTGTAAACGGGCCATAGACCTCAGCCGTATCGAAGAACGTGATGCCCCGATCTACGGCCGTCCGCAGAAGGGAAATCATCTCCCGCTTATCTTTAGGCTCACCATACGAGAAGCTCATGCCCATGCAGCCGAGGCCTAGAGCAGAGACCTCCAAGTTACTTTTTCCAAGTTTGCGCTTTTGCATTGCTTCTCCTTCCGAACCGTTTCTCACCATCCCGAGATTCGCCACCTACAACCGGCCGGACTCCATGTTATCGGTCAGAATGCCCAACCGACGCGATCACTTCCTACTACCTACGGCGCAGGCTGTTTGCACTTTATCACCACCAGTGGTGACCAGCGCGCCGATGCTCGGCAGCCTGCGCTACGATTCTCCTCGGGTCCACTGGGATCCGCTGCGGGCCTATAATCTCAAGCAACGTGATTTCCGTCGTCCAATTCGGTCAGGTCGGTTATGGCGAAGGGCTTCGGCTGCAGCGGAAGCTGGTTGAACTGCGCAAGGCAGAACAGATCGGCGATGTACTCTTGCTCCTCGAACACACGCCCGTCATTACTCTGGGACGCAACGCCAAGGCTGCCAACGTGCTTGCTTCGACCGAAGTGCTGGCAGCTCGTGGAGTCGAGGTCTTCGAGTGCGATCGGGGCGGGGACGTTACGTTTCACGGGCCGGGGCAGTTGGTGGGGTATCCGATATTGGATTTGCGAGGGTACGGCAGCTCTCAGCTCTCAGCTATCAGCTCTCAGTCGCACCCTTCGCGGAAGACACTCGGAGTTGTCGATTACGTTCGGCGGCTGGAGGAAGTCTTGATCCGCTCTTGCGCCGATTTCGGAATTCCGACGAAACGGGTCGCCGGGTTAACCGGCGTCTGGACGGATGCCGCAAGCTACGATGCTCACGTAGGAACGGGCGCCCCCGCCCGTCCAGGCGAGTCGAAGACTCGCTCCGCCACAGAAGCAAAAATCGCAGCCCTCGGAGTGCACATTTCGCGCTCGGTCACGTCGCATGGCTTCGCCTTGAACGTGAATACGGATCTCAGCTATTTCAACCTGATTGTGCCTTGCGGAATTGCGGCCAAGCCAGTGACCTCGATGCAGCGGGAACTGGGACGCGAAATCGACCTGAACGCGGTCGCGCAGTCGGTGTCACGCAACTTTGGAAATGTATTTGGGACCCAGATGCTTTGGGTGGAGACGATCGACGCGCTGCTGGGCAACAGTGTGGGACTGCCGGTGAGAGCGCCGGAGGAGTTGCGGCGAATGCGCGGCGAGGATGACTTGTTTCTTGCTTGACGCGGCATCGATTTCCCAGCCGCGGGCGGGAGCCTGCCCTGAGCCTGCCGAAGGGGCGCCTGCGCCTCACGAGTGATAGCATGTTCGCGGACCGTTTCATGCGCAAGAAAAACGCGAAGACGAGGATTACTTCTGCCAAAAAGCGACCGCCCGCAAAGAATGTAAGGCCCAAGGCCGAGAACGCCAAGCCGGACGGCAATCTCCGTACCTACATCATCCGCGATTACCGCCTCGAGAAGCCGAGCTTCACGCTGCGCCAGGTTCGCGTTGGCGATGAAGTTCGCTACGAGGTTGAAAGCGGCGACCTTTCCCGGCCCGCGCCGCCGATTCGCGAATCGAAATATCTGAGCCGCGAGCAGTGCATCGAAATCTATCGCTGGATGCTGCTCAACCGCCGCATGGAAGCGGCCCTCGAAAATCTTTACAAGCAAGGGCAGGTAGTCGGCGGAGTTTACTTTGGGCTGGGGCAGGAGGCGTGCTCCTGCGCTTCAGCTTACGCTTTGCAGAAAGATGACTGGCTGGGGCCGATGATTCGCAACCAGGGTGCGCTCCTGGTCCGCGGCTTCTCCCCCGCCGACATCATGATGCAGTACATGGCGAAGTCGGGATCGCCCACCAAAGGTCGCGATGCCTCTTCGCACTTTGGCGATATCGTCACGCGCAATGTCGTCTCGCCGATTTCCACTTTGGGCGATTTGATTCCGGTGCTGGCGGGCGTGGCGCTGGGCGCGCGACTGCAGGGCAAACACATCGCGGTGATGACTTACATCGGCGATGGAGGCCAGTCCACCGGTGTGACTTATGAGGGACTGAATTTCGCCGCTGTGCAGAATCTGGGCCTGGTGCTGATTGTTGAGAATAATCTCTGGGGATACTCGACGCCCTCCGACATGCAGTTCCACGTCAAGGATCTGGCGGAGCGCTCGATTGCTTATGGGATTCCTGGCGTCATCGTCGATGGCACCGATGCTTGCCAGGTTTATGACGCGTGCCATGAAGCTTGCGAACGCGCTCGGCGTGGCGAAGGTCCGACGCTGATCGAAGCAAAAATGATGCGCATGAAAGGCCACGCGATTCATGACGCGGCGGAGTATGTTCCGAAGCCGTTGTTTGAATATTGGAAGTGGCGCGATCCCATTGCGCGGCTGGAAGATTATCTCGTGAATAAGAAGGCGTGGCTGACGGCTGCGGCGAACGAAGAACTGATTGCGGGCGTGGAGCGGCAACTGGAAGCGGACCGGGAAATTGCGATGAATTCTCCTATGCCAACGCCGGAATCGGCCGCCGGCGGCGTGTATTGCGAGAGTGGATGCCACGAGATCAAACCGAAATACGCGATGCCTGGTTTTGCCACCGTTGCGCGCAGCGAAAAATCATCCAGTCCGAAGCGCTCGGATCGAGCGGCGCATCTGAAGTAACGACACCTTTCGTAACCCCGCACAAAGATAGTACTTCAGTAACTTGTAGTAACCAGTTCGCAGAATGATGATGCTCCTTAGACGAGATCGGGAGAAATTCTAGTCTCCCGTGTGCTGGGGGAATTGTGAAGCGTTTAACATCTGCTCGGTTACTACTTTGTGGATTTATCGCCCTTTTGACCTTAAGTTTGTTTACGTTGGGCCTGACCGGATGCAACAACTCTTCGACGGCGCCCATCGGCGTCATGCTAACACCCAGCAGCACGCCGGGCATTGATCAAGCTCAAACTCTCGCGATCACGGCCTCGGTCGCGCACGACTCGAAAGGCGCCGGAGTAACGTGGAGCCTTTCGGGCGGCGGTTCGTTCAGCGGCACCCCAACCGCGACTTCGGCCACTTACCAGGCTCCTGCATCGGTGACCACCGCCTTCACGGCGACGGTGACGGCAACCTCGGTCAGCGACTCGTCGAAGTTGGCCACTTTGCAGATCAAGGTCAGCCCGCTGCCTGCCGTGACCACAAGCTCTCTTCCAGCGGCAACGGCGGGAAGCAACTACAACCAAGTTTTGGCGGAGTCCGGCGGAACAAGTCCGTACACGTGGAGCGTCTCACCGACGCCGCTGCCTCCGGGATTGATTTTGGTCCCCACCTCGGGAGTAATCGGCGGCGAGCCGACCGGTTGCAGTAATACCCCTTGCGGCTCGTACACTTTCACCGTGACAGACACGGCAGGCAATTCCGCGAGCAGCCAGCCGATTCCCATCACGGTGGGCCCACCAGCTTCGCCCTTGGCCATTACGACGACATCACCCTTGCCAGCGGGGACGATTGGAACCGCATACAGTCAACAGCTGACAGCATCAGGCGGAGTTCCACCCTACATCAACTGGACACTCGCCAGCGGCAGTCTGCCACCGGGACTGTCCATTGGCAGTACCGGGCTGCTTTCGGGAACGCCGAGCGGAAGCGTAGGCGGCACATACACCTTCACCGTTGGCGTGACCGACTCGCAAACGCCAACGCCCAGCAGCGCACAGTCCGGCACTCTGAGCCTCACCATCAGCATCGCGCCTCTGCAGATCACCACTACGTCGTTCCCGGCTGGTACCATCAACACATCTTACAGCGCCCCGGTGAATGCCACAGGCGGAGTTCCGCCCTACAAGAATTGGAACATCAACAGCGGCAGCCTGCCGACAGGACTCTCGATCAGCTCCACTACCGGAGTGATCTCGGGCACGCCGACCGCGACAGGAAACTCCACCTTTACGGTTCAGGTCACGGATAGTGAATCTTCGCCCGTCACAGTCACCAGCGGCAGCCTGAGCATCACGATCAATGCCGCCCAGGCCTGCACCGGCACGCTCGACAACGAACTACTCAACGGTAACTATGCCCTGATGCTAAATGGCTGGAGCGGTTCGACGACGGCCGCCTCTGCCGTGGGCAGTTTTGTGGCCGACGGAAAGGGAAACATTACTGGGGGACTCCTGGATAAGGTCGATCAGGCCAACTCAGCCGGGCCGCAGAACGGCACCTTCACTGGGACGTACTGTGTCGGCTCGAACAATCTCGCAACCATCAACATGAACTTTAGCGGCGGACTTGGCGGCGGCGCCGCTACGCTTCAGGCCGCGCTCGATGCCAGCGACGCCAATGGTCACATCATCACTTACAGCAGCGGTGGCTTCCTGGCTTCCGGGTTGCTGCGTAAGCAGGACACGAGCGCGTTCTCGACCAGCGCCATCAACGGCGACTACGCCGGAGGAGGGGTTGGAGCCGATTCTTCTTACAATCGCTGGGCGGCGGCCGGTGCGGCCAGCTATGGCGGCAACGGCAACATCTCGAACGGCGAATTTGACAGTGATGATGCTGCGTCGGGCCCCTACTTTGGAACTTTCAGTTCCAGCGATTTCACGGTGGCGTCGAATGGTCGCGGCACGGCAGCCATCACCTACGTCAGCAGCGCTGGATCCCACCCAAAAAGCTTCGTCTATTACATAGTCAGCGCTTCCGAGATGCTGAGGATGGAAATAGACCCGTCGTTGCCACCGGAGATAGAGGTTGGCCAGATACTGCAGCAAAGCAGCAACCTGAGCTACAAGTCGCTCGAAGGACTCAGCGTGATCGAGACTCAAGCTCTCGATAATGAAAAGGTGCCGGCCACGCCTGAAGCGCAGGCTGGAATTCTCACGGTGACTTCGCCTCCAGCTTTCTCCGCAACTCTGGACCAGAACGATGGCGGCACGATGAGCACGCTAACGCCCTCGGGGAACTACAGCGTGGACTCCAGCGGACGCGTAACCCTGACCGCAGCTGGCAACAACCCGCCGGTCTTCTACCTGGTTGGCCCGAACCAGGCTTTTCTGGTTGGGACCGACAGCACCGTGTCTTTTGGTACGCTGACACCGCAGACGGGGAGTAACTTCGACAACGCCTCGTTGGTCGGAAATTACTACGGTGGGAGTCAGCAACCGATCGACGACAACGTCAACGAGCAAGTTGAATTCGTAAACGCCAATGGCTCGTCTCCCAGCGGCAGTCTCAACGGAATATCGGACACGAACGGCAGCGGGGGACCGCAGACGGGCGGCACCATCTCGGGGACTTATGTGGTTTCGTCCTCGGGACGAACGGTCATCACTAGTAGCGGCGGTGGGGCGATCCTCTACATAATCTCTCCCACGCAAGCGGTCGTCCTGCCGTCGGACGCCACGAACCCGGCGCTCATTGATCTCCATCAGTGACGGTAAGGGCTGCGCAAATCGCGGACCGGTGGCTTCGTCGCGCCGGTCCGTTTTTCGGACTGCTTCTTTCGGACCACTGCGGAACTGATAAAATCAAGCTGCGTCATGTCGGCATCCACCCAACTCATCCAGATTGACCTCGGCCCCAGGGTTGTCACCCCGAAACCTTCGTGGCTTAAGGCCAAGGCTCCGGTGGGTGATAACTTTCATAACCTGAAGAAGCTGGCGCGCGGGCTGGGACTGCATACGGTGTGCGAGTCGGCGCAGTGTCCGAATATTGGAGAATGCTGGCACCATCACACTGCGACGTTCATGCTGCTCGGCGATATCTGCACCCGGCGTTGCGGCTTCTGCGCGGTGCCCAAGGGGCGTCCGGAGCCGATTGACTGGGACGAGCCGCGGCGCGTGGCGGAGGCGGTCGCGACGCTTGGCCTGCGCCATGCGGTCGTGACCAGCGTGAACCGCGACGACGATAACGTAGGCGGCGCCAGGATTTTTGCGGAAACCATCCGGCAGATTCGCGCGCTCGTGCCGGAATGCCGCGTCGAAGTGCTGATTCCCGACTTCCAGGGCCTTGAAGAACCGCTGCGCATCGTGCTGGAAGCGAAGCCCAACGTGCTCAATCACAATACTGAGACGGTTCCGCGGCTCTACCGCGCGGTGCGCTCGGGGGCGCGCTACCAACGCACTCTCGATTTGCTGGCCAATGCCAAACAGTGGGACCCGGCGACGGTGACCAAGAGCGGAGTAATGGTTGGCATCGGCGAGGAGACCGGGGAACTGATTGCAGTCTTCCGCGACCTGGGCCAGCGCGGCGTGGATATTCTGACGATTGGGCAGTATCTGCGTCCGTCAAAAGATCATCTGCCGATGACGCGCTACTACACGCCTGCCGAGTTTGTCTCGCTGAAAGAAGAAGCGCTGAAGTTTGGGTTCAAGCACGTGGAGTCGGGTCCGCTGGTGCGGTCAAGTTATCACGCGCACGAGCAGGCGGAAGTGGCAGTGAGGTAAGAAGCTACGAGCCACAAGCTACGAGCAAGCACGGGTCAGTTTGCTCGCAGCTCGCGGCTCGAAGCGACTTTCTACCACACTCGACACGCGTTCTGATTCACCATTGGCGCCTTCGCCGGGCAATGATACGCTTCGCGGAATTCGGGCATATTGGAGACGGTTCCGTTCACGCGGTACCGCGCTGGCGAATGCGGATCGACAGTCACTAACATTCGCGCCATGGCATCGGTGCGGCTCTCGCACCACACGTTGGCCCATCCCAGAAAAAAGCGCTGCTCGGCGGAAAGGCCGTCAATCGGCGCCGGCTCTTTCCCGGCAAACGTGTTTAAGAGGGCCATATAGGCGATGCGCATGCCGCCATTGTCGGCTGTGTTTTCACCCAACGTGAGTTTGCCGTTCAGCTTCAGGTCGTCGACCGCAACAAAATTCGCGTACTGATCCCGAATGCAGCCGGTGCGTTCTTCGAATTGCTTCTTATCATTCGCGGTCCACCAGTCGCGGAGATTGCCCTCCCCGTCGAACTGGCTGCCCTCGTCGTCGAAGCCGTGCGTGAGTTCGTGACCGATCACGGCGCCGATCGCCCCAAAATTCATGGCGTCGTCGGCACGGTTGTCAAAAAACGGGGGCTGCAGAATTCCGGCGGGGAACGTAATGTTGTTCTGGGTCGGGTCGTAGGTTGCATTGATCGTCATCGGCGGATATGGCCATTCCCTCTTATCGAGCGCCTTGCCAATCTTGTTTAACCGGTACTGCAGGTCGTTTTGATTGGCGCGTTGCGAGTTGCCCAAAGCGTCGCCACGCACGATCTGCAGTGACGAGTAGTCGCGCCACTTATCGGGATAGCCGATGCGGTTAGTAATCGCCTGTAATTTGACGAGTGCCTGAGCCTTAGTTTCCGCGCCCATCCAGGGCACGCTCTTGATGTCTTGGCCCAGCGCCTTTTCCAGAGCTCCGACCATGGCCAGCGTGCGCTCCTTGCCTTCAGCGCCGAAAGTCTGCTGCACGTAAATCTGTCCAACCACCTCACCGAGATCACCGTTGGCATACTCGACGCAGCGCTTCCAGCGCGGACGCAACTCCTTGGCGCCAGTCAGGGTCTTGCCGAAGAAATCGAAGTTTTCGTTCACGAACGCTGCCGGCAGCACGGCCGCATTCGAATGCACCGTGTGCCAGCGCAAATATATCTTCCAATCGTCGAGCGAGTGTGCGCGGATCACTTCTTGCATGTTCTTGATGAAATCCGGCTCGATCACGTTGAGGGAATCGAAATGGGGCGCGCCCACGCCCTGGAAATATAGGCTCCAGTTGAATGTGGAGTTCAGAGCGGCGAGTTCCGTATCGGTCATCTTGTGATAGATCTTCTGCGGATCGCGGCGGCTGGTCTGGTCGAGAGCGCCCTTGGCCAGGCCGGTTTCAATCTCCATGACGACTTTCGCTTCCGCCGCGGCTTTGCTTTCATCGTCGCCTAGCAGCGTGAACATTTTCGCCACATGCGCGACGTATTGTTTGCGCAGCTCGACCGACTTTGGATCGTCCTTGAAATAGTAATCGCGGTCGGGCATGCCCAGTCCACCCTGATCGAGCTGGGCAATGATCTGGCTGGCATTCTTGAAATCGGAACCGGAATCGAAGCCGAACAGCGCATCGACGCCTTCGCGATGCAAGCGCAGAATTTCTTGCGGAAGGTCGGCCTTGGACGAGATCGCCGCAATGCTATGAAAGTCGCGATCGAGCGGCTTGGTTCCAGCTTTTTCGATCGCGCTCTCGTCCATGCAGGTGGCGTAGTAGTCGCCAATCTTCTGCTCGTTGACGCTGCGGCCGGGCTTGTCGGCGGACGCCTTTTCGAGAATGTCACGCACCACGTATTCGCCGCGCTGCTGCAATTCGTGGAATCGGCCCCAGCCGGAGCGGTCGGCTGGAATCGGGTTCTGCGCCATCCACTTGCTGCACGCGTAAGCGTAGAAGTTATTACAGGGATCGATGCTCTTATCGAGCATGTCGACCGAGAAGCGCACATCGGCGGGCTTTTCCTGAGAGAACAAGACAGGCACAAGGATCACGGAAACGATCAACAGCTTCAAAAAATTGCGCATTAGAACCTCGAATCGAGATATGGAACTGGCGGTGCCGCGTTAGTCATTGTTTGGACGGACGACGACGGCAGTCGTTAGTTGCTGGTCGCTAGTCGTT
>JBAWFQ010000199.1:0-64857 GCA_049592035.1 Terriglobales bacterium
AAAATCACGTGTGCATAGGCGAAATCGAGCGACGGCTGTTAAAATCAACAAGTAAACTCGCCGCCATATGGGGCTATAGCTCAGCTGGGAGAGCGCATCGTTCGCAACGATGAGGTCGTCGGTTCGATCCCGACTAGCTCCACCAAATATTTCCCAATAAAAATGCTAGTTCGTGATAGGTACACAAGAAAATGTACCCAAATCGTACCCATGTGGGTACAACGATGTCGATCACCCCAAGAGGGAATCGGCATCCATGCTTTTCGTTTATTCACGCCACACTCCCCGATTGCGTTCATAAGGAGGAGATCCAGTACCGGCGCTGCCGATGCCCAAAATGGATCGACGGCTACGTTCGGTGAGTATTGCAATCACACTCCGCTGCATCGGCAGAGCATGATTCTGGAAAGAGATATTGGCTTGGAAATCAGCCGAGCGACGCTGGACGGCTGGGGCCTCAAAGTCCCGTGGCTCTGGGCCGGAATTATGCTCAGTCCGTGATTATGTACAGCGGGTAGAGGGGACGATGCCCTGAAGCCCCGAGGGACGGGTTTCGTTCTCACTCTGGTTTCCGGAGAGCTGCACATAATCGGACAATCTCCCCGAAGGACTACTGTCCTGAGGAGAGATCATGCACAGTTCTAGGTCAACGGCTACACCGAATGCTGTTGATGTCCGAAGCTTGATTCGTCTTTATGTGACGACACTGGAAGCCCGCCGGCTACCGTCCATCGGCTATCTGGGGTTACCGAGGTGCTTTAAAGCACTTTCTTTCTTGGGCCGTTGCTGATCGCCTGGAAATAAGCAAAGCCGCAGTCCGGCGTTTCCTTAACGGGCACCTAGCGGATTGCAAGTGCCGTGGCCGCGTCCAGCGTGGAATAGTGACGATCCGTTCGGCTCTGAACCATCTATTGACGATTCTTGGCGAAACGAGACTGGCTTCCGAGGTCACGTTTCCCGCGCATGTCGACACGGAACTGCGAGCTTACTGCGATTATGCGAGCGATATCTGTGGACTCGCGCCTGCAACGCTCATCTCGCGGCGGCAGTGGATTGGACGTTTCCTGGTTCATCAGTTTCCCAAGGGAAACATCAACGTTTTGCGACTATCACCGAAACGAATCCAGGATTTCTTCACTTTACGGTGCCAAGGCTACCGACCGGGCACAGCTCAAGTGGTTGCTTCCGCAGTGCGCAGTTATCTACGGTTCCGTAGTTTGCGACATGCGGATCGAGTGGACTCTCTGCTGGCAGCGGTTCCGTCCGCCGCATGCTGGCGTCTGGCGACTTTGCCACAGTACTTGGAGGCCGACGAACTTGCGTCGCTCATGGCCGGGTTTGACCGAAAGCTGCCTCAACGGCAGCGAGATTACGCGATCGTTCGCTGCTTGGTCGATCTGGGACTCCGTGCTTGCGAGGTTGCGGCATTAGGTCTGGACGACATCGACTGGAAGAACGGCATCCTGACGGTCCGCACGGGAAAGTCTCAAAGGTCTGATGTGTTGCCCCTGCCTTCCGCTACCGGACGGGCTATCGCTGAGTATCTGCACAAAGCGCGACCTGCCACCGAAAGCCGCGCGGTTTTTGTTCGTCACCGAGCACCACTGCACTTGCCGGTGAACGCCAGTGTTATCCGTTCTGTCGTTCGACAAGCGGCAGTGCGTAGTGGCCTCGCGCACCGTCTACACAGTCCACACCGATTGCGTCATACCGCGGCCACACGGATGCTGCATCGTGGTGCCAGCCTGAAACAGATCGCCGACATACTGCGGCATAGAAGCCTGGATACGACGGCAATCTATGCCAAGGTCGATGTGCCGCGCTTGGCAACGATTGCGCAACCTTGGCCGGGAGGTGCTGCATGAGGCGGCCCAGGATGTCGGAGCAGGTCGAACAGTATCTGGCATTTCGCCGCGCCATGGGCTTCGATTTGCGGGGCGAAGGATATCAGCTTCACGCTTTCGCGCGATTTGCAGAGGAGACCGGTCTCCATACTGGTCCGCTAACGATCGACTTGCTGCTCCAATGGGTGCAAGGTGCAAAAAAGCCCGGGCCGGTCACAGCAGCCCGCCGAGTTGAAGTGCTACGTCCATTTCTCAAGTACTCCCGGCAGTTCGATCCTACCGGTCCAGTCCTTCCATTGGGGCTTTGCGGCCCCGCTCATCGCCGGATCTCACCGCACATCTACACAGAAGCGGAAATTTCCGAACTGCTTGCTGCTGCTCACGGGCTCAAGCCCGATGGACCGCGCCCACTGACGTATGTGACGCTGTTCGGCATACTGGCGGCAACAGGGATGCGCCTCTCGGAAGCACTTCACCTGGAGCAAACCGATGTTAACTTGAAACAGTCAACCCTCACGGTACGCGAGACTAAGTTCAAGAAATCGCGGTTAGTACCCCTTCATTCCAGCACAACCGGGGCTTTGTCACGATACGTGAAAGCCTGCGCCGCAATATCTCGGCAACCCAGCGTTAAAGCATTTTTCCTTACCCTCGGCGGCCGGTCTGTTCCCTCGAGAACGGTTCACCACACCTTCGATGTTTTGCGTCGACGGTTAGGCTGGGTTGCGCGTGGCGGGCATCCGCAACCAAGAATCCATGATCTGCGGCATACGTTCATCTGTCGGGCATTGCTGCGCGGCCAGCGACAGAATCAACTCGATCATGTGGCCGATGCCATCGCGACTTATGTCGGACACGCGAAGGTTTCTGACACGTATTGGTACGTTACCGCCATCCCGGAACTGATGGGGATCGCCTGTGAGCGTTTCTCCCGTTTCTCCTCGGGAGAATGCCGATGAAGAGCACTCCCCAAACCCATTTTTCAAGTCTGATACAGGAGTTCTTTCTCGAGCGTCTGATGCGCCAGAGGAACTCCAGTCCACAAACCGTAGCGGCTTATCGCGATTGTTTCCGGCTACTGTTCGAGTTTGCCCGAGAACACCAAGACAAGCCTACAGACCGTTTGGTCCTCGCCGATCTCGATGCTTCTCTGGTACTGGCGTTTTTGGATCATCTCGAGAAAGTCCGGAAAAACTCCATCCGCAGTCGGAATGCCAGATTGGCGGCGATACGGTCCTTCTTGCGTTTTGCGGTTCTGAAGGACCCGCAATCGCTGGCCACCATCCAGCGCGTGCTCGCTATCCCGATGAAACGTCACAGCCGGCCGTTGGTTGGTTTCCTGTCGCGCGAAGAGGTGCAAGCGCTAATCATCGCACCCGATCCGTCCACACGGTCCGGACAACGCGATCAGGCTTTCTTGGCCACACTCTATAACACAGGCGCTCGCGTGTCTGAGGCCATCAACATAAAGATTGCCGATCTCGCACTGGATGCTAGTCCCAGCATTCGGCTCCACGGCAAAGGCCGCAAGGACCGCGCCGTGCCGATCTGGCCTGCAACTGCTCTTCGGCTTCGTCGCTGGCTCGCGCAGATCGAACGGGCACCGGATAAACCGTTGTTTCCCGCGTCATCGGGCGGCCCGCTAACGCGGTCGGCGGTCGCCGACCGTCTGCGACGGGCTGTGCAAACCGCTAGAGGCAAGTGCGCAAGCCTTGCCCGCAAACGTGTCTCGCCACATACCTTCCGGCATACGACCGCTATGCACTTGCTGCAATCCGGCGTTGATATCACGGTCGTTGCTCTCTGGCTTGGTCATGAAAGCCCAGCCACGACCCACCTCTATATAGAAGCCGACCTTAAAATGAAGGAAGCGGCGCTGAAGGCAGTCCAACCGCCGGTCACGAAGCAGGTCCGGTATCAGGCACCTGATCGCATGCTTCGTTTCTTGCAGGGACTCTAACTATTATGTGCAGTTCGCGAATGCCCCCAGCCGGTTGGTTCGCATCATGCGGCCCGCGGCCTATCCATAATCGCGGACTGCGCATAATTTCGATTATGTGCACGTGTACATAATCGAAAGAGCTGGATACACATCGGCAGCCCACAGGCGGGTCCCAAAGTCGCGGCGATTCTCTCGGTCGTGGAAAGCTGCCATCGGCTGAAGCTCTCCGTGCGCAACTATCTGGCTGCGATCCTTCCCGGACTCGCAGATCTCCCGATCCAGCGCGTACCAGACCTTACTCCCGCAGCCTGGGTCGCCCAGTATTCGTAAACTCAGACCAACCTGTTGTTGGCGTGAACGCCCGCTTTCCGACGCTGTGGCAGGCACGAGACCTAAGCGTCAACGCAGACGGTCAACTCTTCCCAGTTCCCTGACTTCCACCGGCGTCCATCGCCGCGCCTTCCCCCTCCGTATCCGCTTCCTGGGCAGAATGTGCCTTCCTATCCCTCCCCGTGGCTGCGCATCGGTCAGTCTTGACGACGCCATCGGAGGAGTGCGTTCGCCATTTCCGAACGTGTGATCGTGATCACGCACGCTTGTGACGCCCGCCGCTGCGGACCTCCAAAGCTGCGCCCTACAATTCGCGGATTCGCGCGCCAACCAATCGAGTGAATGACCACATCTTCGGCCGCCAAGGAGGCGATCAAATGAACACACGGCGTCGGCTGTCCTTGTTCTGTGCTTTCGTTGTCACGGTCATGCTGCTGACGGGAAGCAGTTACGCTATCCCGGCTTTCTCACGCCAGTACGGCACTTCGTGCACCACCTGCCATATTGACTTTCCCAAGCTCAACGATTTTGGCAAGGCCTTCAAAGATGCCGGCTTCAAGTTTCCCAAAGATGACGAGACCTTTATTAAGGTTCCCCCCGTAATGCTGGGAGCGCCGGCGCAGAAGGACATGTGGCCTCATGTTATCTTTCCGGGGACGATCCCGGGAATACCGCAGATTGGCCTGCGGTTCAACCAGTTTTTCCAATACACCGGCAGCAGCGCCAACAAGTACAACGCGACGCCTCAAGGCAGCCTCGGGTCGCTCCAGTCGCCGCTCATTCCGAATACGGACTTCGAACCGGGGTTCTTCAGCATCTTCATGGCGGGGAACTTTGGCAGCGACATCGCCTTCTGGGTGGATGACGATCTGAGTGTCGCCGGGCTGAATGCCAATGGCGAACTCGGCGACGGTTATCTGCGCTTCGTCAACCTGGGGCGCTTCTTCAAGTTGCCGACCGACTCGTTCACGCTAAGGGTGGGCCAGTTCGAACTGGACTTGCCGTTTACGCAGGCGCGGTCGATCAATATCAGCCCCTACGATATCTACACCCAGGCAAACTTCGGCGCGCCGAATCAGAATGTGAACAACGTTATCCAGTTGGCCGATGCGGCGCACGGGATTGAACTCAGCGGAGGCCATCAGTATGGCGGCTACCACTATTCGGTGGCTTTCGTGGACCAGAACACGAGCGGACAAACGGCTAGCGCGCCGAACGTCCCGTCGCCCACGGGAGGAACATCCGGTGGGGTCGGGTTTTTCTCCGATACGAACTACAAGGACATTTACGTCAATTTGTCCTACCGCTTCAACCTGGAGAAGGACCCGGCGAGCCGCCACGATATTCAGGCGGCGGGCGCCACTGGACCGCGCGACCATACCTACCTGAGCCTGGGCACTTTCTATTACGAGGGCCGCTCCGACCAGCGCTTCAGCGGGTTGACCAGCGGAGGCGCGGCGACTGTGATCTCTGCGCGGGAACCTTTTTACCGCGTCGGCGGCGACTTCAGCTTCAACTATCGCACCTTCAACCTGTTCGGCCTCTACATGTATGGACACGATAATGATCTGCTGTTGAACTCCGGCTTCACGGGCTTTCTTCCTGGGGCGGCCGCTACGTTCAACGGTGGCTTCCTCGAGGCCGACTACCTCGTGCTGCCCTGGGTGATGACGATCATGCGCTGGGACCGCGTCCAGTCCACGGCGGATTTCCTGAACGGAGCTGCCTCGGGGAATTATTTTTCGCCAGCGGGGAGCACGCGCGACCGGTTCACACCCGGCGTTCAGTTTTTGATTCACCCCAATATCAAGGCGTCGTTTGAGTACCAGTACCGGCCGCAGCAGGCCCTCAACTACAACTCGAGTGGGCAGGCGGTGGAACCGTTCCGCACAAACGTTGCCACCGGAGCGTTAGAATTCGTCTACTGATCTGGGGAGGGACGCCTCCCACAGCTATTTTCTGAAACTGAGGAGAAGAACAATGAAACGCAGTCTTGTCTTGGCAGTAATGTTGATGACCGCATTTGTGACTTCACAGGCAGGCACGATCAGCGGAAAAGTTTCAGGCGTTGCCGGTGAGTCGGTTGTTTATGTGGAAGCGCCTGCAGGCAAGACCTACCCCGCTCCCACCCAGCAGCCCGTGATCGACCAGAAGGGCTTGATGTTTCAGCCGCATATCACAGCGGTGCAGGCAGGCACGACCGTGCAATTCCTGAACAGCGACAGTGTTGCCCACAACGTGTTCTGGCCCTCCGTCGGCGGCAACAAGAAACTCACCCACAACCTGGGCACTTGGCCGAAGGGCGAAAAGCGTCCCTTCAAGTTTGACAATCCTGGCGCAGTGCCGCTGCTGTGCAATGTGCATCCGGAGATGTCCGGCTATGTTGTAGTGTCGCCAACTCCATATTTCGCGGTGAGCGATAAGTCGGGCGAATACAAGATCGAGAATGTCCCCGACGGCAGCTACACCGTCACCGCGTGGCATGAAGGTGCCAAGAATCAGTCCAAGCCGGTCGCTGTGGCTGGCGACAGCAAAGCGGACTTCACACTGAGCAAATAGAGAAGCCAACTTAAGAAACAGGGGGCTGAGCGGTCGCGTCGGCTCCCTCCTTTTTTTAACGCGACGCGTGCCACTCAGAAAACGAAACAGGGAAACCGCCATCGTGCTGAAACGGTTCAAAGAAAAGAAAGTGGACAGGGATTGGTTGAACACCAACTTTCCCTGCATGATGGCTTGCCCGGCGCACACCAACGCCGGCCGTTACGTCGCGCTTATTGCAGAAGGGCGATTTGAGGAAGCTTACAAGTTTGCCCGCGATCCCAACCCGCTGGCGAGCATCTGCGGCCGGGTCTGTGCGCATCCTTGTGAAACTGCCTGTCGCCGTGGAGATATCGATCGTCCCATTGCAATCCGGGCTCTCAAACGCTTTCTGACGGAGCGGCACGGTCCTGAATCCAAGCGTCCTGTCGACATCAATTCGGGGCGGGGTCAGAACAAGCTGCCGTTCAAAGTCGCCGTGGTCGGCGGCGGCCCGGTGGGACTATCCGCGGCGCATGACCTGGCTCTCATGGGCTACTCGGTTACGATTTTTGAAGCCGCCCCCGTTGCAGGTGGAATGCTTTATCTCGGCATTCCTGAATACCGCTTGCCCCGCGACGTCGTGGAAGCGCAAGTGCGAGAAATTCTCGCGACCGGCGACATCACGCTAAGGTTAAATCAAGCGGCGGGGCGCGACTTCACGGTTTCCGACCTGCGCCATCAGGGCTTCGATGCCGTGCTGATCGCCGTGGGCGCGCATCGCAGCCGCGATCTCACCATTCCGGGGGTTGACCTGGACGGCGTTTACAAGGGCATCGATTTCCTGCTCAACGTGAATCTCGGCTATAAGTTCACCATCGGCAAGAAGGTGATTGTGATCGGCGGCGGCAACGTCGCCATGGACGTGGCGCGTTCGGCGGCTCGCGAAGTGGTGCGGCAGCATGTCGCCGGAGTCGAAGATCTCGAGCCTTCGCTGGAGAGTGTAAGTGCCGTGGCCACGAAAGAAATGGTGGACGTGTCACTCTCCGCTCTGCGTTTGGGAGCGCAGGAAGTGCATCTCGTCTGCCTGGAAAAACGGGAAGAAATGCCGGCGGCTCTGGAGGAGATCGAAGAGGCTGAAACGGAAGGCATCGTCATGCATCCCGGCCTGGGACCCAAGCGCATGATCGGCAAAGACGGCAAAGTTGTGGCGCTCGAGACGCTGAAGACGAAATGGGTTTTCGATCAGAACAAGCGCTTCAATCCTGCGTTCTACGAGGGCAGTGAAACACAACTGCAGTGTGACACCATCATCATGGCCGTCGGCCAGGCGCCGAATCTGGACTTTCTCAAACCCGAAGACGGCGTGGAACTGTCTCCCCGTAGGCTGATCGCGGTGAACCCGCAAACGCTGATGACCTCTGCGGACGGGATCTTTGCTGGTGGCGACTGCGTTTTCGGTCCGCGTCTGATCATCGATAGCGTGGCCGATGGCAAGCGCGCCGCAGTCGGCATCGATGAATTTCTGCGTGGCCAGAAACATCCAGAGCCTATCGTCGAGGTCGAGGTCTTCAAGCGTCACAGCATGCCGCTGGAGTTGTTGGATCTGGTTCGCCCGCCCATACCCATGCTGCCGCTGGAGCGCCGTACCGGAGTGACGGAAGTCGAGGTCGGCTACGACGCTCGGTCCGCGATGGAAGAAGCCCAGCGCTGCCTGCATTGTTGGGTGAACACGGTCTTTGAGGGTGTTCCCGAAGACGGGAGCATGTGCATCTTGTGCGCCGGTTGCGTGGATGTGTGCCCGGAAAACTGCCTGCAGCTTGTCTCCCTGGATCGCATCCAGTTCGAGCCCGAAACCGTGCAGCAGATCCGGGAGCATCAGGAATTGTTTGGCGTGGAGCTCGACGAAGTGGCGGCCGACGAACTCGGCATCGTGACCGGCTCCGCCATGCTAAAAGACGAGACTCGCTGCATTCGCTGCGGGCTCTGCGCCGCGCGCTGTCCCGTCGGCACCATCACGATGGAGTCATACAACCTGGTTTCCGCCGAGCGAACCGGATTGATTTCGGTCGAATCCATCGATGGACCGCTCCGACCCAAGTCGCCAGTCACGGCTGGAGGACCGAAATAACCGTTCGAGGTAAATAATGTCCGAAGAGAAAAAAATCACGCCAGCGGAACCAGGCAACGACGTCAACCGCCGCGCCTTTTTCGTGAAGCTGGGTTTGGGATCGCTCGGTATCGCCGCTGCCGGCACGGCGGCATTTTCATACCAGTTTCTTTCACCGAATGTTTTGTACGAGCCGTCTCCCATCGTCAACGCCGGCAAGCCGGAAAATTATGCGGTCGATTCCGTGACGCTGGACGCGAACACAGGAATTTATCTTATCCATGACCAAAAAGGTTTTTATGCGCTGAGTGCCGTCTGTACTCACCTCGGCTGCCTGACCGCATGGAAACCTGAGTTGGACATCATCGCTTGCCCTTGCCACGGCAGCAAGTTCAATCGCGACGGGGTCAAGATTGCCGGCCCCGCCCCCAGGCCGCTGCCCTGGCTGCAGACTTCACTTAGCGATGAGGGAGATCTGATGGTGGACCGTTCCAAGCAAATTGATCCCATGAAGTTCTTGAGGGTGTGAGCGTGGCGAAAACAATCACGAACTACTTCGAGGAGTTACGCGGCACGCGGGTTTGGCGTTCGGTGTTCCGCAGCGGAACCGGATCTAGCACTCTGCACCGGGCGCTTGCGGTGCAGCAGAACGTTTTCCTGCACCTTTTCTCCACCAAGGTGCGGACCCGCATGCTCAGCTTCAGCACGACCTGGTATCTGGGCACCCTGACCTTCGGAACGTTTCTCATATTAGTAGCCACTGGCATTCCTCTGATGTTCTATTACCATCCCTCGGTGCCGCAGGCCTACGCGGACACTAAGGATCTGCAGTTCGTAGTCTCTTCCGGTTTATTTCTGCGCAACCTGCATCGCTGGTCCGCGCATGCCATGGTCTTCCTGGTATTCGCGCACATGTTCAAGGTGTTTTACCGCGGCGCCTACCGTCCACCGCGCGAATTCAATTGGGTCATTGGAGTTATCCTGCTGCTGATTACGCTGCTGCTCAGTTATACGGGCTACTTACTGCCTTGGGACCAGTTGGCCTTTTGGGCGATCACGGTGGGTTCTAACATCGCATCCGCTGTGCCGGTAATGGGGAATAAGGTTCACTTCCTGATGCTCGGCGGCAATGTGGTGAACGCCAATGCCCTATTGCGCTTTTACGTCCTGCACTGCATGATTCTGCCCCTGGTTGCAATTCTTTTTGTCGGGGTACACTTCTGGCGCATTCGCAAAGATGGGGGCCTCTACGCCCACCAAAGTGAGCCGGGAACAGTCGCGGCGGAACCGGTTCCCGCCGCCGCGAAGGGAGTGCAATAACAATGGCCGATCCAAAAGATTTCATCGCCGGCATGGACTCGAATGCTCGCAAGTCGCCGACGCGGGTTGTCTTTGTCACCCGGCGAACCTCGGCGCAGGTCAAGGTTACCGACGAAGATCAGGTGCAGACGTATCCGGAAGTCCTCTTTCGCGCCATCGTCGCCATCGAGGTGCTGACGATCACGTTAGTGGGCGTGGCTCTTCTGTTCAACGCACCCCTTGAGGGCATTGCCGATCCCTCGCACACGCCCAACCCCGCCAAGGCGCCCTGGTACTTCCTGGGATTGCAGGAAATGTTGCACTACTTTCCGCCGGTGGTCGCGGGTGTGCTGGTTCCGACTTTGGTCGTAATCGCGCTGATTGTGATTCCGTATTTCAACATCAACATCGAGGCCGAGGGTTTGTTCCTGAAGGACCGCAAGCGCCGCGTCTTTATTTTCTACCTGGCCACGGCTGCACTCTCGGTGTTCTTGTTGGCGTTTGATGTATACGTGGCGCTGGTGCCGACCCTGATCGTTGCCGGGTTCATGGTGCTGGCGGCGCAAAGTTCTCCGCAGTCGACTTCGGCCTTCCGCCGTGGTCTGGCTGCGAAGCCGCTTTCCTTCTGGATCATGACCTGGTTTCTGTTCGAACTCACCGTGCTCACGGCGGTAGGTACTTTCTTTCGCGGCCCAGGTTGGTCCTGGGTGTTGCCCTGGGGGAGTTGATGCGATCATCATTATTGCAATCAATGAAGAGCGCGTTGTCTTCCCTGTGGCAGAAATTATTCGGCCATCCGGTTCGCGCTTTTGGCGTGGTCAGCCTGCTGTTGTTGATTTTTCTCGCCATAGCTCCCGCTAAAAACCACTTCAGCGAATGGCGCCACTACCAGAAACAGTATCTATCGCTGATTGCGAGCCGGGGAGATGCGGTCACACTGCAGCGCCACTTCCACGACCACGACGGAATCCAGCAGATCTGGCTGCCGCAACTCGGAGTCGTCGATCGCTGCACCACTTGCCACGTCGGACTGAAAGAAGCGAGTCTTGCCGATGTCAGTACCCAGCCGTTTCGCCAGCATCCGGTTATTCCGCACACGCTCGACCAATTCGGCTGCGTCATGTGTCACCGTGGGCAAGGCCCTGCGACCACCGTCGAGGAAGCCCACAGCAGCACGCTGGCGTGGGAGCAGCCGATCTTGCCGGCGCGGTACGTCCAATCTTCCTGCGGGCAATGCCATCGCGCTCCTCTAACCGGTACACCGCAACTGAACTTGGGACGCAATCTGCTGGGGCGATATGGCTGCGTGCATTGTCACACCATCAAACTGCCCGACGGCAGCGCCATCCAGCCGACCGATGATCCGCCTTCGCTGGAACACGTTGCTGACAAAACCACACGAGAATGGATTTATGCCTGGCTGAAGGATCCTCAGGCCTATGCTGTCACCGCGACCATGCCGAATTTCAAATTCAGCGATCCGGACGCGCGCGATGTTTCGGCCTTCCTGATCGCCAACAGCACGCCACTCGCAGGAGACACAGCGCCAGCTATCAATGACAATGACAAAAATCAGAAAACGCCTGATCCGGCCGCTGGCGCCAGCTTGTACGGAGAGTCATTCTGCGCCTCCTGCCATGCCGTGCAGAACGCCGCTGGGAATGTGGTTGGCGGTGATGTCGGACCGGAACTGACCAGGGTCGGCAATAAAGTGAAGCCGGAATGGTTGCGAGCTTGGTTGCGCAATCCGCGTGTCTACGATCCGGGTACGGCCATGCCGCATTACCGTCTCACCGACCCTCAAGTTTCCCTGCTTACCGCATTCCTTGGAAACAAGACGGATTCCGATTTGCTGGCCAATGTGCATCTCGACGCCGCCACAACGGAACAGATTGCGCACGGCAAGCTTCTGGTCACCGAGTACGGCTGCGCCTCGTGCCACGAGATCAACGGCATCAAGAAGCCGGACAACTTCGCTCCAGAATTGACCCGCATCGGAAGCAAGCCGCTGACGCAGATTATTTTTCTGCCCGGGATGACGCACGCTATACCGGATTACATTGCGGCCAAAATCCGGCAACCGCGTTCGTTTGGTGCGGCATTGAAGATGCCGCAGTTCAGCCTGGCACCCGCGCAGATTGACGCTTTGACGACCGCACTGCTCTCGCTCACGGATCGGGCCCATGACTTGCCCCTGGCATTGACCGTGCCGGCGAAGCCGCCTTCGAATTACCAGCCCGCGGGCAAGGCCGGACAGCTCATGGCGGACATGGCCTGCTTCAGTTGCCATGCCATCAACGGTCGCGGCGGCGACATGGCTCCCGATCTGACCTGGGAGGGCAGTGCGGTGCAGCGGCCATGGCTCCAAGCATTCTTGAAAAACCCTGGCACGCTGCGCCCGGCGCTGATCCGACGCATGCCGAGGTTCAACCTCTCCGATGACGACGCGAAGGAACTGACTGACTACATCATCACCGTTTATCAGACTCCGGCATTCGACCGCGACTCGATGCCGTCCAGCGGCTATCCGCCGGCTCAGGTGGAGCAGGGGAAACAGCTTTTCTACTCCAAGTATGCCTGCCAGTCTTGCCACATCGTCGATACCAAGGTTGACAAAGGCTACATCGGACCAACGCTCACGCAAGTTGGCTCGCGCCTGAATGCGGCGTGGATTTACCACTGGCTGAAGAACCCCCAGTCCATGCGCCCCGGCGCCATCGAACCGAACCGCAACATGAACGACGAAGATGCCCGCGCGCTGACCGCATTCCTGATGACGCAGAAGGGCTCCAGCAAGCAGGAGGCGAAGAAATAATGATGAACAGACGCTGGCGGGCACTCTTCGTAGCCTTCCTGACTCTCGTAAGTGCAGGGTGCACTCGCAAGCCGGGAATGGCCTCTGCCCTGAAGCCCACAGGGTTCGGCTCCGCATTGGTTGAGTCGAGTGGAGGCAAGCAGATCGGCGCAACCGGAATGGTTCTCACTGAGCCCCTGGTCGTGCAGGTCAATGACGATCAAGGGACGGCCGTCGCCGGAGCGCTGGTCGAACTCAGCGGCCCCGCGGGCGTCGGCTTAGACCCGTCGAGCGCCCTGACCGATTCCAGCGGACAATTCAGCACGAACGTCGCTTTGGGTAGCATGGCTGGCCGCTATCAACTTATCGCGCGCACATTCACAAAAGCTCAGAAATCAGTCGAGCTGAAGATTGAAGAAACTGCGCTGGGATATCAGCAGCAGGTGGGATACCAGCTCGACAACAAGTATTGTGCTCACTGCCACGACCCGGAATCCACGGCAGAGCGCGTTTCCAATTACGACAATCTTGAGGTCAAGCCGCACCCCTTCACCGAGGGTGACACACTGAATAAAATGAGCGACGCCGAACTGACGGCCATCATCAGCCACGGCGGACCGGCACTGAACAAGTCCGCGTTGATGCCCCCGTACGGCTATACTCTCAGCAAGACAGAGATCGAGGCGCTGATTTCTTACATCCGCCTGATCTCCGATCCTCCCTATCATGCTTCCGGAATGGTCTATGCACAA
Source organism: Terriglobales bacterium (assembly GCA_049592035.1). GTDB lineage: Bacteria > Acidobacteriota > Terriglobia > Terriglobales > Acidobacteriaceae > Acidiflorens. The sequence goes on from JBAWFQ010000199.1 coordinate 13,589, forward strand.
AGGTAGGGCCGGTTGGCTCAGCCTTGTCCTTTTTGTCACCAGCGCCTCGCTTGCTCAAGTTGTATCGCCGGTGGAAATCAAAGACTCCGCGTTGCGCACCCTGCAGCAGCAATACATGGACGACTTGAGCCGGGTGGGCGAGGACATTCTGTCCAACCATTTTGACTATCCCTTTTACCTCAGCCGTAAACTCGATCTGGACCAGGCGCAGCAACAGATCGCGGATCAGTCCTCCATTCGCTTCGACAGCTATAAGGGGCAGACGGTGCTCGCGATCACGGGTAACTACTATGCTGCTTACTCCGCTAGAAGAATCAGTCCCGGACAGCGGGCGCGGAGTACTTTTCTCAATGTGGTGATGCCGATTCTGAAAGCCGCCGTGCCGCGCTTTCAAAACAACCAGCATGTGCAAGGGTTCGCGGTGGAGATTTCGCATCACATCATGGGAAAGGTGATGGGAGTCTCCATGGAGCACCCGGAAAACCTGATGGTGTTTCTGCCGCGGAGCGGCGCTCTCAAGCTGGTTGGATCCAAGGATGAGACCGCACAGCAGGCGGCACTGTTGCAGGGAGAGGTATTTCTCAACGCGCAACCCATCTCAATCTGGCTCAACGATAAGGTGCTCCCACCGGCTGCTAACGATCTTCCGGATGATACTTCCGCCGGCACCCCCTCTGGCCCAGCGCAAACGGGAACTGAAGCCGCCGCGGCCCCTTCGCCGTTGAAGCCGAAAGAACCACCACCGCCCCCGCCGCGCGATACTTCGACGCAGGCGTTAGCTGCAGTGCAGCTCTCAAACCAGCCCATAGTCGATCAGATCGTAAAAGAGCTGGAGTCGCAAGCCCACTTTGTTGCCTACGCGCCGCCGAAATTCGTGGCCTTCCGGCAGGGAATCTATCTTGAGCTGTCACTAAATTCCAATCTACCGGCGTCTGCTGCGGGATCGCGGTACAAACTGGCAGCCACGGCGTTCGATGAACACATTGCTCACCTCATACGTCCGCTGCTGGGTTATTTCAAAGATGAGAAGGAGTTTGACGGGATCGGCTTCAGCACAAACATCCACCTCTCTGGCAAGCCAGCCGTCAGCGCATCCGAAGCCGCGGAATTCTTCTTTCCACTTTCCTCTCTGCGCTGTTACGAGAAGTACGATTGCACTGGCCAGCAACTCCTGGACGCGGGAACGGTGCTAATCAACGGCGAACGCGTGGCCCTCGATCTGCAAATCGCCGAGGGAGGCTCCAACCACTGAACTGCTTTAGCTCAAATGGAAAACACCGGCCTGTGATGCATGTGCATTGCCCGAGCGTGGATCCCGTTACCACCACGCCGTTTGAGACTGCTTGTGGACTCAACCATCAGACCTTTGAGATTAACGAAAGTGTGCGGAACATGAGGGATTGCTGCACTTGGCGACCATGACGATACCCACTAACTACTTCTTTCCTCCGTCTCGAAGAACGCAAGCGCGCTGAGAAAGAGCTGCGCGAGAGCGAGACGCGCTTCCGCACACCGATCGATAGTTTGAGCCCGACTAGCTCCACCAATCTTCTCAATCACTTGCGGGAGTATGGGTTGATGCAGGTCTACCTCGCACGCAGCCACGTGGGAAGTATTGCGCTGCGGATGCATGAGTGAACTAGAAGCTGATCTTGGTTTTTGGGAACCAGGTGAGCTGAATGGTGGTGGTGGTTACAGTCTGCCGGTTGGCAGGATAGGTGGGCGTGCCGGAAGGATAGATGGGCGCCTGCCAGTGCTCGTAGGCAAAGTTGCCATTGACCTCAAAATGCTTTCCAATCCGCTTGACCACCTGGAAGTGGATGTCGTTCAGGGTGGTTCCCCCGGGTATGAAGTAGGTGGTGGCTTTCTGATTGCGCACCCCTACCTGAATCCATTCGTCACCACTCAGGTGGTAGGTGATCCAGCCCTGTCCGCCCTTGTCCTCGCGGCCGATCCAGTCGCCAAACAGCTGACCCTTGTTGGTATATCCCTGCCTTTCGATGGTTTCGTAGTACATGAACCGACCCCAATGACTGGCGAGGTTCGAGCTGGACGGGTCAGTGTCGGCAACCTCGACGCGTATATCCAGCTTGGGAATGCCGGGCACATGGGAGAGATAGAGGCCGGGCCGGTAAGCGGCTCGCCGTGGTGCATCGACCGGGGAAATATCGTCGTGTACTTCAGAATCGGTGTACAGGGTGAGCCAGTGGCGGACGAAGGGAAGGCGGTAGGAGAAGTCGAAGGCGCCGAAGCGGGCGCCAGGATCCGCCGGGCTATCCTTGACTGCCGGAGTGGGTGCAGCGCTGAAGCTGAAGAAACTTCTCAGAAACGTGTGGAGGTTGATGGGTTCGTGGTCTTGGCCTCCCCAGATTACGCTGCGCTGGAAACCGAATTCGAGATTTTCCGTTGGCCGAAAGCTGATCTTCTCCACATGGACCCACGGGTCGATGGGATAGGTGTGGCCCTTGAGAGGACCGACCAGAAAATCGTAACGAAATGGGCCGATGAGTCTGGAGAGAAAAGGAATGTAGAGCGGCTCAACCCGGTTGATGCGAAAAGAGTAGATATTTTCAGCGTTGTTGGAGTAAGCCATGCCGCTGCCGAGTCCGGGTCCCAGCCAGTCGTCCTGCTTGCCGAAGGAAATCTCATGATTGAGGACGTGGACGGAAGCATAGGCCTCAATCAGCCGCCCCGGTGTGACTGCGGCGATGGGTCCGGCGGGAATGGTGGCTTGCCGGTCTAACGGGATGGGGACGTTGGTGTTGAGGTAGTTGGTATCGCCGTCCATGAGGGTGAGGTAGTTGGACAGTGCGGTGGAGTAGCCGGGGCCTGAAGGCGCACCCTGGAATTCACCGCGCACATAGACGAGAAAACGGCCGGCAGACGCGTAGCCGCTTACGCCGGAGTAGTCATTGAAGCCGGCCTGGTAGGGACGGCCATAGTCATTGATGATGGTCGAGCCGAGATGATAGCTGTCCATCAGCGGTGTTCCGCTGATGGCGCGCTCGACGGAGTAGACCGACTCCATGCGTGCGTTGCCGTGATGCGGCAGGCAAGGTCCCTCGGCATCGATACGCAATTCATGAGTCAAAGCCTCGTAAATTCCTTGTGCCTCATGGGTAGCGGCCCCAATATCCGCATCCTCGATGCGCGTGCCGGCTTCTTCAAGCATGTGGTCCACGCTCGCGCGCGTCCACGGGCGCATGCCCAGGTAGATCATATCCACAAAGCCCAGCGAGTAAAGCCGCAGCACCGCCGGATAGACCCAACTGTCGACCGGGATGTATGGGGAATCCATCACGGCTAGTTCGCAGGCGGACGCGGGGCGACCGGCATCGCGATTGGTTTGTCCGGCGTTGTCCGGCGGGCTAGGCCGAGGACGGGGCAGGGAGTCCTCTGGGTCCTCTCGTGGGCTGTCCCATGAAGCGCCGCCCAGTTCCGGATCGTGGTGGGCGCGGAAGATTTGCCGCGCCAAATACCAGCCCAGCGCGCTACCCACAAAAACATCGGAAGGGAAGTGTTGCTTGCCGGTGACCCTGGTCAAGGTCACCGTGGAAGCCAAGGTGTACGCCAGAATTTTGGTTAAGGGACCCGGGTATTCATGCGCGACGATGCTGGCCACCGACCAGGCGAGCGCACTGTGCTCCGATGGAAACGAACTTCCCCCTTGCCAAAAGGACCCATTCCCGTTGCCCTCATCCGGGCGTTGCCTCATGGTTGTTTCTTTAAAAGCATACGCAATCAGAGTGCTGTTGAGCGCCGCCTCGCCGCTGAGAAAGCCGGTTTCACGCAGACGATCGTTGCCCGTGAACTGGCCCATTGCGTACGAACCGGCGGCAGCTCCAACCAGTGAGAACACGGCGTAGTTCGAAATGTCCTGGCTACGCCGCACCTGGCTGAGGGGAACCTGTTTTGACGTCCACCGGTCGCTTGCGATCAGTGCCGCCGTCAACCCGACAAAAGGCAGGAACGTCTTCCAGGCAGCGGGCTTGCGCAATTCTTTGGGACTGCTCCAGAACTGGCGTTGATCGTTCACGATGTGCTTGAGAGCAGGCAAGGACAGCCTGTTTTCCGGATCGGCGCCCATCTCGGAAAACCGGCTGGCATCGGCCTTCGACGCATCCCGTTGCTGATCCAGTTGCTGGTGCTCTTGGCTGACGACGATTTGCGCCCAGCCCTCCTGGGGGATAACAATCAGCAGTCCAAGCAGAAGCATTTTTCGCACAGCGCGCATAACGGAACCCGTCTGAATATCAACTTCCGCACCTCGCATGAGAAGTACCTAAAGGTATTAGTTATTCGCTCTAGCATCGATGCAGGTCAGCTTGGATGGAGATACAGACGTTAGTTTCCAATCTATTACGCACCAACCGAGGCGCGAAGCCATGTGGCGGGTAGAGACGTGCTACAGACCTTAGTTATCCAACGACAGCAATCCAGCGTCAGTAACCCGCAACATCCAGCGACGCATCGGTGCGAGCGGAACACTAATACGTTTGTGCCGGTCCGCTGATCTGGAAGGCAAGTACTCGCTTTCGCGAATTTATTTCCAGTCGGTAACTGCCTGTCGTGTCGGTGAAGTGAGGAGAACAAGAAGCACGCAGAATCGCAAGCAGGGACTAAGCCAAACGGTAACTTGATTCTCAAACGCCCTGCACCTATGCTCCTGCATTGTAAGCGAGCATTTGCACGCAACGCCCTTGGGGCGAAGCGCTGCCGTCGCTGACAATCGCTGCTAATTGAATCTGTGGAAAAGACCTTGGCGAGAGAAGGATAGCGAAGCTATGCACCAGTTTGGAGTAGCCCTTGAAAACCCGGCTCCAGCCATTCTTCCTAATCCAGCGGGAAACGATGCCAGGTGGTTTGCGATTTACACCAACTCGCGCCACGAGAAAAGCGTGGCGAGGCAGTTCGCGGAGCACGGCATCGAAGGTTTTCTGCCTCTGTACAAGAAAGCGCACCAATGGACGAAACGCAGCCGAGTCACTTTGGAACTGCCGCTGTTCCCCAATTATGTTTTCGCGCATATTTCACCGCAATGGCGAGTACCAGTGCTAGCCGTGCCGGGCGTTCTGGGTATCGTAGGACGCGGGCAAATTTCCTCGGCCCTTTCCAACGCCGAAATCGAATCGCTGCGGCCTGTCCTCGAGCGGAATAAGTTTGAACCCTATCCTTATCTAGTCGCGGGCGAGCGGGTACGCATCCGAACCGGCTCCATGGAAGGGATGGAGGGCATCCTGGTTCGCAGGAAGAACGAGCTGCGGGTGGTCCTGACCCTGGATTTGATCCAGCGGAGCGTGGCGGTCGAAGTGGATGCCAAGGATGTCGAGCCCATCGTCAGACAAGTAATCAGACAAGCAGTCAGACAAATAGTCTGACACGATGTTCGAAGCCCATGTCTGAGAACCTATTTTCATCCTGATGCAGCGCCCCGCGATCTTACCCAGATAGGTCTCGCCCAGATAGATCTCGCCCGGATAACACCATGATCGAACCAAGATCTCTCGAACCAAGATCTCTCGCCAAGAGCATGACGGAGGTACGCATTGTGGAAGCGGCAGCGCAAATGTTCGCGCGGCATGGATTCAAGGCGGCCACAACGCGCGAGATTGCGCATCTCGCCGATCTGAACGAAGTCACCCTGTTCCGTTATTTTCTCCACAAGCCGGACTTGTTCTGGGCGGCCGTGGAATCGCGACTGAGCCGGGTGAAGTTGGGACGAGAGCTGCAGATGAGTTTGGCCGGCGATGAGAACCCGGCCGTGGTGGTGCCGAGACTGGTGACGTTTCTTCTCGATTCGATGGCGCAGCAACCGGAATTGCATCGTCTGCTGCATGTGGCTGCTTTCGAGTTGCCGGGAGCAGGCAAAATTATTCGTGAGCATCTCGGGCCGGTCTTCGACGCGGTGAGCGCTTACTTCGAGCGCTGCGCCGAAAGTGGCGTGATCCACAAGGTCGCGGCATCGCTTCCCACCCTGGGGATCCTGGGTACAGTGATGGCTCATTCCAACCTGCGCCATCTTATCTGCGGCTGCGAATCACCTTTCCAAAGCCTAGGAGAAGAGGCCGATGCCTATGCCGAATTGTGGCTGCGGGCTCTGACGCCAAGCTGCGCGGCGAAGAACAGCGGCCCTGCCGGTCGTTAGCGACCTCGCCGATGGCCCTTTCTACAGAAACCGAAAACTATCCTCTTCCAGAAACCGCAGCTAGAAACGCGATAATCCCCCTACTAAAGGATTTGAAAGCATGAGCAATACAGCGATTGATATCGCTCGAAGTCATATCGCTCGAAGTCGTGGCTTCCGCTGGTGGCGGGGCTGCCTCTGGCGTTGGGCAGCTGGGACCGGAGCCGCAATTCTTCTGTCTGTGTCGTTGCTGTCTGCCCAAGACACCGGCTCGCAGTCCAGGAATGAGGACAACACAACAGTTGATTCCCCTTCGACGCCCGTGCCGCAAGCGGCGCTTTCTTCCGAACGCATCATCTCTATATTGCAGCAACAGCCGGAACTGCTCGCGGCCGCTAAGGAGGCAGCGGCGAACCAGCTCTCCGTCGATCCCGAAACGATCACGGACGACATGGTCTACGATCAAATCCGCCAGGAGCCCAATCTGCGGGTGCAGATTACGGACGAACTGCGCCGGCGCGGCTACGATGTCAGCTCTGACATGGAGGTTGGATCCACGGCAGCGGGGCGAGGCGCCGCCCTGAAAACCAGCTCTCAGCAGGGGACGGGGACAAGATCCAGCGAAGACGCAGGGACAAGGCCCGGCGAAGACGAGGGCGAGGGCCTGGATGAACTTCGGATCCCGCGTCAGCCGAACCTTTCCGTGGACGGTCGATCCACGACAGCAGGACAAGGACAAGGACAAGGACTAGGACTAGGACAAGGTCAAGGACAGGGCGCCGTGAAAGCAGGCTCCCGGCAGAAGGCGGAGTCGCGGCCCAGCGAAGACGACGAGGAGCGGAACGAGCCCCGTATGCTGCACCGGCACAACCCTTACCCAACTCTGCCCTCGCTCCAAGACCTTTATTCGCAATTTCCCAGTACCGAGACTAAGCTGAGGCGCTTCGGCAGCGGTGTCTTCCGCTACGGCACCGGGAACGCGGACCAACTGCCGATGGATTTGCCGGCCGGTCCGGATTATGTGCTTGGTCCCGGCGATGGCCTGATTCTGAATCTTTGGGGCAGCGTATCGCAACGCCTGAACCGTACCGTGGATCGCCAGGGCCAGGTCGCCCTCCCGGATGCGGGCACCATCACCATCGCCGGCGAAACCATTGCCCAGGCGCAGGAGATGATCGCGAAGGCCCTCGGCCAGCAGTATCGGAGTATTCGCGTAGAGATTTCGCTGGCGCGCTTACGCACGGAGCGCATTTATGTTGTGGGTGACGTGCAACGGCCCGGCGCTTATGACATCAGCTCGCTATCGACCCCGCTGAATGCCCTGTACGCTGCCGGCGGTCCCACCAGCCGCGGATCTCTGCGAACCGTGCGGCACTATCGCGGCAAGGAACTGATCCGCGAGGTAGATCTCTACGATTTCCTGCTGCACGGGGTTCGCTCCGATGTCGATCGTCTTCTCGCTGGAGACACCATTCTGGTGCCGCCCGTCGGGCCCCAAGTGGCGGTCAGCGGCATGGTGCGACGGCCGGCGATTTATGAACTCAAGGGAGAACAGGGACTCAACCAGGTTCTTGATCTGGCGGGTGGGGTGCTGGTCTCGGCGGCGTTGCGCCAGATCAATGTGGAGCGAATCGATGCCCATCAACGCCACACCATGCTCAGCGTTCAACTCCCCGAAAACGGCACGGGGGAGGAAGCGGTCAAGACGCTGGCGGCGTTTCCCATGCAGGACGGAGATCACGTACGGGTGGCACCGATCCTGCCTTATAACGAAAAGGCAGTTTATCTGCAGGGACACGTTTTTCGGCCGGGCAAGTATCCCTACCGCGACGGCATCACGGTCAACGAATTGCTGCGGTCTTATCAGGACCTGCTGCCCGAACCGGCGGATCACGCCGAGATCATTCGCCTGCAAGCGCCCGATTTTCGCCCGATGACGATCAGTTTTGCGTTGTCGGATGTGCTCGTAGGAGATGACCCGATCACTCTCCAGCCGTTCGACGTGATCCGTATTTTCAGCCGATATGAGGTGGACCCTCCCAAGGTCACGATCCGAGGCGAGGTTCTGCGGCCGGGCGTGTATCCCCTGGCGCAAGACATGACCGTAGCCGGACTGGTGAGCATGGCCGGCGGTTTCAAGCGCAGTGCTTATCGTGAGCAAGCCGATCTTTCGAGCTATGTCGTTCAGGACGGCGAAAAGGTAGTGACCGCCCACCGCGTGATCGAGATCGGCAAAGCCGTGGCCGGCGACCGGAGCGCGGATGTGACGCTTAAACCCGGCGACCTGGTCGGTATCCGTCAACTGACCGGGTGGATGGACATCGGCGCCGCGCTAACCGTCAAGGGCGAAGTCTTGTATCCCGGCACCTACGGCATCACCGAAGGCGAGCGGCTCAGTTCCGTCTTGAAGCGCGTGGGCGGATTCCGCCAGACTGCTTACCCCGCGGGTGCGGTGCTGGAGCGCGTGCAAGTCCGCGAAATGAGCGAGAAGGCGCGCCTGGAAATGATCCGCCGGGTGGAAACCGCTACGGCCAGCTTGAACGGCGCGATGACCGCAGCCCAGGAACAGGTCGCGGCCATGCAAGCCATGGAACAGCAACGGCAGCAGATTCTGGCATCGCTGCGCAGCCATCCGGCCAGCGGCCGGCTGGTCATCCGCATCTCGGCCAACCTCAGCCGATGGGAGAACACGCCGGCCGACATCGAAATCCGCGCGGGCGACGTGCTCGTCGTCCCCAAGCGCCCGGATTTTGTGATGGTCAGCGGCCAGGTCTACAACGCCACCGCCATTAGCTATCTGCAGTGGAAGGAGGCGAACTGGTACCTGCGGCGGGCGGGAGGACCAACCCAATCGGCGAACAAGAAAGGCATCTTCATTCTGCGCGCCGACGGGTCCGTGGTCGGCCACACTGGCGGTTTGTGGAAGGAGAATGTTCTGAGCACCCGCCTTGAGCCGGGGGATTCCATCGTGGTTCCCGAGAAGATCGCCGGCGGCTCGATGTTCTGGAGAAATCTGATGACGGGCGCTCAACTGGCCGCCTCGGTTGGCGTCACGGCCGCGGTTCTCGGGCGATAGGTTTCTTGATGTTTTCAGCCCTGCACAATCCTGCGCCGGCCGCAGCCGGCTCAGACTGATCTTATTTAGCCGTCTTATTTAACTGTCTAACTGGAGGATGAAATGGGAGCACGGAAAGCGTTGGTGTGCGGCGCCGGGGGTTTTATTGGCAGCCACATGGCGAAGCGGCTCAAACGGGAAGGCTACTGGGTCCGCGGCGTGGATTTGAAACGGCCTGAATTCTCGACATCTGCGGCGGACGACTTTGTCGTGGGCGACCTGCGCGACGTGGGTACCTGGGAAAAGGTGTTGGACGCCCGGTTCGACGAAGTCTACCAGTTCGCCGCCGACATGGGTGGGGCGGGCTTTGTGTTTACGGGCGAGAATGATGCCGAAATCATGCACAATTCGGCCATGATCAACCTGCACATGGCGCATTTCGGCGTGGCCAAAAAAGTGGGCCAGGTATTCTATTCGTCCTCGGCCTGCATTTATCCCGCCTACAATCAGCAGGACCCGAGCAACCCCCGCTGCGGAGAAGAGACGGCTTACCCGGCTGCGCCCGACAGCGAGTACGGGTGGGAGAAGTTATTCAGCGAGCGCTTGTACTTTTCCTTCTGCCGCAATCATGGCCTCAACGTGCGGGTGGCGCGTTTCCACAACATTTTCGGTCCCGAAGGCACTTGGACCGGGGGACGCGAGAAGGCGCCGGCCGCGCTCTGCCGGAAAATCGCGGAGCAGCCGGACGGCGGCGAGATCGAGCTGTGGGGCGATGGCGAGCAGACGCGCTCGTTCCTGTATATCGACGAGTGCATTGAAGCGGTTCGCCGCTTGATGAAGTGCGACGACTTCCGTGGCCCGGTGAATATCGGATCCGACGAAATGGTGACCATCAATCAAATGGCCGCCATGATCATGCAGATCGCAGGCACGAAGCTCACCCTCCAGCACATTCCCGGCCCGCAGGGCGTTCGCGGCCGCAATTCGGATAACGCCATCATCCGGAAGGAACTGGACTGGGTGCCGACGATGCGGTTGAGCGCAGGCCTGCTCTCCACCTACCGATGGATCCAAGGACAGCTTGCCACAGCCACCGGCAAACGAGCGCTGGCAGCGAGCGCCAGCGGCCGCTAGAAGGCTTCCATGAGCAGTGCTGCTGCAACCACCGAGTTCGCCCCCGTTGAGACGGTCGGGTTTCAGGAACAGATCGTTTCGGTAATGGAGCTGTTTTGGCGGTCCCGGCGTTTCTTGTTGCGGCTGGCGGCAGCTGCCGTGATGGTCCTGACCATGGTGGCCTTCCTGATTCCCAGCGAGTACGAATCCACCGTGCAGCTCATGCCACCCGATTCGCAGTCCTCGTTTTCGACGAGCGCGATGGCGGCTCTCTCCAGTCTGCCGACGGCGGCCGCCGGTTCCGGGCTCGCCAGCTCTCTTCTGGGGGGAATCAAGACCCAGGGAGCCACGGTGGTCGCGTTCCTCGAAAGCCGCACCGTCGAAGACGACCTCATCAACCGCTTCGACTTGCGGAAAGTATACGGATTCAGCCGTTATGTCGACACGCGCAACAAGCTGGCAAAACGCACCTCGATCGAGGAGGACAGAAAAAGCGGTGTGATCACGCTGGCGGTGGCCGATCGAGATCGGCGTCGCGCGCGGGATCTCGCGCAGGCTTATGTCGACGAACTTGACTTCCTCTTTACCCGCTTGAGCACCTCCTCGGCGCGTCGCGAGCGCATCTTCCTCGAGGAACGTCTCAAGGGAGTGAAGCAGGAGCTGGATGACTCCTCCCGCCAGTTGAGCGAGTTCTCGAGCCAGAATGCCACCTTTGACGCGCAGAATCAGACCAAGGCGATGATCGAGGGTGCGGCCAGACTGCAAGGCGAACTGATCGCGGCCGAAAGTGAAACCAGGGCGCTCGAGCCCATCTATGGCAGCGAGAACGTACGCCTGCGATCCGCCAAAATGCGAGTGGGCGAGCTCCGGCGGCAATTGGAGAGGCTGGGCGGCGCGGGAGCGAATGGCACGAGCTCCGAGCCCGGCGATATCTATCCGCCGCTGCGCCAGATGCCGATGCTCGGCGTCCGGTACGCCGATCTGTACCGCACCGTGAAGATTCGGGAGGCCACGTTCGAGATCCTGACCAAGCAGTATGAAATCGCCAGGGTGGAGGAAGCCAAGGAGCTTCCCAGCATTAAGGTGCTGGATGCACCCGATGTTCCGGAGCGGAAGTCCTTCCCCCCCCGGCTGCTCATCATTGTTTTTGGAACCTTCCTGACTGTGATCGTAGGCATGGCATGGGTTGTGATCCGCGCAGCCTGGCGCCGGACGGGGAGCGGCGAACCGGCCAGGATCTTCTTTCACGAGGTCCGCAGCTCGCGGTTTTAGCCAGAGCCGATGCGTGCCTGCCGGCAGATACCCGCCGGCAGAATGGGCCGGCTGCTGAATGACTGATTTCCTGCGGTTTCCGATCCAATCCGAAGTAGAGCTCTCTCCCCTCAACATCGCTAAACATCATGACCGAAACATCTTTACCTAAACATCACTGAGGAATAGGTATGACGACGACCGCTGTAGCCAAAGAAGTACGTCCGGATCAAGCAGAGTCCTCCTTTCTGTACGGCGCCCAACCTGCGACCGTGGGTAGAACGAAGTCAGCGAGTTCGTTCCTCTTCGTTTTTGTTTTTGCGGATTTTGTGCTGGTGGTGCTGAGTGGCCTCGCCGGCCTTAGCCTTCAATTTCACGAGATGCCCGCATTGGCGCTGCATCGGCACGGAAGCGAGATCGCACCCACCTTGTTGTTGTTTCCTCTTTTGGTCGTTCTCTTCTGCCATAGTCAGCGACTGTACAGCGACAGTGAAATCCAGCCCATGCCGGAGAAGGCCTGGGCAATACTGAAGGCCATTGGCGCCGCATGGCTTATGCTGGCGGTGTACCTCCACCTGTCGGGGGCGGCCGAAACTTCGCGCGAGGGAGTGGCGCTCGCCGCATTCGTGTCTACCGGAGCGCTGCTGCTTTGGCATATCTACGCCCGCGGGTTCGTTGCGGTGAGAATTGCCGGCCGGGGCGGGCGGCATGCGCTGATCATGGGGAACGGCGGCTCCGCCCAAAATCTGCGCGATTACCTGTCGATCAACAAGGAACTTGGGTACCTAGTAAAAGGCTTTCTGAGTAGCAGCCGGCCGGGCGTTCCCGGTGTGATCCACGGCGATGGCGGGCAGTTCACGCCCGAAGATGTGCTCGGATCGATCGACGAGCTCAGAAACGTTATTCGCGCGCACTTTATCGACGAGCTGCTGGTCGCTCTCCCTGCCGATCGGCATCTGGTGGAGCAGGCGGTTGCCGTGGCCCAGGAGTGCGACATTCCCGCCCGCATTGTGGCCGACCTGTACGGGGGAGTCGCCGCGGGCGTGCGCGTCGATCCACTGGGGCCGTTCCCCGCGCTGTCGGTTCACGCCAAACCTGTTCCCACCCTGGGGTTGCTGATGAAGCGTTGTGTCGACCTCCTGTTGGCCGTTCTGGCTCTGGTCGCCAGCTCTCCGGCTTTTTTGCTGATTGCCATGGCCATCAAACTCGACTCGCAAGGTTCGGTGCTGTATCGATCGACGCGGGTGGGCAGAAAAAGCGCCACCTTCACCTGTCTGAAATTTCGCACCATGATCCCGCGGGCCGAGGCGCTGCAGGAGACCCTGCGCCACCTCAACGAGCGCGATGGAGTGCTGTTCAAGATGGAGAACGATCCACGGATCACGCGGGTGGGCCGCCTTTTGCGCAAGTACAGCCTCGACGAATTGCCGCAGTTCTGGAATGTTCTCAAGGGCGACATGAGCCTGGTCGGTCCCCGCCCTTCGCTCCCCTCTGAAGTTGTGCAGTACGAACTCGACCATCTGAAAAGACTCGCCGTTTTGCCGGGAATTACCGGCCTGTGGCAGGTCGAAGCGCGCCGTGACCCTTCTTTCGAGAACTACATAAAGTTGGATATGGAGTACGTGGATCGGTGGAGCTTTTGGCTCGACCTGAAGATCATGCTGAAAACTCCCCAGGTCGTATTAAGCGGGACGGGGCAGTAGACCGCTTCCGCCGGATTGCAGGCCGGCTCAAGCTCTGGCATTCGGAATACGTTATGCGTGAAGTGATTGTCTTCTCGGCGATGGCGCTCGTAGGACTCGCCTGGAGGGCGTTGAACAAGGCTACCCTCGGCGACCCCCTGTCACCGTTCAACCTGTTGTTCTATTGCTGGATCGTTCCTCTAATCGGCAGTTTTCTCGAGTGGTCAAGGCTGCAGGGTGGATTCGGGGTAGAGGGGGCAACGCTGATCGTGGTGGCAACCGCCATCCTGATGGGCGGTTGCATGATGCCGATGTGTCTCCTGGGCAGGCGACCCCTCGGCGCTTCTCTCGAAAGGTATGGCCGGACTTGGGAAGGCAGCCGGTACGTGCGCCTCTTTGTCGTGCTGTTCTTTCTGATTACCTGCGCGGCCACCCTGGCTGCCGAGTTCAGCCGGGGCATCCCATTGTTTCAGTATGCCAACGTGCTTGCCATCGACAGCGATCTGCACCGCTTTGGCAAGGACTCGAAACTCCAGATTTTGGCCGGAGGGCTGGCGACGGCGGGCCTGCTCAGCTTCTACGTCGCGACGAGCGCGCGCGCCAAGCGTACGAAGTGGCTCTTCTACGGAATCGCAGCCGTTCCGCCTTTCTTGGGCGTCCTCAAAATGTCAAAGACCGACGTCTTCGACGCCCTGTTCTATTACGCCGTCCTCTACTATTACTACTTGCGCTCGCGGAACCAGCCGTTGCGCTTCAAGAAGCTGGCCCTTTGGGGCTTTGCCGGTGTGGTCTGCTTCGCGTCGATGACGATGCTGAGATTGGCCGGAGACAGCAGAAATCCGACCCTCACTTACTCCGGCATGATCGAATTCCGGTATGTGGACGACGTCCCATGGCCGATAAATGAGGCGCTGGCCATACCCTACGGTTACGCGACGCTGAACTTCGAAAATTTCAGCCGTTTTGTCCATTCCAGCAATGGGCGTTCTCATTGGGGCGCATCCCTGTTGCGGCCGCTCCTCTCCGCGACTCTTCATGGCTCGATCGCCCGGACGGCGGTAAAGGACTACGAGGCGAACTATCATGAGCTCTCCGGCGCCGCGAACATGGGGACCTACCTGAGAGACTTGTATTTCGAAGGTGGCCCGTGGTTCTGCTTGATTGGCACATTCCTGTACACCACACTTGTCAACCTCGCGTATGTGCAGTTTCGAAAACGGCAATCGCCGCTCTGGATGTGCATCTACATCAATTTCCAGTTCGCCTGGATGTGGATCGGCTTCAACAACTGCTTCGCCTATCTGACCGTATACGCCAATGCCGTGTTCATAACCGTGGTTGTGATCGCCGGCGCGGTTCTCTCGAAAGCCATCTATCAAGTGCAGGGTCCGCAGGCAACGCTGGCGCCGAGTGGCCAACCTTCTTGAGTAGAACGGCGTGGGCGGCGTCTCGGATTGGCCCCACGCCAGTCAATTGTCTCCATGCCCTGAAATGTCACTCTGATGTCACCCAGCTTTATTACGTCACCCGTCTTGATCTGATAGGTCCGCAAGGCGGGCGTCATTGAGGAAAATGCCGTTCTTCGAATGAAGGTCATGACGAAAACCGCGATTGCGGTCTAGGCCTTGTAGCCGCACCTTATTGGCGAACTTTGCCGCCTGCCAGAGGCGGAAGGCCTTGTGCCGCCGTAAGAGGAGATGTTTTTATGCAGGAATTGAAATCCAATATTGAATGGAAACAGTGGGGGAAAGACGATCCCCTCTGGGGAGTCTCTTCATGGGTCGGCAAACAGAAAGACGCGGCCTCCCCGTGGACAGAGGAGGAATTCTACGCGCTCGGAGAATCCGACTGGCGGGACTTCCTTGGGCATTGGCGACAGTATGGAGTCAGCACCCAGAACTGCCTGGAAATTGGGTGCGGCGCGGGCCGCATTACGAAACAACTTGCGCTGTCGTTTGACCATGTTGATGCGGTGGATGTCTCCGAGGATATGATCGATCGCGCGCAGAAAGCAGTTCAGAGTGGAAATTGCGGGTTTTCGGTCATCGATGGCCTGCATCTCCCGCAACGCGATGGCTCCGTAAAGGCGATCTTCTCTACCCACGTTCTCCAGCATCTGGATAGTGAGGAAATTGGCTTCTTCTACTTTCGGGAGTTCTATCGCGTGCTCGATTTAGGCGGAACCATCATGGTGCACTTGCCGCTTTACCAGTTTCCCCACGACGCCGGCATATTCGGATCTCTGATGACGTCCCAGTATGCGGTGTCCCAGTTCCTTTCCAATCTCAGAGCGGACATAAAGAGACGTTTGGGCATGAAGATCATGAGAGGCACGCGATATTCAATCAAGCCCCTCGCCCGGTTTTTATCCAATGTCGGCTTCGAGAAAGTTGAATTCCGCATTTTTCCGCTGCAGTGCAATGGCGATTATCATCCGTTTGTTTTCGCCACCAAATAATTTAGCGCAATACCCGGTTATAGGTGCGGTTGCCCCCGCCCCTTCATGTGCCGATGAAGCCGGATCTGCGGTTCGGACGACAGTCCCGGTAAGAGAGAACACGCCTGCGGCAATGCTTTCGGAAAGAGCGCACCGTGCCATAAGCGAATCGCGGCAGCGCGCACCATGAAAACGGATTACGTATCGATTGTGTACCTATCTTAACCTCGAGGAGGACCGCTTGTCGGAATTCTGGAATTCACGCAAGGTATTGGTCACCGGCGGTTGCGGGTTGATCGGGTCGTACTTGGTCGAGCATTTGCTTCGGGACGGAGCCGAGGTGCGCGTGGCCGATAGCCTGATGAGCGGGTCCCTGGACAACCTGCTGAGTTGTGCCGGCCGCTTTGAGTTTCTCCAGCTCGATCTGCAGGACCGGGCCGCGTGCCAGAAAGCCGTTCGCGGCATGGACACCGTGTTTGATCTGGCGGCGAGAACGGTCGGTATCGGGTACAGCAGTTGCCACCACGGGGAGATGCTGTATGACAGCCTGATGATCTCGCTGAATATGCTGGAAGCGGCCCGGCAGGCCGGTGTACTGCGCTTCCTGGTCACCAGCAGCTCCTGCGTGTATCCGGATGGCTCGGCCGTGCCCACTCCGGAAGGGGCCGCCGAGCGCAACCTTCCCGAGGCGCCCAATGCGGGTTACGGCTGGGCCAAGCGTATCGCCGAGCTGCAGGGCGCCTACTACGCCCGGGAGTATGGTCTCGAAGTCGCCATCGTCCGCCTGGTCAACGCCTATGGGCCGCGCTACCACTGGGACCATGAGGAGCCGCACGTGATCCCGGCGCTCATCCGGCGCTTGCTGGCCGGTGAGGAACCGCTTCGGATCTGGGGCAGTGGCCGCCAGACGCGAAGCTTCATTCATGGCTCCGACGTCGCCATGCTCATGAAGCTCATGCTGGAGAGGGCGGCGAACGCCGTGCCCGTCAACATCGGATGGACGGAGGAGACCACGATCGCGGACCTGGTTTCCGAGCTGACCGCGATTGCCGGCTACGGGGGCGAGATTCTCTTCGATACCACCAAGCCGGAAGGCCCGGCGCGCAAGGGCTTGGATCTCGCCTTGCAACAGAGTGCGGTCCCCGATTTCCGCCCCCGCATCTCATTGCGCGAAGGATTGCGCGAGACCTTCGAAGCCGCGCGCAAACATTACGTGCCCAAGTCCCGCGCGGTCGCGTCCGCCGGGGCCGGGGCCGGGGCCCGAGCCCGAGCCTAAGATGCCGGGAACGAGAATTGCTTTTGTCAGCGCCGGAACTCAGGCCTTCGGCACAAACTATCGCGTCGTTGGGTTGGCTCGCAACCTCCACCGCCTGGGCGTTGACGCCCACATCCTGCTTCCCGACCTTCCGGAGAACCGCCAGTGGTTTCCGGAAGGTCATTACCAAGGTGTCCCGGTTCATTTCACCGCAGCTGGAGGAGTGAGAGAGATGCGCTCGAAGTACGCGGCGCTTTGCTCTCTGCGTCCGCAGTTCGTCCATTGCGTCGATGTCATCAAGCCTTGCCTGCCGCCCTCGGCCGCTTATCGGATGCGGCACAAATGCGAACTGATTGTGGACCTGGACGAACACCTCTCCCGCATCGAGATTTTCGGCTATGCCAAGCGGCTGTTCTATCTGTTGGGCGAGAATGCCTCGGTTCAGTATGCCGATCGTCTGGTGGTTGCCAGCCGGTTTCTTCAGAAACAGTTTGGCGCGCCGCGCCGGGATTCCGCCTTCTATCTGCCCAATGCCGTAGACCTCGACCTGTTTCTGGAACAGCGGTCGGGATGGGAGCAGATTAAGAAGCAGTGGGGCGGCCGTAAGGTGGTCACCTACTTCGGCGCTCTCCAGGCCAACTACGACGCCGACATGGTATTCGAGGCGGCGGTTCAGATCGTGAGCCGGCGCCAGGACATCGTGTTTGTCTTTGTCGGGGGCGGTGCGCTTCTCCAGTCGCTTCGGGAGCGCACAAACTACCTGCGCCTGGAAGACTCGATCCATTGGTGCGGCTTTGTGCCCGACGAACTGGTGCCCAAGTACCTGTCCGCGGCGGACGCGCAGGTGTTTCCCATCCGCGATAACTGGTGGAACTGGGCCCGCTGCCCGGGCAAGGTTTATTACTTCACTGCGGCCATGGCGCCCATCGTCACCAACGCCGTCGGTGAGGTCCGGGAAGCTTTGGGCGACCGGGCGTGGTATTTCAAAAACGGAGATGTGCAGGACTTCGTCCGGGTTCTCGAAGCGTGTCTGGCGGCCGGCCGAACTGAGTCGTGCCCGGACCTGGCGATGGCGCGGCAGCATAGCTGGCAAACGAGAGCGGAGTCGTATCTGCGTTTCCTCGAAAGCAACAACTGAGTGCGGCGCTGTCCACCCGAAAACAATAGCAGTCAATAATAGCAGTAAAGAAATCGAGTTCTTTCTTGAGCCTGGCTCGGAGTTTTTCCAGAAATCTGAGTTTTATTCTCTGGTCGAGGATTTTGTCGGCCGCCGTCAACCTGACGTTTTTGGGGGTTGCGGCTCGCCATTTCGGGGTTGTGAACTTCGGCAAACTTGTGTTCATCCTGGCCACTACCTCGTTCATGGAGTTGGCGTTCTGCGGCAGCGCCGATTCCATACTGACACGCGAACAGGCACGACATACCGGTGATTGGAGGCAGAATTTCTGGGCCTGCATTTTCCTTCATGGTTGTTTCGCTCTGACGGCCGCAATGGCGACGGTATCTCTCGCCGTCTATTGGCGCAGCGATTGGATTCTCTCGAGGGGGCTGATCCTGGCGGGCATGGCATCCGCGTTTCAAATCTTGTTCGCAATTCCGGTGGCATTTTTCCGGGCCGAACAAAAGATGTCGTTCGAAGCCACGCTGATTACGGCCGAAAGAATCTTCTTCCTGGCCGGATTCCTCGCCATTGTGATCCGGCGCGGGCCGATGGTGGCGATCTTCGGCCTCTTGGCGCTCTCGATGGGAATGAAGGCGATGGCGGCCTACCTCTGGTTCTTCCGACGCTGGCCCATCGGCAGTTTTCGTCCGCAACTCGATAAGCTCGGATATTTGTTCCGCGAGTCTGTTCCGATGATGGGTGTCGCACTGCTGCTCAGCGTGCACTGCCGGGTCGACCTTTTTTTTACCAAGGCCATGGCCTCGGCCGAGCAACTGGGTATTTACGCCGCGAGTTTCCGGGTCTTCGAAATGCTTCGGGTGCTCCCGGTGGACGTGATCACGGCGGCTTTTCCGATCTTCTGTTCCATGGTGAGTGGCAGAGATGGCGCAGATAAAGATAAACAACAGGCCCGGTTTCAGGGAACATACACAGTGTTCGTCAGGCTGGGGCTCATTCTTGCGGTGTTGGGGACGGGCGTTGGCGTGCTGTACGCGGGCTACGGCACGCGCCTGCTGTTCGGAGCCAGCTTCGGTGGAACCGTCGCCCCGGCAAGAATTCTTTTACTGGCATTCCCGCTCATGTTCTGGAGCCAAATCAACAACATCACACTGACGGCGACCGGGCGACAGAGATTCATGTTTTACGTGCTGCTCGCGGTGGTCGGCTGCCAAACCGTAGTGGATGTCCTCTTTGTGCCGCGCGCGGGCGCACTCGGCGCAGGTGCGGCGTTCCTGACGGGTGAAGCGATCATGCTGATGGGCACCCTGGCGGCAATTGCCCCGCTGACGCTCGGCCTGAAACAAAGCCTGCGCACCGCTGGCAAACTGGTTGCCGTGTCGATCGCGGCCTGTCTTCTCGGCTTGCGTGTACATACATCCTCGGCGTGGGTTCTGGCGCTCTTTCTGGGGGCTTTTGTCCTGCTGATTTTCTTATTCAGAGTGTTGACAGAACAAGATGTGTCTTCTCTCAAGCAGGGAGCAATCCGAGCCTGGCGTTCGGTCCGCGGGCCGGTGGCAGTCGAAACGGTTGGAACGTAAAAGTAATCGGAACGCAAAACTAATTGCCGGGCTCGGGCTTTAAGACTTTCCGAACAGAACAGTTATGAAAATTCTGCAAACGATTTGCTCGATGAATCCGTCGAACGGCGGACCGATTGAAGTGATCAAGCAGTTCGAAGCGCTGCTGCGGGTGCGCGGATATGCCACCGAGATTGCGTCGCTCGACTCGCCGGAGGAGCCCTTTCTGCGCGATCTCCGTTTCCCGGTTCATGCGCTGGGCGCCACGGGCGGAGCATACGGATACTCCAAGCGCTGGGTGTCGTGGCTGCGACAGCATGCCGGGAACTACGATGCCGTGATTGTCCATGGCCTTTGGACCTACAACAGCTTCGGAACATGGCGTGCTCTCCGCGGTGGGGATACACCGTACGTGGTTCTTACCCATGGCATGCTCGACCCCTGGTTCAAACGGCAGTACCCGCTGAAACATTTGAAGAAATGGCTGTACTGGCCGTGGGCCGAGTACCGCGTGCTGCGCGATGCCAGCGCAGTTCTGTTCACGTGCGAAGAGGAGCGCAGACTGGCCCGCGAATCTTTCTGGCTATATCGCTGTAACGAGGCGATCGCGGGCTTGGGCATTCGATCCCCTGCCGGGGATCCGTCGGAGCAGCAGCATGAATTTCTTGGCCGTTTTCCCCATCTCCGAGGCAAAAGACTGGCGCTGTTTCTGAGCCGCATCCATCCCAAGAAAGGCTGCGACCTTCTGCTCGAGGCCTTTGCCGACCGATTCGGAGAAGACCTGGAGTGGCGCCTGGTCATGGCCGGTCCGGATCAAGTGGGCTGGAAGGCAGAACTCGATCAGCGCGCCGTCGCGCTGGGGATTGCCGATCGTATTACGTGGGCTGGAATGCTCTCCGGAGCAGTCAAGTGGGGCGCCTACCGGGCGGCTGAAATATTTGTGCTGCCGTCGCATTCCGAAAATTTTGGAATCGTTGTAGCCGAAGCTCTGGCCTGTGGTCTGCCGGTGCTCATTTCCGACAAGGTAAACATCTGGCGGGAAATCGCTGCCTCCCAGGCCGGGATCGTAGCCTCCGATACGCTGGATGGGACCAGGGACCTGTTCACGCGGTGGCTCGGCATGTCAGCCGAACAGCAAAAGCACATGGGCGGGCAGGCGAAGGCATGCTTCGAGGCGTGTTTCGAGGTCAACCAAACGGCGAGCGGTTTCACGGATCTCTTGGGGCGTATCCTCGGGCGAACCATCGCGGCGGGTCACGAACCAATCTGAGGTGTAGTACTCCATGTCAATGTTCAGAGATGTTGTTCGCCGGGGCGCACGCCGGCTCAGGATTGAAGGCTCGGCGCCCTACCTGAAACTCAAAAAGCTCTATCCTCGTCCGTCGGACATCAGCCATCTCGCGAAAATGCTGGCGTGGCACAAAGTCAATCTCGTATTTGATATTGGCGCAAATGTGGGGCAGTTTGCCAAGGAACTGCGGCTGGCTGGCTTCGCGGGGCGGATCGTTTCCTTCGAACCTCTGTCGAGCGCGCATGCCCGTTTGCGCAAAACCGCGAAAGCAGATCCCAATTGGACGGTCGCTCCCCAAATGGCGATTGGAAGCTCCGATGCTTTCGTCGATATCAATATCGCGGGGGACAGTGTTTCCAGCTCCGTTTTAGGCATGCTCGATGCTCACCTGGAAGCCGCCCCCGATTCTGCCTACGTCGGCACGGAACGAGTTCGGATGAGGCGGCTCGATACGATCGCAAGCGAGTATCTGCGAGAGGGAGATGTGCCGTTCGTCAAGGTGGACGTGCAGGGCTCGGAAGCGCAGGTCTTAGAAGGAGCGCGCGAACTGTTGCCCAGGGTCATAGGCCTGCACCTTGAGTTGGCTTTGGTCCCCTGTTATCGCGAGCAGCACGGTTTCGGGCAAGTAGCGAGCGCTCTCGGAAGCGCAGGTTTTTCTTTGTGGCTTTTATCCGCGGGCACGGTGGATGAACGCACCGGCCGGCAGCTTCAGGTCGACGCCGTCTTTTTCCAGGACGAATTCCAAGACGGATTCAAAGACGAACCCAGCCGGTTGAGTATGTCTCCGGAGAAGTGCTGCCGGGCAATCGCAGAACCAACGTCTATACCGCACGCTGGTGGCGAGGTGAGGCAATGAGCATGGGAACGAGCAGGATTATCGTTACGGGCGGTTCGGGCTTCATTGGCACCAACCTGATCCAGCACTGCTCAGATGGCGGCCATGCCGTTTTGAATATCGATATTCGCCATCCGAAAAACCCCGCCGCACCGGGTTCTTTCGTCCAGGCAGACATTCTCGATGCGCGTGTGCTCGCGGAGACGGTACGGGATTTCGATCCGCAATACATTGTTCATCTGGCCGCCCGCACCGACCTCGACGGAACCAGCGACCGAGACTACCCGGCTAACATCGAGGGCGTATCGAACATGGTCGCTGCCGCCAAGGTGGCTCCGAAACTGAAGCGCGCTATCTTCGCCTCCAGCATGTACGTATGTAAGCTGGGATACATCCCGCGGCGCGACGACGATTACTGTCCCCACACTGCCTACGGCCATAGCAAACAAGTAGGAGAGGAACTGGTTCGGCAGCGGGCGGGCGATCAGTTTTCGTGGACCCTGGTTCGTCCAACGTCAATTTGGGGGCCTTGGTTTGGTGTTCCCTATAGGGGCTTCTTCGATACGGTCAGGAAGGGATTCTATGTTCATCCGAACGGCTATGAGATTCGGCGTTCCTACGGTTTTGTGCTGAACACGGTGATGCAGATCAGCCGTTTGCTGGAAGTAGAAGAAGACGACACTGTGCATGGGAAAGTATTTTACGTAGCGGACTACGAACCGACAGATCCGCTCGATTGGGCGCAAACCATAGCCGATCGCTTCGGCTCGCGGCAGATCAGGCAGGTGCCGATTGCAGCCATGCGTCTGGGTGCGAGAGTAGGCGATCTCCTAAAAGCGGCCGGAATGAAGAATCCTCCGTTAAGTTCGCTTCGACTGAATAATCTGCTTACGAACGCGGTCTTTGACCTCGATTCCACAAAGCAAGTTGCCGGCGAACTGCCCTATACGATGGAACAAGGCGTTCAGATCACGGTCGACTGGATGAGACGTCAAGAAGCCGCGAAGCAGGAGTGCCTGAATTAGACGCGCCAGAACTAGACGCGCCCCGAACGTTACCTCCCAGGAAATAAACCAGCGCAGGAAACTCTCCTCCTTAGTGTTTGTTTATGAATCCCAAGTTCTTGTTTATGAGTCCCACAACTGCGGAGCACCGAGAAGAGAGTGCGTTCCAATACATTTTGGGCGTGCAATTTTTCTCCGGTGATGCGCGGGAAGCGGTACGACGGATGCACGATGGCGGTCTGCTGGTAGTCCCTGCGGCGCCGGCCTTAACAGCTTTGACCACGAGCGCCGGATATCGCGACGCTCTCACCCATGCCGACCTTGCCATTGCCGACAGCGGCTTGATGGTGGTGGTATGGAACCTTCTGCAACCCAAGCCGATCCGGAAACTTTCTGGGCTGGCATATCTGCGGGAGTTGTTGAAATCGCCGGATCTCCGCCAGCCCCATGCGACCTTCTGGGTGATGGCTGATCAAGCCAGTGTGACCAGGAATGTGAGTTGGTTGCAGCAGGAGGGCGTTCCGGTCTCTGCGGAGGACACTTATATTGCACCCATGTATGGCGATCGAATGCATGACGATCGAATGTGTGGCGATCCAATCGCAGACAAGATTCTGTTGGATCATCTGCGGAACCGCCGCCCACGGCACGTCATGGTCACGTTGGGGGGAGGAACCCAGGAACGGCTTGGGCTTTACCTGAAGATGAATCTCGACTACCGTCCGGCCATTCATTGCATCGGCGCGGCGATCGCCTTCCTGAGCGGCAATCAGGTTAGAATCCCGGTTTGGGCAGACCAGGCGTATCTGGGCTGGCTCTTTCGCTGCATCTCGAATCCCTTCTCTTATGTGCCGCGCTACTGGCGCGCTCGCAAACTGGTAAGCCTGCTGCTCAAGTATCGCGAGCGGTTGCCGGTGGACGAACGCATGCTCCGTCCTTATTAGGGATCTCGCTGGGGTTCACCGCGATGGCGCGGATTGGCCGTCGTCGACTCAGGTACAGTTCGCAAGAATGACGGCTCTAATATCGGCACTTATAACCCACCGCCAGATCACCTTGCGGTGGGTTTTTATTTTCGCGATTCGATCCCCAGGAGAAGCAATCGATGACCAACACTGCAAGGACCAACACCGCGCAAGAAAATTTCGATACCATAGTGTCCTTGTGCGGAAATGATGCATGATCGAGCGCTTCGACTTTTCCGATCTCCGCGAACTGTTTGCCAAAGCCAATGAAGAAAAGTCTGGCGACCAATTGGCAGGCATCGCCGCGCGATCGGAACGAGAGCGAGTCGCGGCCAAGCGAAAACTTGCCGACTTGACGCTCGGGGAAATTGTCGGACGTCCCCTGATCGATCCTTCCCAAGACGATGTCACGCGCCTCATTCTGGAAACTTTCGACCAGGAAGCTTTCCGCGCCCTGGCGAGCATGACGGTCGGAGAGTTTCGCGAGTTCCTCCTGGACGACGCAACCACCGACGCTCAAATACGGCAGGTTCAGAAGGCTATCATCCCTGAGATCGCCGCCGCAGTGGCCAAATTGATGAGCAACAAAGATCTGGTGCTCGCTTCCGCCAGAATTCGCAACGTGACCCGCTGCCGTAACACGATGGGAGAACGCGGAGTGTTGGGCATTCGCCTGCAACCCAATCACCCGGCCGACGACATCGGAGGCATCCTCCTCGCTGCGTTCGAAGGGCTATTGTACGGCTGTGGAGATGCGGTCATTGGGGTGAATCCGGCCACGGACTCAGTGGCGACTGTCACATCGATTCTTTTAGCGTTGCATCGCCTGGTTGACGCGTACGAGATCCCCACCCAGACCTGCTGCCTGGCGCATATCACGACTCAACTGGCCGCGTTAAATGGCGGAGCGCCGATCGACCTTCTTTTCCAGTCCGTCGCGGGCACGGAAGCAGCCAACCGCAGTTTCGGAATCACTTTGAACATGCTGCGCGAGGGCCGCCAGCGGGTCTTGGACCATCATCGCCAGCGCCAACCCAAAGCCCGCTGGGCTGGGGACGACGTGATGTACTTCGAAACGGGCCAGGGCAGCGCTCTTTCCGGCGAGGCGCATCACGGAGTCGATCAACTGACGCTCGAAGCCCGAGCTTACGGAGTCGCACGCGCCTTCCATCCTTTTCTCGTCAACAGCGTAGTCGGCTTTATCGGGCCGGAGTATTTGGCGGACGAGCGGCAGATTATCCGCGCTGGACTCGAAGACCACTTCATGGGTAAATTGCTCGGCCTGCCGATGGGATGCGATGTCTGCTACACCAACCACGCAGCCGCCGATCAGAACTCGGCTGACAACCTGCTGCTGCTTTTGACGGCGGCAGGTTGCAATTACTTCATGGGCGTTCCCTGTTCCGACGACGTGATGCTGAATTATCAATCCACCAGCTATCACGACGCCTTGGCCGCGCGCCGCCTCTTCCAGTTGCGTCCGGCGCCCGAGTTCCTCGCGTGGCTCCAGAGCATGGGGATTTATCGCGGCACCGAACCGGCGGTTCTCGATGGCTCCGCGCGGCGGAAACTGATGCGGGGATTGGAGGCGTCGTTGGAAGGCGTTTCATAAATACATGCCCCGAAAGGATAACCAACTCGCCCAGCCTTATGACTTGACTGAGATCGTGAAGAAGGTGCGTGCGAGGACTCCTGCGCGTTTGCTGGCCGGACGGAGCGGGGCCGCCTACAAAACGAACACTCAACTGGAATTGCGCGAGGCGCACGCCGCCGCCCGCGATGCCGTGCGCGCGGAGTTAAGTCTCCTCTCGGATCTGGGAGAGGAATTCGTTCGCAAGTGGAATCTGTTTGAAGTCTGCTCGCGAGCCACGAGCAAGGATGAGTATCTCCTGCGCCCGGACTCAGGCCGCCACCTGAATGAAGTGTCCCGCGCGGAGGTGAAGCAACGTTGCACCCCGGGACGCGATTTGCAAATTATGATCGGCGACGGGCTGTCGGTAACGGCCGTCCTCAGGCAGGTTCCGCAGCTATTGCCCGTCCTTTACGAAGGAGCCAGGACGCGAGGCTTGAGTGTTGGGGAGATATTTGTGATTCGCTACTGCCGGGTAGGCATTCTCAACGAGATAGGAGAATTACTAGAACCCAAAGTCGCCATCTTACTGATCGGCGAGCGTCCGGGACTTGCAACAGCGGATAGCCTGTCCGCATACATGGCATATCAGCCGAAAGCCTCTGATACCGATGCCAACCGCAACCTCATCTCGAACATCCACGCGCGCGGTGTGAGCCCAGAGCGCGCCGCCCACCGGATTCTGAATCTGGCAGCATTGATGATGAAGACTCACGAGAGCGGTTACCAACTTCGAGAAGAACTGCTAACGGATGACGCGACCGCGCGCCTTCTCAGATAGAGGTCTTCTCGCCCTCTAATGCAAACGGAAATTTCGCTGAAGGCACGCAAGTGCGAAAGTTATTTCAAATCTTTGCCGGTAGTCGTAATAACGAACTTGCCGTGTTTGACTCCGCGCAGACTGAGAATTTGATCGGCGATCTTCCGCAGCTCCGCGCTGCGCCCCTTCATGATGACCACTTCCAAACAGTTGTGGTGATCCAGATGGACGTGCGTGGCGGCCAGTACCTGCGCATGGGCTTGGTGTTGAATCTCGGTCAGGCGCTCGCTCAGGTTGGGACGATGGTGGTCATACACCAGGGTCAGCGTGGCCGCGATGACTTTGTTTTTGTCACCTTCTTCGGAGACCAAATGTTCCCGGATCAAATCGCGCACCGCCTCGGAGCGGTTCTGGTAGCTCCGCCGGGCGATGGATTCATCGAATTTTTCCAGCAGGTTGCGCTCCAGTGAAAGCCCTGTTCTCACTAAATCAGCCACGGTTGCTCCTTGTGCATACAGAGTAGATGAAGTTGCGGAGGAAGTGAAATTCCCTGCCAGCATTGGAACCGTGATCTGCCCTGAACAGAATCACGCAGATCTGTGACGGCTATCACCCTTTCTTCCAGTAGCACGATTATACAATTCGTGTTATTTTGCGGCAGTGCACGCGAGGGTGCACCCTCAGAATAATGCGCACTTCGGATTAGGAAATCGGAGGAGGACAAGCCGATGAATGGGGCGATCAACACGAAGCTCAACCTTCACGCTCACCACGAAAACTGGAAAAGCGGCTTGCGTTGGGCAACAGCTCTAATCTCACGATGCATGCTGATCATGGGCTTGTCTTTTCCATTTCCATTGTTCGCGCAGGCGTATCCGGCTCAGCTATCGGGAACTGTGGTTGACACCTCTGGCGCAGTGATTGCCGGGGCTACCGTCCAGGTTCGCAGCGCGAACGGTACTGTACAAAAAACGATACAGTCGGACACGAACGGCTCCTTCATCGTTTCTGGACTCGCGGCAGGTAATTATCGACTCGTGGTATCTGCTCCCGGTTTTGAAACCAAAGAAATCCCCGTCACTATAGAGACCACCAAGGCTCCGGCCCCGCTGCGCATCTCGCTGGCTGTGGGCCCTGTGAACACCACGATCAACGTGCAGGGCCGGCAGGATGACCTCGTCGGAATTGCCGAGTCCGCCGGCCAGGTAACGGTGGGCGCAGAGGAGCTCGAAAATCGTCCGCTTCTTCGCTCGGGAGAGATTTTGGAGACGCTTCCCGGTCTCATCATCACGCAGCACGCCGGTGGCGGCAAGGCCAACCAATATTTTCTGCGCGGCTTCAATCTCGACCACGGCACGGATATCGCCATTTTCTTAGACGGTATGCCGCTTAACCTGCCGTCGCACGCGCACGGCGAGGGGTACTCGGACATGAACACCGTCATTCCGGAGTTTGTGGAGCGGATCGATGCCGAGAAAGGTCCTTACTACGCCGAAGTCGGCGACTATGGCTCGGCGGGAAATGCCCAAGTGGTGTATTACAAGACACTGCCCCAGAACTTCTTCCAGGTCGACGGCGGCATGTACCAGTTTGCGCGGTTCGTTTTCGGCCTATCGCAAAAGCTCGGCAAGGGCAACTTGCTGTACGGCGGAGAGGCCTACCACGATGGCGGCCCATGGGTGCATTCGGATAATTATTACAAATTCAACGGCCTTGTAACCTACAGCCAGGGCGGACACGACAACGGTTTCAGCATCACGGCTCGCGCTTACGATGGAGCTAGATGGAACTCGAGCGATCAGCTCCCCTATACGGCCGTACCCGTTGTCGGTTTCTTCGGCTCACTGAGCCCGACTGACGGTGGCAGATCACAGCGTTATAGCTTGCAGTCGGAATGGCATCACAAGAGCGCAAATTCCGAAACGACCATCATGGCCTACGGCTTCTATTACGATCTCAATCTGTTCTCCGATTTCACCTACTACCTGGTAGACCCCTATAAGGGCGACCAGTTCGAACAGCAGGACAGGCGCTGGGTGGCTGGGTTCGACATACGCCACACGATTTTCGGCCACTTCTTCGGCCGCAAGACGGAAACCACGTTCGGCCTGCAGCTCCGCAACGATTGGATCCACAACGGCCTTTACCGGACGGAAGATCGCGCGCGTACGGACAAAACGTACTACATAGCTAACTATCTGGATGAGCCTTCATCCCTCAATCAGGTCGCGGTTTTGCCCGCGGACACGGACTTGAATAAATTTACGGAGACGATAGGAAGTCCTTGGCTGACAAATAAGACCCAGTGGGCGAGCAAATTCCGCACCATCCTGGCCCTGCGCGGCGACGACGGCAAAGGCGTCATCACCAGCTTTACCAACCCCACCAACACCAACTATCCTAACGATCCCTACCCTGCCAACTACAATCCCAATACCCACCAGTCGATCAACAAGTTCGTGCCCAGCCCCAAAGCAAGTTTGATCTTCGGCCCGTGGGCCAATACGGAGTTCTATCTGAACGGCGGAGCCAGTTACCACACCAACGACGTGCGTGGCTCAACCCAACTGTATGAACCGGTTTCGCCGGACTATCCTTACTACAATACGCCGAACCCCATTAAAATTCCCTTCCTGGTCCAAACCAAAGGCGCGGAAGTCGGCGTGCGCACTACGGCCGCCCCACAACTGCAAAGCACCGTTGAAGTCTGGTATCTCCACAGTAATTCCGAACTGCTGCAGGATGGCGACACCGGAGGCACGACTCCCTCACTTGAGTCCAGCAACCGCTATGGCATAGAAGTTGGGAACTACTACACGCCAACGCAACATTTGGTTCTTGATGCCGACTTTGCGGACTCCCGCGCCATTTTTACCGAGAACGACCCATTCGATTCGACGTTTTACACCTCGACCCAAGCCGGTCCCCAGCTTTGCGCAAAAAACTCGAATTGCTTTGGGCTTATTCCGATCGGGGCCGGCCAATACCGGCAAAATCCGTACGGCAAGGAGGTGCCCGAAGCAGTGCGGTGGGTGGTTTCAGCGGGAGCCACACTGCAGGATTACAAACGCTTTTCGGCGAGTTTGCGCCTGCGTTACTTTGGCCCGCGCCCTTTGACGTCCGACGCAATTTATACCTCACCCTCAACGGCGTTGGTCAACCTGGGGGCCAGTTACAAAATCAACAAGAACTGGAGCCTTTGGGGCGAAGTTTTGAATTTGTTCAACCGCCGAGATCACGACGTTGACTACGCCTATGTATCACAAATTACGCCGGCAGCCGGGCTGGGGCTACCGGCGACACCGCCAACAACCTTAGCAGGGCAGGAGCAGGTTGCGAGTGTTGTGAATGCTAACGCGGCATTCACAAGGGTTATGCACCCCATGGAACCGGTTCAGGCGCGATTCACTTTGCGTTACAGTTTCGGTCGCTGAAGCAAACACGTTGCGGCCGCTTCCAGGTTCATCCTGCGTCTCCACTCTGTCCATTCTAGGGCGTCGAAACCCTCAGCACATCCGCAGATCGTCCTACATGGAGTGGAGTGCGCTTCCCCTCTTACGCCAGCGTGAACCTCACCTATCGCTTTGGACGCTAAAGGGCCATTGACAAACCCGTGTTTTGGAGGAGGATAGGTGTTAGTGGGATAGAGGTGACCTCAGGTTCTAGAACGAAACGAGCAGTGGAAAGATCAGACGAGGACCGCTATCGGGGCGCGTGCCCTATGCAAGATATTTCCCAGATTGTGAAATTCAGGGTCCGCATTTTGTTTTACGGCGTCGCTTAAATGAAATTTTGTTGGGTGACTCTGCTAACATAGAGATGTAAGTTCCTCTATCCGAACTGGTTCCGGAACTCTTGGATGGAGGCGGGTTCTAGAAGCAATAGCTCTCCCTCAAGTGTTCGCTGGCCCAGTGCTGGGTAGGAGTGCTGTTTTGAACGACCCTGTTTCGAACGACGCGGCCATCGGAAAACGCACGCGGAGAAGACGCACTTGGTATCAGCGTCGTCTGCGTATGCGACGGATCCTGATCGCTGTGGTCGTCGGCACCGTAGTAGTCGGCGCGTGCTGGCAGAATGCCGCCAATTATTTCTCGTCGCGCTCCTGGCGTGATGCTCAGGTTTTGCCGAACGCGTCGTGGATTCGTGGGAACATCCACAGGAATCCCGCGGTGGTCGCGCAGACAGGCAAGCCCGCGAAATTTCTCACGCGGATTCCCGGCGTTTATCCTTACTCGGTGGTTCCGGGCGGAGTCAAAGATCCGGAGGATCTCCGCGATGCGGCGTTGCGCGACTATGTGGTTCGCCGCCATTTCGCTCACTTCGACTTCGCCCACGCCCAGTTGATACGCTCCACTGAAGCCCGCGAAGTTTATCTTTCTTATCGCATTCGTAACACCGTCTTCTGGACGCGCAAAAAAGTTCGCCTGCTGCCCGGTGAGCTGCTGCTCACTGATGGCAAGATCACGGCGCGTGCGCGTTGCGGCAACCAGATATCCGATACGGCCAAACCCGAGGTTTCCGACGAAGAGCCTGAAGAAGACGTGATGGACCAGCCCGTCGCGGTCGCCGCCGCGGCACCGTCCTTTCCACTCCGGTCCTTGCTCTCCCCGCCTGAACTACCCGAAGGCGCAATTAATCCCCCGCAGAATTTCACGGGTGGTGGCTTCGTGTTCCCACCTGTGCCGATCGGGATGCCATTTCCATACGGGTCTTGCCCCGCTGGGGAGTCCGAAATGGACGGCCATTGCAAACACAAACACCACCACCACCCTAAAGGGGGGACGACACCCGAGCCCTCGACCATGATCTTGCTGGGTTCCGGCATGGTGTTGATCTCGTGGCGTTATAGAAAATTTAGCCGCCCCGTCACCGCGTAACCTACTGCGCGTCTACTCGCGAAGATCAGCGACCTCCCGGCAACTGCAAACAGAGTGCAAATACTTGCGCTAAGCCGCTTTCTTCGCGAGGTTTCGCGCTTGCATTTAGGCAACGCACCAGTCATCATTACCGACGGCGTAAATGCCGATCGCTTACAGGAGTGAGTCAATGAAACGTTCTGCTGTAATCTCTATGGTCGCCGGGAGTGCGCTCTTTCTCGGTCTCGCCGCTTCCGCTTTCGCTCAACGAACTGAGTCAGTTTGGAACGGACATAAAATTATCATCCCGGCCTCCAGTGTTCCGCAGCCCGGCCGCCATCACACCAATTACTTTTTTGTCGATTCGGACAAGTTCGCCCCCCAGCCGCCTCCGGGTTATGAGACGCCAGCGTCGCTGGCCTGCGTTTACCAGTTGGTGACCGGACCAGCCGGTTGCCCGATCGCTACCAGCACGAATGTTCCCACCGGCGGGGTTGGCGCGATTGCCATCATTGACGCCGGAGACTACCCGACCGCGGCCTCCGATCTGGCCGCCTTCGATGCTCAATTTGGCATCCCGGCCGCCGATTTTACCGTCACCTGGCCGGGAAAGCATAAGCCTCCCGTCTACTCGGATTGGGAAGTTGAGGAGTCATTAGACATCGAGTGGGCGCATTCCATGGCGCCACAGGCCAAGCTTTTCCTGGTCGAGTCGAAGCTCTGCGGAAACAAACAGTGCGACACCGACCCATTCTGGGACGCCGTTACGCTCGGAGCGAAGCTGGTAGCCGAGAATGGCGGCGGTGTCATCAGCATGAGTTGGGGCGACGCGGAAGTTAAGAATGAGAAACATTGGGATAAGTACTTCACCCAGCCAGGCGTTGTCTTCTTTGCCGCCTCGGGCGATTCGGGCATAGGCGTCAGCATCTATCCCGGCGCATCTCCCAACGTCGTATCGGTCGGAGGCACGTATTTCAACCGCAATTCACAAACCGGCGATTTTGAGAACGAAGTCTACGGCGGCGGCGGTGGCGACCTCAGTCCGTACGAGCCCCGGCCGGCCTATCAGGACGGCATTGAAGGCATCGTCGGCAAGCAGCGTGGATACCCCGATGTTGCCTCCGATTTCTGTTGCGCCGTCATCTACCTCGAAGGCGGTTGGGGTGCGGTGGGAGGCACGAGTTGGGCCTCGCCGACCTTTGCCGGCATCGTAAACGCCGCGGGCAGCCTGCAGCAATCGACCAGCGACGAGCTGACTATGATGTACAACGAGTTGGCGAATCCAACCGAATACGCGGACGACTTCAACGACATTACCCAGGGCGCTCCGCAGTGCATGGTCGGCTGGGATCTGTGCGCCGGTATCGGCTCCGCTCGTACTTACGCAGGTAAGTAGACTGTTCGTGGAGCCCCGGGCGTCCCCGCCCGGCCTCGATGCTGCAGATGGCGTAAATGGGTGGGGCGAGAGGCCCGTCGCTCCACGAACCCGGTGCGTCGAAACGAAAGCCAATCGGCCGCTGCGGTGGAGTCTTCGATGATGGTGTCTGTTTTTATCGGAACCAGCCTTGATGGCTTCATCGCGCGGCGGAATGGCGAGTTCGACTTTCTGCCGGAGGGCGGCGGCGAACCCCACGGCTACGACGAATTCATCGCCAGCGTCGATACCCTGGTGATAGGCCGGAAGACCTTTGAGACGGTGCTCGCCTTTGCGACTTAGCCCTACGGGAACAAGCGGGTAGTAGTGTTGAGTAGCAAGCCTGTCGATTTCTCGGGGGTGCGTGGAGGCGTTGTGGAACAGATGGGCGGGCCTCCGGTCGAGATTGTTGCCAAGCTCGCGGCTAGTGGCGCCCATCACCTCTACGTCGACGGAGGGATCACGATCCAGCGCTTCCTGCGCGCTGGCCTGATTCAACGTCTCATTATCACTCGCGTGCCCGTACTCATCGGAGAAGGAATTCCACTCTTCGGTGCCCTGCCGCGCGACGTGCAACTGCAGCACGTGGCCACGCAGCAATATCCGAGCGGCCTGGTCAAGAGCGAGTACAGGATAGCCTCCTAGCCATCCCCGCGGCAACGCGCGCCGTGCCAGTGCCTAAGAGGGAAACGGCGCGCGAAATTTGGTGCCTGCGGCTTTCTTGTGATTTAGCATAATCTGTGCAACGTTACCGAAACTGCTTTCCAATTCGACGTTTTCAGGCCAAAGAACTAGCCGCCTTCTAACTCTATGGGCCCGTCGGAAAAAACACAGAGCGCCATTCGACGCAGCACTCGATTGCCGCTTGAAGTCCCGGTCCGGGTGACTAGCCTCAGCCCTGCGGCGCACTTTTCCGAGCAGTGCAGTACCACGCTGGTGAATGCCCACGGATGCGGAGTGATCGCTCCTCGCGCGATTGCGCAAGGAATCCAGGTGCGCCTGGAAATTGTTTCGGCAAAACGGAGCGCCACCGCCCGCGTGGCCGAGATCGTATCGCTCGGTGGCGATCCCGAGACCTGGCTGGTCGGTCTAGAATTGGACGCTCCGGGCAACTTCTGGGGGATCGACTACGCGCCGACGGATTGGAAAATCGAGGAGCCCGCGTCGCCTGCCGTGCCGCAGCCGGTAGCGGCCGAGCCATCTGCACCGGCAAAAGCTCACGTGCGACGCTGGCGCCTGGCTGACATCAGCGCGGGAGCCTGCTACCTGGAAACCGCCGAACCATTTCCCGCGGGCAGTCCGGTGCTGCTGAGTATTCGGACAACCGACACGGAATGCTTGCTCGATGGAACCGTGCGCGTCTCGCATTCACAAACAGGCATGGGAGTCGAGTTTACGGGAGCGCCAGCCCACGAGCTGCGGGCGCAAGTGGAGAAGTTGATTAACCGGCTGAAGAGCAATTCCGAGGTCCCGAAAATCTTCGTGGGCCGAAAAGAAGAACGAAAACAAGGCCGGAGGATTGAGGGAAAAGATGACGCGAAAGGCCAGGATGCGGCGGAGATTCCAGCGGGCGATGCGGCCGGCAGTGACGAATTGTCCGACCCTCTCCTGGAACTGATTCTCGAGGGACCGTCGCTGACGGCGGAGCAATTTCTAAACGATCTGCGCGCGCAACGCCTGGGCAAGCGCCGCGACCCACGCATCGATCTTGCCGTGCCGGTCCTGCTCACTGGAACCGACGTCGGAGGCCGTCCCTTGGATCAGAGAGTTTTTACCCTCAATATCAGTCGACGCGGCGCATTGTTGGAAGGCATCCACGGGATGCTGCGGGTGGGCGACAAGATTTCGCTCTCGCGCGCGCATCGCAAAGAAGAGTTTCGCGTTACATGGGTGGGAGAAGATGGCACCGCGGCAGCGGGTCAAATCGGAGTGGCCGCAGTCGATCCGAACACTTCGTTTTGGAGTGAGGTGCTCGAGACCATGGTGCAGTCCCGGCTCGAGACGGCCAGCATTCGCGAGCGCGTTCGCGAAGACGACCGCGAAAACGATCGCGGAAACGGCGGCGAGACGGGGCGTTAGCGGCGACTAGCGTGTAACCAGGGTGATACACTGCCTCGCGAGAGGGCTTTGTGTCAGACAAATTTGCATCATCTGAGGGAAGTAGAGAACGGGACCACGCGCTCGGGATGGGCGCGAAGATTACGCGCCGCGACTTTTTGAATGGAGTCGCACTAACCGTGGGAGCGGCCACCGTTCATGGCATTGTCCCTCCTGAAATGTGGGTTGCGGCCGCAGCCGATCTGGAAGCACAGAACATTCCCGGCTACTATCCTCCGGGCAAGACGGGCCTGCGTGGTGACCACGCCGGATCGTTTGAAGCCATGCACAAGGTGCGCGACGGCTCTTTCTGGGACGACGCTCCCAAGGCCGTGGACACAGGCGAATCCTACGATCTTGTGATTGTCGGCGGGGGCATCAGCGGGCTCGCAGCCGCGCACTATTTTCGCAAGGCCGTGGGCGACAAAGCGCGCGTTCTAATTCTCGAAAACCACGACGACTTCGGCGGACACGCCAAACGCAACGAATTTCGCGCGGGCGGCCGCACGATTTTGGGATTTGGCGGCACCTACTCCATCGAAAGCCCGGCGCCCTACAGCGCGGTCGCCAGGGCTCTGATCGAAGAACTCGGCATCGATGTGCCGTCGTATCCCAAATACGTCAATAAAGATCTCTACCGTGGGCTCGGTCTGAAGCCCCGCATTTTCTTCGACAAGGAAACGTTTGGCGCCGACAGGCTGGTAAGAAACGCGGTGCACAGCGGAGGAGATGAGAGCGGCATCAACGATGATGCTCGCGAAGCGGACGTGCGGGAGTTTCTGAAAGAAGCTCCGCTCTCGGAGAAAGGCAAGCGTGATTTTCAGCGTCTGTTGACGGAAGAGAAAGATTATTTCCCCGGCCTCAGCTCCAACGAAAAGAAGGCGCGCCTGGCGCGCATGAGCTACGCGAAATATCTGACCGATACCGTCGGCACAAGCGACGAAATCGTGAAATTGTTGCAAGCCTTCCCGCACCCCCTCTTCGGTGTGGGCATTGATGCGGTGGCTGCGCAAGATGCCTGGGGCCTTGGTTTGCCGGGTTTCAACGGTCTCAATCTCGATCCCGCGCCCGGCCAGGGAATGAACCGCGATTGCATCCGCAACGACGAAGCGGAAAAATACTTCTTCCACTATCCGGACGGAGTGGCCACCATCGCGCGGTTGCTGGTGCGCAAGCTGATTCCGGCGGCGATTCCGGGCAATTCCGCCACCGACGTGGTGCTGGCGAAGGCCGACTACGCGAAGCTCGACGAACCATCTTCCGCGATGCGCATTCGGCTCAACAGCACCGTGGTCAAAGTGAACCACCGCGGCGATCCGGCCACGGCAAAAGAAGTGGAAGTCAATTACTTTACCGAGAACAAATTAAAAACGGTGCGCGCCGCCAATTGCATTCTGGCGTGCTGGCACGTGGTGATTCCCTACATTGCGCAGGAATTGCCGGAGACACAGAAAGCAGCGCTGGCTTCGGCGCAGAAAGTTCCGTTGCTCTACAACAACGTCCTGGTCCGCAACTGGACTGCGTTTCAGAAGCTGGGCGCAAGTGGGATTTACGCGCCTGGCATGTACCACACCGGCGTGAACCTCGATCTTCCCGTCAGCATTGGTGGCTATGAATGCACAAAAAAGCCTGACGAACCGATCGTGGTGCACATGATGAAGGCTGCGTGCAAGCCCGGGCGTCCGGCGCGCGAGCAGCATAAGCTGGGGCGCATCGAGCTCTATACCACGACATTCGAAACTTATGAGCGCCACATTCGCGAGCAACTGGCGCGGATGCTCGGTCCGGGCGGATTCGCCCCCGCGCGCGACATCCTGGAAATCACCGTCAACCGCTGGCCGCACGGCTACGCCTATGAATACAATTCGCTGTTCGACCAGTTCTGGCTCGAAGGCAGCGAGGCTCCGTGCCAGATAACGCGCAAACCATTCGGCCGGCTGGCAATCGCAAATGCGGATGCGGACGCCTACGCGTACGCAGATTGCGCTATCGATCAGGCGTACCGCGCGGTGCACGAACTGAAGATGTAGTGAGTGTGGCGCGGGCGCCTCCGCCCGCGTAAGCCGCCGCAATACGACTTCCGCGAGAGTGGAGAAGCTAAGACGCTAAAGCGAGCGTGAGTTTGCCTATGAAGATCACGATGATCGGCCACAGCACGGTCCTGATCGAAGTTGCCGGCAGCCGCATCCTCACTGATCCTTATTTCGGCCTGCACGGTAATCCCGCCTATGCGAGGCCGCGCGCGCCGGCGCGCTCGCGAGAGGAATTGAACAACGTCGATCTGGTTCTCGTGTCACACAATCACTTCGATCACATCGATCGCCGATTCCTCCGTGCCTTGCCACAGTCCGTGCCGGTTCTCGCTCCCGCAGCCTCCGCCTGGATGACGCGCCTGAAGGGAGGCCGCAATGTAACCGGCCTCAAGCCCTGGGAGCGAAGGTCGTTCGCGTCAGTCTCCATAACGGCCGTGCCCGCCCGCCACGTGACATTCACCGTCGGCTACATCATCGAAGCTGACGGCAAGCGCATCTATTTCGCCGGCGACACTTATCTCGCCGGTTTCATGGAGAGGATTGGCCGCGAGTTCGGGCCCGATGTTGCGTTGATTCCAGTCACGACTTTCCGCATCCCCATGACCATGGGCGAGACGCAGGCGGTGGAAGCGGTGCGGCTGCTGGCTCCGCAAGTTGTGATTCCGATCCACCTCGGAATCAATCCGCGCTCTCCGCTGATGCGAACCAGTCAAACTCCGGAAGGTTTTCGGGAACGCGCACGCCAAGCCGGGCTAAGCGTGGAAATAGTGATTTTGCAAGAAGGCGAAAGCTGGATTGTCGCGTGAGCGCGCTGCGCGAATTTCGGCGACTCCCGCACCGGCAGCCTTGTTCTCCGTTCATTCCCCACTCCAGCAGAGTCGGCAGGTTGCCAGGATACACGTGTCGAACACCCGGTTTGGCGAGTTCTGGCAATGGGTTAGAGCTCATTGTGACGAGCCTCACAATGCCTGGTGCCTAATGTCACCGCGAGCTTGGCGGAGACGGTTTCTAATGGCATTAAAGTGCGCGGCGCGGCGGGCGTAGGTCAGGCCGGGTCGTACCGCTCCGCTTGGAGACTTTGTGGATACAGTGGCGTCGAGCGAAACAAACAGCAGCAACAGGGTGAAGCGTTGGAATGGGGTCGACCATTGAATGGGGTAAATCATGGCAAATCAAGCGCGCGGTAAAGTCACGGTCGATGTCGAAGAATGCAAGGGATGCGGGCTGTGCGTAGAGTCGTGTCCGCCCAAGTGCCTGGAACTCGGGACGGAACTGAATACCTACGGAGCCCATCCCGCGCACTACACTGGGCATGACTGCACCGGCTGCGGCATCTGTTTTTATTGCTGCCCCGAGCCGGGCGCGATTACCGTCTACCGGGTGAAAACCAAAGCCAAGGCAGTTGCGCCGGTGCCAGGAGGCGAATATGCGCCAGCTCTGTAAGGGAAACGTGGCAGTGATCAAGGGTGCGATTCTCGCCGGATGCCGCGGGTACTACGGATATCCAATCACTCCCGCGAGCGAAATTGCCGAGGCGGCGGCGCTCTACTTCCCGCAGGTCGGCGGAACTTTTATTCAAGCGGAGAGCGAAACCGCTGCTATCAATATGGTGTATGGAGCAGCAGCAGCGGGCGTCCGCGCCATGAGCGGATCTTCCGGCCCAGGCCTCAGTTTGATGCAGGAAGGAATGTCGTATCTGGCCGGCGCGGAACTGCCTTGCGTGATCGTGGACGTGGTGCGCGGCGGACCGGGCCTCGGCAACATCGGGCCTGAGCAAAGCGACTATTTCGCGATGGTGAAAGGTGGTGGCCACGGCAATTACCGGAACCTGGTGCTGGCTCCCGCGTCGGTGCAGGAGATGGCCGATTTCACCATGCTGGCCTTCGACCTCGCGGACAAGTACCGCAATCCCGCCGTCATCCTGACCGACGGCTTCGTCGGGCAGATGATGGAGCCCCTCGATCTCGAAGACATTGAGCCGCAACCGCCGGAAAAACCCTGGGCGGTCAAGGGAACGCCCGAGACCCGCGCCAATTTCATCAGCTCCATTTTTCTCGAGACCGATGAACTGGAAGAACACCAGCGCCGAATGGAAGCCAAGTATATCCGTGCGCAAGAAGCTGAGGAGCGCGCGGAACTTTGCTATACCGACGACGCCGAAGTGCTGCTGGTCGGCTATGGCATCGTCTCGCGCGTTTTGCTTTCGACGGTCGAGGCTTTGCGCAAGCAAGGCATCAAGGCGGGGCTGCTGCGTCCCATCACTCTTTGGCCCTACCCCAAGAAAGCGTTGCTGGAAGCGGCTTCCAAGGTGGAGAAGGTGCTGGTTGTCGAATTGAGCAACGGACAAATGGTGGAAGATGTGCGCCTGACGCTGAACGGCAAGGTGCCAGTGGAGTTTTATGGCCGGGTGGGCGGCAACGTGCCCTCGGTCCAAGAGTTGCAACAACAAGTTTTGTCACGCATCACGGTGGCGGTTTGAACACGGCGGTCTGAAACCAGTTCCACGTCGATCTGGTTGTTAGAGGGCAAGGAAAATGGCAAACGAGAGCGTGATCAGCGAAGTGGATCAGAAAAATAAGTTGGAAGTTAAAACCGAACTTAAAACCGAAGTTAAAGTCGAAGCCAACACCGAAACGAAAGCCGCAGCCAACCCCGAACTCGATCCCAAAATAAATCCCGACGGATACGAAGAAATCCATTCCCGCTCGTCGGTCTTCTTTGACCTGTTCGATCGCAAGGCGGAGTTGCAGCACCAGACGCACTACTGCCCCGGCTGCGGACACGGCGTGGTCCACAAGCTGATTGCCGAAGCGTTGCAGGACCTCGGGCTGCAGGACCGGACGATCTTCGTGAGTCCGGTAGGCTGTTCTGTCTTCGCGTACTACTATTTTGACGTGGGCAATGTGCAGGTCGCGCATGGCCGCGCGCCGGCTTCGGCCACGGGCATCAAACGCTCCTGCCCCGGTTCCATTGTGATTTCCTATCAGGGAGACGGCGACTTGGCGGCGATTGGCACGGCGGAAATCGTTCATGCCGCTAATCGCGGCGAGAAGATCACCGTCTTTTTCGTGAACAACGCAATCTACGGCATGACTGGCGGCCAGATGGCGCCCACCACCATGGTTGGGCAGAAGAGCACCACTTCTCCATGGGGACGGCGGCCGTCGAATGAAGGTTACCCTCTGCACATGGCGGAACTTATCGCCACGCTCGAGGCTCCGGTCTACGTCGAACGCGTCGCGCTCTCCGACAACAAGAACATCATGAAAGCGCGGCGCGCGGTGCGCAAAGCGCTTGAGTTGCAGCGCGACGGTGTGGGTTTCACCTTTGTCGAAATCCTGTCGCCGTGTCCGACGATCTGGAACAAAGACCCGGTGGCGGCGCGGCAGTGGGTTGCCGAGAAGATGATTCCCACCTTTCCGCTAAATGTTTTCCGCGATCGCCGGCCGGAAGCGCCCGCGGTCAAGGAGAACACTCCGCCGCAGCGCCCGGTAGCGGATGTACTCGACATCACTCCCAAAGCCCGAACCACCGATGCGGGCACAGCAAAACGCACGCATTCCAAGAACGCGAAAATCAAGATCGCCGGATTTGGGGGACAAGGCGTGCTGCTGCTGGGTCAACTGCTCATCGAAATGGGCATGCGGGAAGGTCTGGAAGTGAGCTGGCTGCCGTCGTATGGCCCGGAAATGCGTTCGGGCAGCGCGCACTGCCATGTGTGCTTGTCGAGAGAACGGATCGGAACTCCTTTGATCTCGCACCCCGACGTGCTGGTGGCCATGAATGAGTTCTCGCTGCGCAAGTTTGCGCACGAGGTGGTGAGCGGCGGGACCATTCTCTACAACGGCGAAAGTGTTCCCGCGGATTTCTACGCGCCGGAACTGCACGTGGTCGCAATACCGGCAGCGGAGATCGCCGACAAGCTCGGCTCTACGAAAGTGGCGAACATCGTGATGATGGGTGCGCTGCTCGAAGAGACCGAGTGTCTGGCTCCGGGCACGGCCTTGAGCGTGCTCGAAGGTAAAGTGAAGAAACTCGATCTGCTGGAAATCGACCGCAAGGCGCTCACCGCCGGGCGTCTGTTTATCGATGAGCACGCGCACATTGGCGCCGTCAGTCAACCCGACGGCTTCGCTTAGCATCGGAACAGGTGGAGCGCCGGACGTCCCCGCCCGGCTGGACGGGCGAGGACGCTCGTCCCTCCATCGTACGGCTTCACGCAGTAAGGTTTGGGGGATGCAATGTCAACCGCTTGGACGTCTCGTTACGCGCTGCGCACTAAGGGCATCACCAGTTCTCAAATCCGCGAGTTGTTGAAATTCACCCAACGACCAGGAATGATCTCCTTCGGCGGCGGCCTTCCCGCTCCCGATGTATTTCCCGTGGAACGTTTTCAAGAAGCCTGCCACAAGGTGCTTACCGAGCAGGCGTCCTCGGCCCTGCAGTATGGAGAGACCGAGGGTTACAGGCCTCTGCGCGAGCTGATTGCGAACAACATGGCGCGCTACGGAATTAAGGCGAAGGTCGAGAATGTTCTGATCACCTCAGGCTCGCAGCAGGCACTCGACCTGATCGGCAAGCTCTTTATCAATCGCGGAGACCGCGTGCTGCTCGAAGCGCCAACCTATCTCGGCGCGCTGCAGGCTTTCAACGTGTATGGCGCGGAGTATGAGTCGGTTCCGATTGACGACGACGGACTGCGCACCGAGCTCTTGGAGAAACCTCTGCGCTCGGGTCCCAAGTTCATGTACGTGCTTCCCAACTTCCAAAATCCGGCGGGAACCACGTTGTCAGAGGGACGCCGCCACGAACTCGTGTTGCTGGCCGACCGGTACGGCATTCCGATTATTGAAGATGATCCTTATGGCCAGTTGCGCTATGAGGGCGAGCATCTTCCTCCCTTGGTGGTGATTGATCGCGAGAACCTGCGCCGCGACGACGGCTACTCCATTGGCAATGTCATTTACCTGAGCACCTTCTCGAAGACGCTGGCTCCGGGGCTGCGACTGGGATGGATCGTCGCTCCGCCGGAGGTCATTGGGAAGCTGGCGCAACTGAAGCAGGGCGCCGACCTGCACACTTCAACCTTCACGCAATTCGTGGCTTACGAAGTTGCGCGCGATGGATTCCTCGACAAGCACGTTAAGCTGATTCGCAAGATATACGGCGAACGGCGCGACGTAATGCTACAAGCGCTGCAAGAATTCTTTCCGCCAACGGTCACCTGGACGCATCCGAAGGGCGGCTTGTTCCTCTGGGTAACTCTGCCTGACGGACTGGATATGCAGGCTCTCTTCAAATCTGCGATCGAGCAGAACGTGGCGTTCGTACCGGGCGATTCCTTCTATGCCAAGGATGGTCCGGGAAACGACAGCCGCGAAGGATCGCGCCACATGCGCTTGAATTTTTCGAATGCCGCACCGGAGCAGATACGAGAAGGCATTCGGCGGTTGGCCGCGGCGGTTAAGAGCCAATTGAAAGGAACAAAGCTCCCGTCAGAGCTGCCGCTTGGGGTGTGAGAAGCGGATACGTTCGACTTCGACTTATCGTATATCGCATTTTTTTTATTGTGCCGATCTAATGGAATCAAAGGTTTAGCGGGGTAATAACCTAGATGACTAACATGTAAAATGTTCATAGCTAGAATTAGACTTGGGACCACATTACTGAGAAGTCACATGCCAATGTATGTGACGATCAGCCTCAGTCGTCCCTTGCAAATAAAAGGGACGCGATATTCGGCGTGGCCAGAAACTCGGACGGAAAGATAGAACTACCGTTACATGTCCATAGAATTTATTTCCCGGCGCGAGAAATGCTACTCCAGAGGGGCATGCGGTAGTCGTATATCCCCCTCCTGCAAGAGTACCTATAGGAAGATCAATAGCTTCATTTACCGTACTTTGGGTTATAAGATTTTGGTTGCTGAGATTGACCATTCGATCAATCTTGCAGCTCAGTTTGGTTGAGTAAATAGAGAACTGGCCATTGTTGGAGACGGTAATGAAAATGTGAAGCGGATCGGCGCTTCCGGTATCTTCACCAGGGGTAATTGAAACGCGTGGATACAAAACTACAATCCCGAGAAGTGTTGACAAGGCAAGAATCCGTGAAGACGTCGATTGCCACAGTATGGGAATGTGCGCTCGAATATATCTGGCCCATCTTGTGGCCAGTCGCGGTCTTCTGGATACTGTACGGGTTGAGCCTGTATCTGCATCTTTAGCCGGTAACGGCTTATCATCAGGGCCGTACAATATAGGGTTCATAGTAAAGGCCAATACAACTCATGAAGCAACCTGAATACATCGAAGGCCCGGAAGCACTGGAGAACTTCAAACAGCTAGGACGAATGATTTTACAGACTCCAGTGGAAAAGAAAAAGAAGCAGGCTAAGAAACCTGCTTCTCGAAAGAACGAGCCGAAATCCGACAAGGACTAGAAGGGTTCTGGCGTCTGTTGCGCTTCCCCCGTCCCTGTCGGCGCGTGATGTGGCGAGTCACTCTTGCCCGTAAGATCGGCATAGGTAAGACGGCAGCCGAGAACTTGAGACATCGCAGCAGTAAAGCGGTCGGAATCGGTCAGTTTGCGAGCGCCATCTTTGCGATGGTTGTAACGGAATACTTGCTCATCCACGTAGCGAGAGAGATGGAACGGTTCTACAGCAACGTAGGTTCCACGAAGCGAGCGCTTCAAGAGCGCCCAGAAATTCTCCATGCCGTTGACATGCACGCGGCCCTTGACGTAGCTCTCAGTTTTGTTCACGAAGTCATGCACGAATCGGCGCTGCAATCCGTTGTCATAGGCGACCGCGTTATCCGTGTACACCGTGCTCCCAAACTTCACATTCTTGAGAATCTGGTTCTGCAAAGTCTCGCGTCCCACGTTCGGTACAACCGTGGCGCGGACCTTACGAAGATTACGGTCGAGGAGTCCCTGCACAATCGTCTTGTTGCGGTACGGACCTTTGCCTTCGGCCTTCACGCGACGGCCCTTATGCATATTCTTCGTGACTCCGCCAACGAAGGTTTCATCGGCTTCTACCTCGCTGCCATCCCCGCCGATCTTAGAGGTATCCCACTTCCGCAGTTTCATCACCTCACGAATCCGTTGCAGCATGAACCATGCCGTCGTCTGCGTCACTCCCAGAGCGCGGCCAAGTTCGTGAGAACTGATTCCGTTCTTTGCATTCACCAAAAGCCAAAACGCGGTCATCCACTTAT
The DNA here is from genome assembly GCA_049592035.1 of Terriglobales bacterium. GTDB lineage: Bacteria > Acidobacteriota > Terriglobia > Terriglobales > Acidobacteriaceae > Acidiflorens. The sequence continues at coordinate 57,293 of JBAWFQ010000199.1, forward strand.
CAAGGGTGATCGGCGAATCTTCCATGATCGTCTTGACTTTGATCGTGAACTGGCGCTTGCAGCCATAGCAGAACCACAGCCTGCGAGTTTTGATAAACGAGTTCTTGGCCGAATTGCAGCGCGGGCATCGAATGTCGCCATCCGGCCAGCGCATTTTCTTCGCATACTCAAAGCAGCGGTCAGGATCGGCAAAATAGGCAATGGCCTCTTGCAGCGTCTTCGGTTCGGGAAGTGTGTTTGCGTCCATAGCCAAAACGATACCACAAGAGCACATGTGTGTCAACTAGTTTATTACCTTTAGCGGGAAATTCCCGCCAAATCTTTGGAGCTAAAGGACTTATTTGCAAAATCTTGTGGAATAACGACTTAGCGCGATGCGCTCGCTTGCCGCCAGCATCTCGCCCTGTAGTTACAGACGACGGATCCGCACTCCAAATAAAGAAGGGTGCGGGAGTTGATCCGCACCCTTTTTCTACCTATAATTCTATTATATCAATTCTCACCTAGCCCCCGGACAGCTTTTGCAGTTTTATTTTGCCAACTGATTCATCGACTTACCCGGAAAATGGTAAGAACGGGGGCTTGACAAGATTTCCGACGATCGAGTGACAATGGCTACACTCGTCTTTAATTACTACTCCAGAATTACTACTCCAGGTTATTACTCCAGCACAAAGATATTCTTCCCCGCGCACATCTGCTTGAGTATCTTCGGCCACACCGTGACACTGACTTCCCCGAGATGCGCTTTGCGAAGCAGCAGCATCAATGTCCGCGACTGCCCGATTCCTCCGCCAATCGATAAGGGAATTTCGTTATTCAGAATCGCCTTGTGGTACGGCAGATTCGCGAAGTCCAGTTGATTCGCCATCGTAAGCTGGGTCATCAGGGTTTCAGCCGTCACTCGGATGCCCATTGATGTCAGCTCATGGCGTCGCTTGGTTACGGAGTTCCATACCAGAATGTCGCCATTCAGTCCGTGGGTGTCTTTGCCAGTCTGATTGCGCGTGTCGGTAACCCAGTCGTCGTAATCGGCGGCGCGCATTTCGTGAGGATAGCCATCCTTCAACGGCCAGCCGATGCCAATAATGAAAACTGCCGGATACTTCTGCAGCACCGCGGTCTCGCGCTGCTTGCGCGGCAGGTCGGGATACATGTCGAGCAGTTCCTCGGCGTGCAGAAAGGTCAACTTTTCCGGCAGATCGGGATAGCGCGAGTCTTTTAATTGCGGAAACAGGGATTGCGCGAACTTCTCCGCGCCGACAATCACCTTCCAGATTTTGCTGACAATCGCCTTCAAGAAATCCAGGTTGCGTTGTTCGGCGATGATGACCCGCTCCCAATCCCACTGATCGACGTAGGCGGAGTGGTCGTGATCGAGGAAATAATCCTTGCGCACGGCACGCATGTCGGTGCAGATGCCTTCGCCAACTTTGCAATCGAATTGCTTGAGCGCGACGCGCTTCCACTTGGTGGCGGCTTGCACTACTTGCGCGTCGACGGGATGCAGGTTGCGATCGTTTGAAATGTGAAACTGAATTGGCGTGCGCGATCCGTCGCGATCGAGCATGTCGTTGACGCCGCTCTCCACATCCACGATGAGTGGCACTTCGACCATCATCAGGTTCAGTTCCTGGCACAGGTTGTCGGCGATATAGCGTTTCACCTGATACAGAGCTTGCTGCGTTTCTTTTGGACTAAGTAGCGAGCGGTAACTTGGCGGAAGAATTTTTTCCAGTTCTTTATAATCGCCGATTCCCGGGCCAGCCAGGTCGGCTTTCTTATCCTTATTCAGTACAGCCGTGCTCATGCAGTTTCTCCTTGGCAGACGGATACTCGGTTGCCGCGCCGTCGCTTCGCGGTCAATATCGACGTCAAACTTTGGGATGAAGAGAAGGCGCGCCGGAAGGCCCAGGGTGGGCGACGGCAACCTTGGCTAAACGCTTGTGCTTGGAGTGCTCCAGAATTACGGCGGCGGTCAGCAGAATTCCAATCAATCCAAATACCAACAATGCGAGCAGAGCCATCAAGAGGATCGGCATAGCTACACCTCGCTACTGTGCCATTCTCTCGCCTGCTCACCGGCGCCGCTGTGACCGGAGTCACCCCCTGCGGTGATCTCGGAGTTTCCACGTAACTCGCAGCGAGCACATTACCTCGCAAAAGTCACCATCGAGGGTGATATCGGTCACTGCTATGGTTGCCTGCCAACGTTGAAACTCTCAATAGGCAGCAATGCAGCTGCTGAATTTTGTTACACGGGTTCCTGGAGGCTGTAATTGGTTACTTTCGCAACACTGACACGACTGCGAAATGAACCGCTAATTCTATTGAATTGCAAAATTTCACAAGGAGAAATAACGAAATCATGAAGACGACGAAGCTGATGGTGTTGGTAATGACAATCGCGGTGGCCCTATTCGTCCTGATCCCGAACCTGTCCTGGGCGGATGACGGCGCCGGCCTCTACAAGTCAAAATGCGCAGCCTGCCACGGCGCCGATGCAACGGGCAAGCCCGCAGCGAAGATTCCGAGCCTGGTTACCGCCGACTCCAAAAAGAAGTCGGATGCCGACTTCGCCGGAGCCATCACGGGAACCGCGAAGCACCCGGGGCCGGTAAAGGGTCTGTCCGCGGATGACACGAAGGCCATTGTTACCTACATCCGTACCTTGCAGAAGTAGTGAGCGGCAGTAATTTTGGCTGTTCCAATGTACGTAGCGCCGCGGCCGAGAACTGACGGGCCGCGGCTGAAGAAGACGTAAGGAAAGTATGAAGATGTCCGCCTCAATTCGGCGGCCGGAGCGGAGAATCTGCCGATCCGCAGCCTGTAGGACAGCTTCTTTCCCCCGTTGCTTTCCCCGCGGAACAGCGCACACGGGTCTGGCGGCAAGCGTCTCCGGACCCGGTTCTTGCTTTTTTTTTGAATCATTAAAACTGTTTTATATGGTGCCCAGGTCCATTCCGTTACAGCGCACTCTTACTTCTTATATTTCAACGGAACGGAAATCGCGCTTGGGACACCCCAGGGAGCAATTCTCATGAGTAAAGCAATCCTTTATGACGCAACGATGTGCATCGGTTGCAAACAATGTGAAGCCGCCTGTGCGCAGCAGAACAAGCTGCCGTACGACGACAAGGTAGCCGCGGAGTCGGTGCAATCGGCACATAAATACACGGTGGTTCTGACCAAAGAAGACAAATTCATGCGTCGGCTCTGCATGCACTGTGAAAAGCCGGCTTGCGCGTCGGTATGTCCAGTAGGCGCCTTCCATAAGACGGCGGCGGGCCCTGTGGTCTACGACGTGTGGAAGTGTATTGGGTGCAGATATTGCATGGTGGCCTGCGTGTTTGGCCAGCCGAAGTACGAATGGCAATCGCTGAATCCGCGGGTCCGCAAATGCATTATGTGCCCAGATCGCATCGCTGCCGGCAAGCAGACGGCATGTGCCGAGATCTGCCCCACGGGAGCCACCAAGTTCGGCGAGCGCGACGACCTGATTAGTGAAGCGAAGGAGCGTCTCCGCCAAAATCCGTCGACCTATCGTCCTTATATCTACGGCCTTAACGAAGTTGGGGGAACGTCGGTCTTCATTATTTCGAGCAACAAGGCTGAGGACTATGGTTATCCGTCGCTGGCTAAAATCGGCGACACTCCGATGCCGGAATACACCGGGCGAGTCATGGAAAGAATTCCAGACTTTATCCCGATATGGACGTTGGCCTTAGGCGGCATTTATTGGGTTTCGCATCGCCGCGACGAAGTAGCCGCTGCGGAAGCAGAAGAAAAGAAACAGAAGCTGAACGGGAGTGGAAAATGAAGATCAAGCTGACCTTTTGGAGAGTTGTTTTTGTTGTGATCATGGTTCTGGGCCTGTACTCCTCCTATGTTCGCTACTTCCACGGCCTGGGCGCGGTCTCCAATATGACGGACCAGTTCCCCTGGGGCCTCTGGATTGGCTTCGACTGCCTGTGCGGCGTCATGCTGGCGGCGGGCGGCTTCTGCATGGTGGGCGCGGTCTACTTGTTCAACGTCGAGAGCCTGCACAGTGTGGTGCGCCCGGCGGTGCTGACCGCGTTCCTGGGCTACGTGCTGTTCATTGTGGGACTGTTGTTCGACCTGGGCCGTCCCTGGTACATCTGGCATCAGCTCATTTACATGAACCCGCACTCGGTGATGTTCGAGGTGGGCATGTGCGTGATGACTTATACGACTGTGCTCTTCTTCGAGTTCCTTCCCAACGTCTTCGAAGCCCTGAAATGGCCCACTCCCATCAAGTGGATCAAGAAGATTTACCCAGTGCTGATCGTGGCCGGCATTCTGCTCTCCACCCTGCACCAGAGTTCCCTCGGCTCGCTCTATCTGATCATGCCGAGCAAGCTGCACCCGTTCTGGTACTCGCCGGCGCTCCCGTTCTTCTTCTTTGCCTCGGCGGTCGCAGTCGGTCTCGCTATGACCATCTTCGAATCCACACAGAGCGCAAAAGCCTTTGGCCGTCACCTCGAACTTTCGGTTCTGGTTACCCTGGGCGGAGCGTTGCTGGTGGCTCTATGGGTCAATCTCCTGCTGCGCTTCGAGGATTACTTCCACCGAGGATTATTGCGGCAGATCTTTAAACCCAGCTACGAAGCTTATTTTCTCTGGCTCGAACTGATCCTGACATACGGGATTCCGATTACCATGCTCAGCTTCAAAAAAGTCAGACTATCGCCACAGCTCCTGTATCTGGCCTCCATTTCTACAGTGCTCGGATTCATCACCAACCGTCTCAATATCGCTTTGATCGGTTTTGAGACTTACGTCGGGCATCATTACGTCCCGAAGTGGACGGAGTTCTCCATAACGCTGATGATCATCGCCATGGGCTTCGCCCTGTTTGCGTTGGCAGTGAAGTATCTGCCGATCTTTCCCGAAGTAAAGGTTCCAGTGAGAGAGCGGCTTCGAACTGAAAGGCAAACTGAAATCGGGCGCTTGGGTACTACTCCAGTGTTGGACAATGCGGGAGACTGATCCAATTCGTGGCGATCGGGGATGGAATCGGCTAACTCACAGCATCAGTGCAAAGTTGATCGGTTCCTTGCTCGTCGTCATGTTCGTCATTTTCGCTCTGCTGGGATACCTGAATATCCAGTTGCATCGCCAGGATCTGGAAGCGGCAACGCTGGCCAGCGCCGAGCGGGTCAGCGGGGTCATTAAAAGCAGCGCCAAGTACTACATGCTGCGCAACGATCGCGAGGGACTCTATCACACGATGCAGACCATCGCGGACGAGCCCGGCGTGAGCAAGGTGCGCATTCTGGACCGGGAAGGGCGAATCAGCTACTCGACCGACGCCGCCGAAGTCAGCCATGTGCTCGACAAATCGGCTGAGGCCTGCTACGGCTGCCACAACCAATCGCAGCCGCTGGCCCGCTTGAATCGTCCTGACCGCTTTCGCATTTATCGCAGTGACGGGCAGCGTGTGCTGGGAATTATCACGCCTATCGAAAATCAACCGAGTTGCTCGAACGCCGCCTGCCACGCCCATCCCGCCAGCCAGCAAGTGCTGGGCGTGTTGGACATGAATCTTTCCCTGGCAAAAACGGACGCCCAACTTAAGGTCAGCAGCACCCGCATGCTGTTTTACACGACCGGAGCCATGCTGATGGTGGCGGTGCTGAGCTGGCTGTTCGTGTGGCAAGAGGTCGGCCAACCCATTAAGGCGCTCAAGCGAGGCACGGAACGTCTATCGGTGGGGAAGCTTGGTTACCAGATCGAAGTGCAATCGCAGGACGAAGTGGGAAACCTGGCTCGCTCCTTCAACAACATGAGCTGCCAGTTGCAAATGGCCAATGAAGAAATCGTCACCTGGGCGAAGACGCTCGAGGATCGCGTCGAGCAGAAAACGAAGGAACTGAACCGCGCTCACGATCACGTGCTGCACGTGGAGAAAATGGCGTCCCTCGGCAAGATGGCGGCGGTGGTGGCGCACGAGGTGAACAACCCGCTCTTTGGGATTCTTACCTATGCCAAACTACTGCGAAAGTGGGTGGGATCGGGGCAAGCGGAGCATGAAAAACGCGAGGAGGCGATGCAAAGTCTGGATCTGATCGCCTCCGAAAGCCAGCGCTGCGGCGCACTGATCAAGAACCTGCTGAGTCTGTCGCGCACCTCGCCCATGAATGTGGAGTCGACCGACCTGCGCGGTGTGATTGATCGCTGCCTGCTGCTGGTGCGGCCGCAACTGGAACAACGCGGAATCGAACTGCAACTGAAAGTTGCCGAAGACCTGCCGCGCGTATCCTGCGATCCATCGCAAATTGAACAAGTGCTGATCGCGCTGATTATGAACGCCATCGATGCCATGCCGCGCGGAGGCAATCTTTGGATCGACGGCCGGCTGGCGAACGCAGACAACGAAGTCTTATTGCAAGTTCGCGACGATGGATCGGGCATCGCCGCCGACATCTTACCGCATATCTTTGAACCTTTTTTGACCACGAAAGAAAGCGGGCACGGAGTTGGGCTCGGCTTGGCGATCGCCCACGGCATCGTGGAGCGGCACAACGGGCGCATCGAAGTCGAATCGGAGCTGGGCCGGGGCACGACGTTCACCATAACCCTGCCCGTTCAAGCTCCCGACGCTGCGCTGGCTGGCGTTGGATCTGGCACTGCCGAAAGGTGAGGTGATGGAAGTGAGCACACTGGGAAGATTGCTGATCGTGGACGATGAATTGAGCGTGCGCGACTCGCTGGGCAAATGGTTCCGCGAAGAAGGCTACGACGTAACCACGCTGGAAAACGCCAACGACGCGCTGACGCAACTGGCGACCGAACGCTGGGATGTGGCCCTGGTCGATATCAAGATGCATGGCACCGATGGCATCGAACTGCAACGCCGCATGCACGAAATCGATCCCGAGCTTTTGGTAATCATCATGACCGGCTACGCCTCGGTCGAGACCGCCGTCGCCGCCTTGAAGAACGGCGCTTATGACTATGTGACCAAGCCGCTCGACCCGGACGAAATCGCTCACCTGGTGAAAAAGGCAATGACGCATAAGCGGACAGCGCAGGAGAACGTGCTCTTGCGCGAGACCGTCGCGGAAGTAGCGCGTCCGGAAGACATGGTCGGCCAGAGCGGCCCCATGCGCAAGGTTTTCGAAGCGGTGGAAACGGTTGGTCCCACCGACGCTACCGTGTTGATTACGGGCGAGAGCGGCACCGGCAAGGAACTGGTGGCGCGCGCGATCCATCAAGCCAGTTCGCGAAAGTTTCACCCTCTGGTCGCCATTCACTGCGGCGCACTGACCGAGACGCTTCTCGAAAGCGAACTCTTCGGGCATGAAAAGGGCGCGTTCACGGGCGCGCAATTCCGCAAGAAGGGTAAATTCGAAATTGCCGAGGGCGGAACAGTCTTCCTCGACGAGATCGGCGACATCAGCCTGAAGACGCAGACCGACCTGCTGCGCGTGTTGCAGGCGCGCGAAATCACACGCGTGGGCGGCAACCAAACCATCAACGTAGATTTCCGCTGCGTCGCCGCCACCACCACAGATCTGGACAAACTCAGCGAGGAGGGTAAG